>NZ_JARVSX010000040.1:0-159759 GCF_030208975.1 Pseudomonas sp. ME-P-057
CCACATACCAAGCCGGGTACGGCAGATTAGGCGTCGGCGGCAATCTCGGCCCATTTGCGCACGCACTTAGGCTGCATAACATAAGTACCGCAGAAGCCAGGCGCCTCATGCTGGATAACCTTCTTGCGGACGATTGAGGTGCACGTTACGGCGGTTCAATGCCGCCGGTTTGCTCAGTAGGAAAGGCCCTTTGGGAGTCCAGTGCGCGGACATGTGAATGTAACGCGCGCTGAGCAATGCCTTTTGCGCGGGTTCAAGTCCCACGACCCCGTCCGCAAAGACCTGCCGCATGATTTGCTCGTTGATAGGCTTGAGTTCGTCTGGCAATTCAAGCCCTTCATCCTCGCGAGTGATGACGTCGAAAGGAACGCCATGGCGCATGCCCAACTCGCGCATTACGCGAAGCGCAATCAGGGCCAATTCGCCGCGCACCTGTCGCTCCAGGGTGACGGTAATCCAGTAATCCTGCGTAACCGACTCAGCCCTGCCACGAGGACTGGTCGGTGCAGGCCAGGCCTTGACCACAACAGTCCCTTCGCGCGCCGCGCCTAATTCACGTAGCACCTTGGCCTGGCCGTCCGCGCTGAGCCACATCGGATGGGATTCGATTCTCTGATGCTCGCCGACACTGGCCTTGCGCGGCCGTATCATCCATAACTTTTCTCGGGCACGAGGCAGGTAGCCGCCACCGATATCCGAATGCGCGCCGGGCAGGCCGATTTGCAGGTGGGTGGAGTGCACGGCCTTAAGAGAGTAATCAGCCCGATATTCGTCAAGAGCGTGCAGCTGGATGACTTGTCGGGCGCAGTCAGGTGGAAGGTAGAGATTGACGCCACGATCGACGTCATTACCGGGACTGAAGTCGCCATGCAAAGGGTCTGAGATCGCGGCAACGGTGTCGAAAAGACCGATCAGGTTGATACAGACGTCAGATACCGAATTAACATGTTTCAATAGGCCTGCCGAGCCTCCGGCAAGCAGTTCGCTGAACAACCCACGACTTGGTTTAAGCACTTCGTTTGCGCAATGTCGTGCTGCGGCAGCGCCTCGGCTGAACCCAAAAAGGTCGAACTCTAAATTGCGAATAGTGATGCCGGGGTTCTTTTGCTGGAAAAAACCCAGTTGCTTGGAGAGCATATCCGGCGTTTGACGCACCCGCGCCACCACACCCGTTTCCCCCTGACCAAGACCTTGGCCTATCAGCGTTGCATCTGCACCACCGCTGCGAGTACCAATACCTTCGACGTAAACCCTGACGTACCCAATCTCGGCATCTTCGCTTAACGGCGTAGCCGTGTTATCCGGATACAAGTCATACAAATGCGCCACATTGCTCGGCGCATTCCCGTAACTGTTATCCGGCGCGCTGTTGAACCCGCTACCGTCAAACTCACCAAACCCGTATTGCTCGCACGTTGCCGCAATGCTCTCCAGTTCTTCGGCCGTGAAACTGTTCAGATCCTGACGCCGACACTGCTCCGTCGCCGCCGCATTGCTCTGGTTGTTGCCGGTGCCGTCGAAGAACAGGCCAATCCTCAGGGTGATGCCTTCAGTGACGGCTTCGGTGATCTCTTCTTCCTCTTCTTCCTCTTCCAATGGCTCGGGCTCTAGCTCAGGCCCGGTATCGCCCGTCGCGCTCTGCTCGGAGTGGGTGTTACTGCCGCGAAGGCTGGGTCCAAGCCCATGCAGGTCCGATGGAGCCTCCAGCCCCGCCGGCAAGACGGGCAGAATTGCCGCCTGTGTGGCTTTTGGCCTGAAGTCGAAGTGCGCGGCCTTGATCAGGTAGTCGCCGGCGGTGCCGGATTCGATGCTGCATTGCTCAATGGCGAGGTAGCTGCCGCCTGCATTGAGAACGATGCGTTTCTTGGCGGTGATGTGAATTTCGTCTTCGGTGCTGGTGATGTTCAGGCCTTGGCGGGCCAGCAGCTCCAGACGATCATTTTGCGCCTGGATACTCACCGGTCCCTGGTTGGCGATCAGTTTGATCCCGAGCTTGCGCACGAACACGCTCAGCCCCTGGCCGATGCCCATGAACATTTTCTTCACCACGCTGATGTCGGCCGCGCCGCCCGCGTTGAGCATCAGGTTGTCTTGCGAGGCCAGCTGCAGATGCCCGCCGCTGGTCAGCGCAATGCCCTGCGGGGCGCTGAGCAGAAGGACGGATTGCTGCAGCGCCTTGAGCTTGTCTGTCAGCAGATCGAGCTGAGCTTGCACGTTCGCTGGGTCTGCCTGGCTGAGAGCGGCGTCGGCCGATAGCCGTTCGAGCTGTTCGCCGGCGTGCTGCAAGCGACCCACTGCAGCGTCCATGTCCAGCTGCTTGCCCTGGGCTTTGGTCTGTTCATCCGCACTGATAAACAACCCGCCTCCGGCCCGAATCGCACCCTGAGCATCGGTACGCAATTCAAACCCTTCGCCGCGTTTTAGCTTCTCGTCATCCACCAGATGCCCAAGATTCAGCTGGCTCTTGCCGGCGTGTTCGGTGCTGAGCTTGATGTGCTCTTTGCCGCGCTCGTCCTCCATGCGCAGTTTGTTGTTGGCCGGGGTGCGCAGCACATTGCGCGTGTAATCGCGGCGCAGCAGCGTGACGTGGTCGGGATGGCGGCTGTCGTGCAACGCGTGGGCGATGTAGGGCCGGTCGGGGTCGCCTTGTTCAAACGCAATCGCCACTTCGGTGCCGCAGATCAGCGGCAGGTGCAGGCCATGAGTGTCGCCGGCATAAGGTCTGGCCAAACGCAACCACAGGCTCTCCTGACCCAGCTTCCAGCTGTCGCGGTCGAACAAAAAGCTGACCTTGTAGCGGCCCTCACTGTCGATGTGGCTGTACGGATCGTTGGTCAGCGAACTGGTCACACGCGCCGGAACAGTCCCGGCCATCTTCGGTTTTCCAAGCAACGGCGGTCGGAAGCACAGGCTTTCCGAATAGGGAATCGCCTCGAAGCTCAGCTCGAAACTGCGGTCCCGCGCGGCACGCAGTAGCAATCGGGTAACAACCGCACCCGGTTCAAACGCCTGGGGGGCACCGCCTGAAACGTCGAGCACCTGCGCCAACCCCAATGACGCACTGCTACAAACACCGCTCAGCCGGGTTTGATTATTCAGATACCGCTCATGCCGCAACCGCCCATAGAAGAACCCGCTTTCCCCCAGCAGGTCCTCATCCTGATCAAGCTTGTCGCCGAGCGCGGTATAGGGCTCGGCATAGTGATACGCCTCACCATAAGTCGTCGTATCCCCCCGCGTCTGATCGACCGCTCCGTCCAGCCACGCCCGGGCATCGCGAGGGTGATAAGCCCGAAAGTGAATGTTCTTTTCGACCACCTCATGACTCGCCTGCAACTGCCAGACGCCATCCTCGCCACTGCTTCCCAAACCCGACTGCGAGCGATACGGAAGACTGATCCTCGGCTTGACGTAATGCCGCTGATCGTCATGAAACTCGACCACCGCAAGACCCAACCGCTCGTCGTTGGTGAACCGGTACCAAATGCCCACTTCTGCGAGCAGGCGCGAAATGAAGGCCAGGTCACTCTCGCCGTACTGCATCACCTGCTCGCGACGTGGATACTCGCGCACAAGAGTGAACCGGAAATCCTGCCCCTCGAAATCATGCCGCGTGCGCAAGATGCTCTCGACGATCTCCGGCACCGACTGGTGCTGGTAGATCCGGAATTGCTTGCCACGCCCAAGCAAGGCCAGCAGCGGCTGCAAGGTCACTTCATAACGTGCTTCATCCGCCGAACCCGAGAGCCGCTTGAAACCGGTAATGACACCATGCAGCGTGCGCAGCGCTTCGACCTTCGGCACCGGCAAGCCCCGAATGGCTCTGGGCAAGGTATGGGGGGCGGCATGCAGGCTGAACTGGGCGCTCTTGCCGAGGATTTGATCGGCCGCAATGTCGCGATCAAGGGAGGTGAATTCGATGCGGTACAGAAACGGCTGGCTCAGTTGCTCTTCGCCCTCGAACGCCAAAACATCGAGCGAGACAGGCAGGCTATGGACAACGAGCGTGTGGCGGCTGTGATCAAAGAAAGGTGGCAGTGCGGTGAGCATGGATGAGCGTCCCTGGCAGGAAAAGGCGCCTCTGACCGGTCAGGCAAAACCGGATCAACTCGTCCATGAGAGAGGGCTGAGGCGGGCGAAGATGAGGCATTTCAAAGCCCCATTCCATAGCCAAAACGCGAAGGAGAAGCGTCCTAATAAAAGTCAGGAATCGCCCTACACAGTCGGCCAAAACGCCGACCCGGCACCAACCACTTCAACCCGATTATGCGTACAGATCAGCTGTTTTCTCGCCAGCACTGCACCCTTGCGCACTGGAAATATCGGGCACAAAAAAGCCCCCGAAGACGTGCGTCATCGGGGGCAAAGGCACTGTGCTCACAGTTCGGTTGAATCGCTCACGCTGTCATGGCATGCCCAGCCAGTTAGGCAGCGCGAGTGAGATGAAGGGCACGTATGTCACCAGCAGCAGGAACACCAGCAGAATCGACAGCCACGGCAAGGCCGCGCGAATGGTCTGCCCCAGCGTCAGGCCAGTCACGGCGGAGGTCACGAACAGGTTGAGCCCGACCGGTGGGTGGACCAGACCGATTTCCATGTTGACCACCATGACGATGCCCAGGTGGATGGGATCAATCCCCAGCTTCATGGCAATCGGGAAGAAGATCGGCGCAAGGATCAGGATGATTGCCGAAGGCTCCATGAAGCTGCCGGCAATTAACAGCACGATGTTGACCATGATCAGGAAACCGATCGGCGTCAGGCCTTCAGAGATGACCCAGGCGGTGATCTGTTGGGGGATCTGCTCGGTGGTCAGCACATGGGCGAACAGCATCGCGTTGGCGATGATGAACATCAGCATGATCGACAGCCGTCCCGATTCCAGCAGGACTTTCGGGCAGTCCTTGAAGCTCATGTCCTTGTACACAAACAACGCGATGAACGCCGAATAGACCGCTGCCACGGCCGCCGCTTCGGTGGGGGTAAACATGCCGCTGTAGATCCCGCCGAGGATGATCACCAGCAGCATCAGGCCCCAGAAAGCGCGTTGCGCGGTGTGCAGCCACTGACGGAAAGTCACCCGTGGCTGGGCCGGAAGTTTCTTGACCCGGGCCACAATGTAGATCACCACCATCAGCGCCAGACCCAGCAGGATGCCGGGAATCACGCCTGCGATGAACAGCTTGCCGACCGAGGTCTCGGTGGCTGCGGCGTACACCACCATCACGATGGACGGCGGAATAAGAATGCCCAAAGTACCGGCGTTGCAGATGATCCCGGCGCCGAACTCCTTCGGGTAACCGGAACGCACCATGCCGGCAACGGCGATCGAACCGACGGCTGCGACCGTTGCAGGCGAGGAACCGGACAACGCCGCAAAGAGCATGCAGGCCAGCACTGCGGCAATTGCAAGGCCGCCACGAATGTGGCCGACGCAGGCATTTGCAAAGTCGATCAGACGCTGGGCGACGCCGCCCGTGGTCATGAAGGCGCCGGACAACAGGAAGAACGGGATCGCCAGAAAGGTGTAGCTGTCGGACGTTTCAAACAGCTTGATCGCCAGCGAGCTCAGCGAATCCTGACTGAACATGAGGATCGAAACAGCACCGGACAATCCGAGGGAAATCGCGATGGGCACGCCCAGAAACATGAAAACGAATAGCAACAGGAACAGGCAGATAACGGTCATCAGTGCTGCTCCTCGGCAGGGTTGGCCAGCTTGCTCGCTTCGGCCGCTTCGTCAGCCAGACCCAGCCCGGTCTGCCGGTGCGTCCAGATGCGGTAGAGGATTTCCAGGTAACGCGCTATCACCAGGCCAAAGCCGATCGGTACGATGATCGCGATGTACGCCACCTCGATGCCGAACCGGTCGAGGTCTTCGGCACCGATGCCGGCCACGAACAGCGCCGACACCCACTTGTAGCTGGCGACGAGAAACAGACCGGCGTAGGCAAGGCAGCAGGCACACGCCAGCATGGCGAGCACGCGCTGCACCGGTTTGCTGGTTTTCTTGACCAGCGCATCGACGCCCAGGTGGCCCGCGGTGCGCACGCCATAGGAAATGCCGAAAAAGATCAGCCAGCCAAACAGCGCCTTGGTCAGCGCCACGCTCCAGGTCATCGCTTGCGCATAGCCCATGAGGTGATCGCCGATGCCGGCGAATAAGTCACTGCTGACCGCCCATTGATCGCTGAGGGAATAAAACAGGGTGTAAATGTTGTTCAACGCCACGTAGACGAATGTCACGAGGGTCATGGCAGCCAGCAGGAAGGCAATCATGCCCTCCTCCAGATGCTCCCAGAATCGCGTCAGCGGGTGCATAGGTATTCTCTCCAAAAGACGCCACACGTAGCCAGGCATAGCGCAGGTCGTGCGGGCTGACCACCCGCACGTGGGGTGGTCGCCGGACCGTCACTGTCTGTAACCAGAAACGATCTAAGGCTCAGGGCGCCTTGTTGGAATCGTCGGCTGCCTTGATCAGGTCGGCGCCGATGTCTTCAGAGAACTTGTCCCAGACCGGTTTCATGACTTCACGCCACTTGGCGCGCTGCTCGGGAGTCAGCGTCACGATTTCGCTGGTTTTGGCGTCGATGATCTTCTGCTTCGCCGTCTGGTTCAGTGCTTCGGCCTGCTTGTTCACCTCGACAGTCACTTGGTCGAGGATCTTCTGCAGTTCGTCACGCACGTCCGCTGGCAGGCCGTTCCAGAACTTGGAGTTGGTGATGACCATGTAGTCGATCAGGCCGTGATTGGATTCGGTGAAGAACGGCTGCACCTCGTTGACCTTCTGGCTTTCGTAGTTCGACCAGGTGTTTTCAGTGCCGTTGACGGTACCAGTCTGCAGGCCTTGATAGACTTCGGCGAAGCTCATCTTGCGAGGGTTGGCGCGCAGGGCAACGAACTGGGCTTCGAGGACGCTGGATGCCTGAACGCGGAATTTCAGGCCGCGCGCATCCTTCGGTTCGACCAGCTTCTTGTTGGCCGACAGTTGCTTCAACCCGTTGTGCCAATACGCCAGGCCGTGAATGCCTTTGTCGTCCATCGAGGTCAGCAGGGCCTTGCCCTGAGGGCCTTGCTGGAAACGGTCAACGGCGGCCAGGTCATTGAACAGAAACGGCAGGTCGAAAATTTGCACTTTCTTGGTGTACTGCTCGAACTTGGCCAGAGACGGCGCCAGCATCTGCACATCACCCAGCAGCAGGGCTTCCATTTCCTTGCCGTCGCCGAACAGCGAAGAGTTCGGGTAGACCTCGACTTTGACCTTGTCTTTCAAGGCGGGGTCAGCGGCGACCATTTTCTGGAAGAGTAAGGCCCCTTGGCCTTTCGGTGTGTTTTCGGCCACCACGTGGGCGAACTTGATCGTGATCGGGTCAGCGGCGTGTGCCAGGCCGGCCACGGAAACAGCGGCCGCGCAGAAAAGCGCTTTGGTCAGCTTCAACATCGATATCACCTTCTTATTTTTGTAGGAGCTTATGTTTGCAGGAGCAGGTGGAGAGCATGAGCATAGTGCAATGTCACGATGACCAACCCCGAGTGTTTGGAGAATCAGGTTTTGTCTAAGCCGGCGTTCGCCGGTGCTGAACGCGAGCATGCGTTCAGGTGCGCTTATCCCGCCGCCAATGCCAGCAAGCGCTGAGCACGCAGCAGCACGGGTGCATCGATCATTTGCCCATCCAGCTGAAAAGCCCCGGCACCCCGTGCTGCGGCGCTGGCATCGATCACCTTGCGTGCCCAGTTGAGGTCTTCGGCACTGGGCGCCAGCGCGGCGTGGATGACCGGAACTTGCGCCGGATGAATGCACAGCGCGCCGCCGTAGCCCATGTCGTACGCGTGCCGGACCGCGCGATGCAGGCCCTGCTGATCGCCGATCGCGGGATAGACACCGTCCAGCGGTGGCAGCAGTTCCGCGCCTCTGGAGTGCAGCTGCACCGACATCCGCGCCTGATCCAGAAACATCTGTGCGGCGGGGGTGCCCGTATTGAGGTTCAGGTCCAGGGCCAGATCGAGCCCGCCGAATGACAAACGCTGGACGCCAGTGGCGTGAGCGATCTGATCCAGTGCCAGCAACCCCTTTGCGCTTTCGATGATCGGCCACACCGGCTTGCCCGCCTGCCAGACGGCCGCCACGTGAGCAGCGCTTTCGACCTTGGGCAAGAGCACCCCGACAACCCCGGCCTGTTGTCGGCAAAACGCCAGGTCATCGGCATGCTCGGCATGGGCCGGTGCGTTGACCCGGACCCATACGGCCGCTTGTGGATGGCTGTTGAGGAAGGCCGCAAGGTTGTCCCGCGCCTGGCGCTTGAGCGGTTCTTCGACGGCGTCTTCAAAATCGACAATTACCGCATCGGCGCCTGCGGCCAGCGCCTTGGCAAAACGCTCGGGGCGACTACCGGGAACGAACAGGGCGGAGCGAATGAGGGGGTGCGGCATGATTGAAGCTCCTGAATAACGATTGTCGGCGCAACCCTCTGGCGTGACCGGAAGGCGCTGGATCTAAATAGCGATGCCTGTTTTCAGCCGCAGAAGATAAGGCGGATGATCCGGCCTCTTCGCGGGCAAGCGCGCTCCTACAATGGTGGGCAGCGACGAGTAGTCCGCATGGTCGTGCAATGGTGGGCAGCGGCAAGTAGTCCGCATGGTCCTGCAATAGCGGGCAGCGGCAATGGACCGCGCTCTGCGATGGCGAAAGGACCGCGCGTTCCAATAAAGACGGGCATTGGCGACAGGTCCACGCGGTCGTGAGGCTTACACCACCCCGCCCGCCGCCATTCGCGTCTGGTCTTCGGCAGAAAACCCCAGCTCGCCGAGGATGCTGGCGGTGTGCTGACCCAAGCCCGGCACGCCGTCCATACGCGGAGTAAACGCCGCGTTGTGGCCCGGCGGCAGCAGCGAGGGCAACGGGCCGGACGGGCTGTCGACTTCCCGCCAACGGTCACGCGCCTTGAGCTGCGGATGGTCCCAGACGCCTTGCATGTCGTTGACGCGGGCGTTGGCGATCTGGGCGTCTTCCAGGCGTGCAACCACGTCGTCGACCGTCAGCGCGGCGAAGCCATCGACAATGATTTGTCTCAGCACCTCGCGGTTTTCAGAACGTTTGAAGTTCGCCGAGAAGCGCTCGTCCGTCGCCAGCGCCGGCTCAAGCAGGACTTTCTCGCAGAACAGCGCCCATTCCCGCTCGTTCTGCAGACCGAGCATGATGGTGCCGCCACCGCCCGTAGGAAACGGCCCATACGGATAGATCGTCGAATGCGATGCTCCGGCCCTTGGCGGCGGCGATGCGCCGTTGTAGGCGTAATACATCGGGTAACCCATCCACTCCACCAGGCTTTCGAGCATGCTGACGTCGATGCGGCTGCCCTCCCCGGTCTTGTCGCGCAGCATCAGCGCCGAGAGGATGCCGGTGTAGGCGTACATGCCAGCGGCGATATCGGCGATGGAGCATCCGGCCTTGGCCATTTCGTTTTCGCCAGGCCCGCCGGTCACCGATAAAAAGCCGCCTTCACTCTGGATCAACAGGTCGTAGGCTTTCTTCTTCTCGTACGGCCCGCCTTCGCCGTAACCGGAAATGTCGCACACGATCAGCCGCGGGAAACGTGCATGCAGGGTCTCGAACGACAGGCCCATGCGCGACGCAGCGCCCGGCGCGAGGTTCTGCACCAGCACGTCGGCCTTACCGAGCAGCGACTCCAGAATATCGCCGGCCTCGTCCTGCTTGAGGTCCAGGGTCAGGCTTTCCTTGGAGCGGTTGGTCCAGACGAAATGCGAGGCCAGGCCATCGACACGCTGGTCGTAACCGCGGGCGAAATCGCCAACGCCGGGGCGCTCGATCTTGATCACGCGCGCACCCAGGTCCGCCAGTTGCCGGGTGCAGAACGGCGCGGCGATGGCGTGTTCGAGGCTGACCACGGTGATGCCGTCGAGGGGACGGAGGGGTTGTTGAGTCATGTTCGTAAACCTCATAGCCCATGCCGGGCGACGATCTTGTAGGAGCGCGCTTGCCCGCGAATTGCGGAGTGCCAGTCACCGGCGCTGTCTCTGACACACCGCATCGCGGGCAAGCGCGCTCCTACAAAAAAGGGTTGCTGTTAGATCAGGTCGTGCAAATCCCGCGCGTCGCGCAGCTGCCAGACCCGCTGAATCAACGCCGTGCCCTGCTCCACCGTGCGCGCACCGGAGAACGCCAGCAGGCGCTGGACCTTGTCCTCAAGCTCGGCCCTGGACAGGGTGTTGCCCGGATCGCCTTTGGGCTCATCAATGCCCGCGCTCAGGGTGCGGCCATCGGTGGTGGTCACAATGACCCGGCCCAGCCAGCGCGCGGGATAGGCGTTGTCCACTTCCGGGTCCAGCTCCATCGAAACCTTTTCGCGGAACGCAGCAACGTCAGGATCCGTCAGCGCCAGATCGCGAAATTCGATCAACTGAGCACTGCCGTGGACTGCGATCAGGCCCAGCACCGCGCCCATGGAAAACTTGGCCTGATGCACGGTCTGTGGGACATCAACCCGACCCAGCACATCAATGGCACCCTGATGCACCCGCGTGACGACCCTGGCGATCTGCTCATGGCGCAGGCCTTCCCGTTGCATCAGGTGCAGCAACGCATCAGCGGCGGGATGGGTATGCCGGCACGACGCGTGAAATTTGAACGAGGTTTCAACCAGCGCCCAGCGGCTGCCGAGACGGTCGGACAATTTGGTGGCATCGCTGTCGCTGGACATGCCCGCCGCCATGCCTTGATCACCCTCCAGAATATTGCGCGCGCCGGTCAGGCCGTCTTCGGTGAGGTACGCCGCCAGCAGGCCATCGGCTGCGGCCTTGGCGGTGTGCAGCTGTTTGGAATCGGCAGCGTCACGCAAGAACTCCCACAAGCCTGCGGCCTGCGTGCCTGCGGTGCCCAGCAGGTTGATGAAGTGTTCCTTGTCAAAGTTCAGCAGCTTACCCACACCGACCGCTGCGGCGAGGGTGCCGACCGTCGCGGTGGTGTGAAAGATGCGGTAGTGCGAGCGGCCCATGAATTCGCCGATGCGAATGCCGGCCTCGTAGCCGGCCACGGACGCCAGCAACAAGTCCTGGCCAGTTTTGCCGAGGTCCTGCGCCGCTGCCAGCACCGCCGAAAAAACCACGGTTGCCGGGTGCAACACCGAGCTGTTGTGCAGATCGTCCTGTTCGACCAGGTGCGACGACGCGCCATTCACCAGCGCGGCGAAATACGCCGAGGTGCCGCGACCGCTGACCAGAATCTTTGCCTTGCCCTGTTGCGGCCCCATGCGTTCGGCGTAGCGCTCGAACAGCGGGATGGGCCGTGCGCCTTGGCTGGCCAGCGCCGAGCCGATCCAGTCAAGAAACAGGTCTTCGGTGCGGTCGAGTACGACGCCTGGGATTTGCTCGTAGGTCAGCTCGGCGAGGAACCCCGCCAATGCCTGGGTATGGCTCATAGGGGAATCCTCAGAAACTGCGTGGCAGTTCGAGCAAGTGCTCGGCGACGTAGGAAAGAATCAGGTTGGTGGAGATTGGCGCGACCTGGTACAGGCGGGTTTCGCGAAATTTGCGCTCCACGTCGTATTCGCAGGCGAAGCCGAAGCCGCCGTGTGTTTGCAGGCAGGCATTGGCAGCCTCCCACGATGCCTTTGCGGCCAGATATTTGGCCATGTTGGCGCTGGCCCCGGCGTTCTTGCCGGCGTCGTATTCTTCACAGGCACGCCAACGCATCAGGTCCGCGGCCTCGATCTCGATGTGCGCTTCGGCAATGGGGAACTGCACGCCCTGGTTTTGCCCGATCGGACGACCGAATACGACGCGATCACGGGCGTAGGCGGCGGATTTTTCGATGAACCAGCGCCCGTCACCGATGCACTCGGCGGCGATCAGTGTGCGTTCTGCGTTCAGGCCATCAAGGATGTAGCGGAAGCCTTTGCCTTCCTCGCCTATCAGGCTGTCGGCGGGCAGCTCAAGGTTGTCGAAAAACAGCTCGTTGGTTTCGTGGTTGACCATGTTGGCGATGGGCTGAACGGTCAGTCCGTTGCCAATGGCGTCACGCAGGTCGACGAGGAAGATCGACATGCCTTCGGACTTTTTGGTGACCTCGGCGAGCGGCGTGGTGCGCGCGAGCAGAATCATCAGGTCGGAATGCTGCACGCGGGAGATCCACACCTTTTGGCCGTTGATCACATACTTGTCGCCCTGCCTGACCGCCGTGGTTTTTATTTTGGTGGTGTCAGTGCCGGTGGTGGGCTCGGTCACGCCCATCGACTGCAGGCGTAATTCGCCGCTGGCGAGCTTGGGCAAGTAGTAACTTTTCTGCGCCTCGCTGCCATGGCGCAGCAGGGTGAACATGTTGTACATCTGGCCGTGCACCGTGCCGGAGTTGCCGCCACAGGCGTTCACTTCTTCGAGGATGACAGAGGCCTCCGCCAGGCCCAGGCCGGAGCCGCCGTATTCCTCGGGGATCATCGCCGACAGCCAGCCGGCATCGGTCAGCGCCTTGACGAATGCTTCCGGGAAACCTTTTTCTTCATCGATCCTGCGCCAGTACTCGGCAGGGAACTCGGCACACAGCGCACGCACGCCGTCACGGATGGCATTGAGGTCTTCGTCTTCGTAGGGATTCATGGTGTTCACTCGCATCGGCCGGCGCGGGGATGACCGCCACGCTAGCTCAGTAAAAGAAGCAATCAGTCAAAGAGGACTTCAGCGCTCTGGGCCACGCCGGCATCGTTGCCCGCCCACAACTGCGCTTTGCCAGGCTCGACGACGCGCCCACCTACGCGGAAGGCCGCCGGCACGTTGAGCGGTCGCACGCCGCGATAGCCGAAATGCCGCACGTGCCTGTCGGGGTTGGCGCGGATGAACGCCCGAAGATTGAACGTGGCGATCATCGGCCCGTGCACGACCAGGCCTGAGTAGCCTTCGGTGTCGGTGACGTAGGGATAGTCGTAATGAATGCGATGACCGTTGAAGGTCACTGCCGAATAGCGGAACAGCAGCGTCGGAGTCGGCTCGATGACCTCGTTCCAGTCGCCCTGCTCCGGCGCGTCGCCACTATTAAGCTTGGGCGGGTTCGGCTCGCGGTAAACGATGTCCTGCTCTTCGCGGACGCACAGTTCGCCCTGCTGCGAATAGTCGTGACGCACCGTCACGAACAGCAGCGAGCCGGTACGGCCGTGCTTTTCTTCAATGTGCAGGATGGTCGACAGACGATGCGCATCAGCGCCCACTTTGAGCGACCGGAGGAACTCAACCCGGCCACCGGCCCACATGCGGTTGCGATTGTCCGCAGGGGGCAGAAAGCCGCCGCGGGCCGGATGGCCGTCACCGCCGAGCTGCGATTCAAACACCGGTTCCTGAAAGAAACACCACTGCCACAGCGGCGGCAGAGGATCCCCAATGGCCGGGGTCGGCTCGCCAAAAGTGGCGGCGATGCGCTTGATCAGGTTGACGCTCAGATGATCTTGGGCTTCTTCGGTGCGCCCAATCCAGGCAGTGAAATCCATGGGCGTATCTGCAGCACTCATTGGAAGTAACCCTCCGGCTTTGTTGTTGTGGGCTGATCATGAAAGTGCGCCGGCATTCTGTGAATTTGCATTTGCGAATAGCGGCGTTCGGGTATGCTGAACGCCTTCTGCACAGCCCGGACACGTCCATGCACTTCGACCTTGCTGACCTGCGCCTCTTCATCCACATCGGAGAATCACCCAGCCTGACCCAGGGCGCGCGCCGGGCTTTCCTCTCTCCTGCAGCGGCGAGCGCACGGATCAAGGCGCTGGAAGGCCAGCTCGGCACTCGCCTGCTGTACCGCGACAGCCGCGGGGTTGAACTGACCCCGGCCGGCCAGCGCCTGCTCAAACACGCGCGGCTGATCATGAGCCAGGTGGATTACCTCAAGAGCGAGTTCACCCACTACGGCACCGACTCGGCCGGACACATCCGTATCTTCGCCAACACCACGGCCGTGACCGAGTTTTTGCCTGAGGTATTGGCCGGCTTTCTTGCGCAGCGGCCCGGTGTCACGGTCGACCTGCAAGAGCGTCTGTCGCGGGACATCGTGCGCGGCGTGCTTGACGGCAGCAGCGACATGGGCATCATCGCCGGCCCGGTTGAAGCGGCGGGCTTGCAGGTGATCCACTTCAGCACCGACCGGCTGGTGCTGGCGGTGCCGGTGGGCCATGAGCTTGCAGGGGAGAAAAAGGTCACGTTCAAACAAACTCTGGCGTTTCAGCACATCGGCCTGCACGAAGGCAGCACATTGCTGAGCTTTCTGCGCGATCACGTCGAGCGCATGGGCCAGCAGTTGTCACTGCGGATCCAGGTATCGAGTTTTGAAGCCATCTGCCGGATGGTGGAAGCAGGCGTGGGGATCGGGGTGATCCCGGAGTCGGCCGCCTTGCGCCACAGCCGCACCATGGAGCTGGCGACCATTGAGCTCGACGAGCCATGGGCGGTGCGTGAACGCAGCATTCTGGTGCGTGAACTGGACGCCCTGCCCGGGGTGGTCAGGGCGCTGATTGCAGTGCTGCTGCCCAAGCCCGAGGCCGAGCAGCCGGCGACGTGAATCAGATCCAGACGTCGTTCTGAGCGGTGCGCGCGTTGGTGTCGTTGCCGGTATTGATCACACCTACGGGCTCGATCAGCATGAGCTTCACTTCCTGCTCGGCGGAGGGCTTGTGCTCCACCCCCTTGGGCACCACATACAGCTCGCCTGCATTGAGCTCGACAAAGCCGTCGCGAAAATCAATGCGCAGGCACCCTTCGAGCACGATGAACGTTTCATCGGTGTCGTCATGGCGGTGCCAGAGAAAATCCCCCTCCAGCCGCGCCAGCTTGAATTGGTAGTCGTTCATCTGCGCGATGACCTTTGGTTGCCATTGCTCGGTGAACAGGCTGTATTTCTGGGCAAAGTTGATGGGTGTGTGGCGGGTTTTGGACGTGGACACGTGAGCGGCTCCGAAGGGGTTGATGTGGAGCCAATCTTGAACGTAGAGGTGGGTGAGGTCTTGAACGTTATTGCATGGTTGAAGTCGCGGCCAGTTCATTCTGTAGGAGCCGGCTTGCTGGCGAACCCAGTCGCTCGGCGACATACCCGGCAACTGACACACCGCCTTCGCCAGTAAGCGCATTCGCGCAGGTTTTGCGACCGACGCCAAATTCCTCGTTTGACGCCGTTCACTCTGCAGGAGCCGGCTTGCTGGCGAACCCAGTCGCTCGGCGACATACCCGGCAACTGACACACCGCCTTCGCCAGCAAGCGCGTTCCCGCAGGTTTTGCGACCGACGCCAAATTCCTCGTTTGGCGCCGTTCACTCTGTAGGAGCCGGCTTGCTGGCGAACCCGGTCGCTCGGCGATATACCCGGCAACTGACACACCGCCTTCGCGGGCAAGCGCGCTCCTACAGGTTTGCGACCGGCGCCAAATTCCTCGTTTGGCGCCGTTCACTCTGTAGGAGCCGGCTTGCTGGCGAACCCGGTAGCTCGGAGACATAGCGGGCAACTGACACACCGCCTTCGCCAGTAAGCGCATTCCCACAGGTTTTGCGACCGGCGCCAAATTCCTCGTTTGACGCCATTCACTCTGCAGGAGCCGGCTCGCTGGCGAACCCGGTCGCTTGGAGAGATACCCGGCAACTGACACACCGCCTTCGCCAGTAAGCGCATTCCCGCAGGTTTGCGACCGGCGCCAAATTCCTCGTGTGACGCCATTCAGACGGCTCGCTGGACCTTCAACATCTTCAACCAGCGTCCCGGCGGGTAGCCGAAGGTTTTCACAAAATGGCGAGTCATGTGGCTCTGGTCGGCGAAGCCTGCCATGGCTGACGCGTCGGTGAGCGAGACGCCCAGCGCTATCGAATGGCGAACCTGGTCCAGCCGGCGCAGGGTCAGGTAGCGATAAGGCGTGGTCCCGAACAGCGCGCGAAAATCCCGCGACAGGCGCCAGCGATCGGTATCGCTGGCGTGCTCCAGCTCAGCCAGGCTGACACCCTGCTCAAGACTGGCCCGCAGCAATTCACGCGCACGCTGCGCGCCGGCGTAATTGACCGTCTGCCGCCCCTTGCGTACGCCGGCGGCGGCCTGCAGCGCGACAGCAATGTCGTAGAGGGCGTCGTCCAGCTCAAGCGGATCCAGCGCTGCGTCGAGGTCGGCCAACAACGCCTGGGTCGCCCTGAACAAACCGGGATGATTTGACGCTGCGCCCTTGATGAACGGCAGTGGCGTGCCGCCCAGCACCTGCTGGATCATGGCCGGCTCCAGATAGAACATCCGGTAGCGGAAGCCGTCCTCGGTGCCGGCACGCCCGTCATGCGCCTCATCCGGGTGAAGCACAAGCGTGCGGCCCGGCAGGTTATTCACCCTTTCTTTTCCGTATCGAAAGCTCTGCACACCCGACAAGGTATGACCGATGGCGTAGGTGTCGTGCCGGTGCATGTCGAACCCGTGCCCGTGAAAATACGCCTCGATCCTTTCCACCTGCGGCAGCGGCGCCGCACGCAGTACCCAGTCATGCGGTGAGTGGGTCAGATGTGCATCGTCATGAGAGTGAGTGGCCATCGGTAGCGCTCCGCCATCGTGAAGAGACTAGCCGGCCTGTTTGAGCGGTGCGGGCTCGGCGGCGGAGGCATGCGCCGCGGGCGGCTTCGCGCTGAGCAGGTTCTGGATGGCCTGGGTATAGGCCTGACGTCCGAGGCTCATGCTGTTGTTGTGATTGCCGCCGGGCACCATCAACAAACGTTTGGGTTCTTGCGCGGCCTCGAACAGCGCCTCGCTGAATTGCGGCGCGACGAACTGGTCCGCCGTGCCGTGGACGATCAGCACAGGCATGTGCACGTCGGCGATTTTGTCGATGGAGTCGAATTTCTGCGAAACGAGCCAGCGTACCGGCAACGAGGTGCGTTTACTGGCGACCGAGGACGCCACGTCGGCCAAGTTGGTGAACGTTGATTCGATGATCAAGCCGCGCGCCTGGATCGGCTCGTCGCTTTTCTGCGCATCGCGGCCCAACTCGGCAGCAAGATCGACCGCCACAGCGCCACCCAGCGAATGCCCGTAGATCAGCCGTTTTTGCGGATCGGGCTGCAGCTGCACAAGGCGCTCCCAGGCGATGCGCGCGTCTTCATACACCGACGCCTCAGAAGGCAACTGGCCCTTGCTCTGGCCGAAGCCGCGGTAGTCGATGGCGAGGATGGAGAAACCCAGCGCGCGCAATTGCTCAATACGAAACAGCTGGCCCGTCAGGTTCCAGCGCGAGCCGTGCAGATACAGAATCGCCGGGGCGTCTTTTTTGTCCGACGGCCACCACCACGCATGGATGTTCTGGGTGATGCCGAAGGAAGGCGCCTTGAGCTCAAGCTCTTGCACATCGGACGGCAGACCGTGGTACCAGCTCGCGGTACCGGGCTCGATCATGAAAACCAGCTCACGCTCCTTGTGTTGCAACGCCGCGCACCCGACCGGCAGACCGACGACGATCACCAGCAGGCACAGCCAGAAGAACCAGCGAGCCTTGAGCCTCGCCAGGGAGAATGTTTGCATGGGGGATGAGTGTCCGGTGCAGAAATGAATGCACCGGCAGTTTGCCATTCATTGGCGGGGTGGGTCCTCTTCTTTCCGCTGAAAGGCCTTTCGTCGCAAGGCTTTCCGTCGCAAAGCCTTCCCTCAACAGTCCGGACGGATCGGGAGCGCTGCAAGCAATGGGTGCAGCGCTCTCCGACCGGGGGCAATCAGTAACCGGAGCCCGACGCCGTTGCGCCGGTAACGATGGCGATCCCGGAGCTGGTGCCCAGCCGCGTGGCGCCCGCTTCGATCATCGCCACAGCCGTCGCGTAATCACGCACGCCGCCGGAGGCTTTCACACCGACGCCCTGCCCGACCACTTTGCGCATCAACGCTACGTCTTCCAGGGTCGCGCCGCTGCGGCTGAAACCCGTGGACGTTTTGACGAACGCGACATTGAGCTCGCGACAGATTTCGGCCGCGCGGGTTTTCTGTGCATCGTCCAGCAGGCAGGTTTCGAAGATCACTTTCAAAGGCACGGCACCGCACGCGTCTTTGACCGCCGCAATGTCATCACGCACTTCGTCGAACAGACCGTCTTTCAACCAGCCGATGTTCAAGACCATGTCGATCTCGCCAGCACCGGTAGCGATCGCCTGCCTGGCCTCGAACGCTTTGGTGTCGCTCAGCCCGGCGCCGAGTGGAAAGCCCACCACGGCGCAGACCTTGACGGCCTGACCCTGCAGCAACGACGCGGCATAAGGCACCTGGCCGGAATTCACGCACACCGAATAGAATCCGTGCTCCTGGGCCTCGCGGCACAGCGTTGCGATCTGCTCGCGGCTGGCGTCGGCGGCCAGCAACGTGTGGTCGATGTACTGCGCGAGTGCTGCGGGTTCAATCTTCATGGCAAATCGTTTCCTGATAGTGAAGCGGTAACCGGCGACACGCTTTAAGCTTCATGCCTGAGCGCATCATTTTATGTTGTAAATATAACAATGAATGTTATTTTTTTACCATATCCATTCGACAATCGGAATGCCCGTGGACAGTAAAAAATCCGACCGCATCAAATTGATCCAGCAAGCCCTGCAAGACCAGAAGGCCATTCATCTGAAGGAAATGGCCGCCCTGCTGGATGTTTCGGAGATGACCCTGCGCCGCGACTTGACCCGGCACCCCGACAAATTTCATTTGTTGGGCGGGCACATCACCCTGGCGTTCGATCCGGCCGAGGCCAGTGACTACAAGGTCACCGAGCAAGGCATGCGTCACGTGGAAGAAAAGCGGCGCGTCGGCAAACTGGCCGCCGCGTTCATTCAGCCAGGCGACACGGTATTTTTTGACTGTGGGACGACCATTCCTTTTGTCATTGACTTCATACCGGATGAGCTGGAGTTCACTGCTGTGTGCAACTCGCTCAACGTGCTGCTCAAGCTGCAGCAGAAACCCAATTGTTCCATCGTGCTGTGCGGCGGCACCTTTCATCGCAAGAATCAGGTGTTCGAGCACCACAGCGAAGCCACGATTCTTGATGGCATTCGCCTGACTTGGGCGTTTGTCTCGGCTGCGGGTGTCAGCGATGAACTCGGCGTGACCTGCTTCAACTTCAACGAAGTGGAGGTGAAGCAAAAGGTCCTGCGCCAGGCCCGGCATTGCATGCTGCTGGCCGACCATTCCAAGTTCGATGCCGTGCGTACCGCGCACTTCGCCACGCTGCAGGATTTTCACGTGGTGGTGAGCGACAAGAAGCTGCCCAAAGCCTATCGGGATTTGATCGAGGGGTATGGGGCGCGTTGGGTGGTGTGAGCAACGCCCAGTCAGTGGCGCTGCCCGGTGTGCGGTGTGCGACACATTCCTGATCCGCAGGAGCCGCCGGGGGGCTCCACCGTGCTGGCGAATGCGGTCTGCCTGCCAGCGGGTGCGCAACTGGGCCAACGCGTTCGCCACTGTCGTAACCTCCAGCAGCTCCTACAGTGACTGCGTACAGCCCCGACGGCCGGGGCTGCCGCAGCGCGTACAGTGACTGCGTACAGCCTCGACGCCCGACGTTGACTGATCCCTCAGCGTTTCAAATCCCCTTCCAGCTGCTGCACTTCTTCAGCGGCCAGATACCCCGTGGTCACGCTGAACGAGGCGCTCTGCCCTGCGCCCAATTCGCGCACATTGCCCTTGGCCTTTTCCGCCAGATAACCCTCCGGCTCGCAGGTCGCAGGCAGCACGAAGGCGGCCACTTGCTGATCAGCGTTGTGCAATACCCATCGGGCGGCGTGATCGAACTGTGCTGGCTGGTAGCGCGTGTAAAACGCCGGGCCGTCGGGATGCTTGAGCAGAAAATGCGCGTTGCCTTGCGGGTCCGCCCGGGCGCCGTCGAAGAAGCAGACAATCTCCGGGTCGTACAGCTCGGGCGTATCAAGGCTTTCAAGCCGCGCAGGATCTTCCGTCAATTCGGCCATGTACGCCGACCACGCCGGCGTCGGCTTTACGTGGGCGGGAACGCTGCTGCGCACCCGCGTACGCTCCACGCCCAGCGGTTCGACGAAACGAGCGCCGTCTACGTAGGCGTAGTTCATGTGCGCCATGTACATCAGCTCCATCGGCTTGCCGGCCAGGTTGCGCACGTCCATGCCGATGTCGAACAGCGCCGAACCTGCGCGCAAGGTCACACTGGGCATCGCGCGATAGTGGTCACCGAAGCCCATCACGTACTCGTATTCGCCGCCGAGGCGCAGGAACGGTCCGGCGGCATCCTCACCGACTTCCAGCCACGCCCGGTCCATGGGCGCACAGGGCATTTCGCCGTGCAGCGGGTGGTCGTCATTCGGCGTCGGGCAGCCGTTGCGCAGCAGACCGCTGTGAAACATGAAGCAGCCGTAAGTGCCAATCACCGTCGGGCTGGGGCGCGGCTGTTCGAACATGTTGCGCATGGTCAGGTCGCAGCCGTCAAACACCGCCGACCAGACCATTTGACCCTGATAAGGCAACACCACGACCCGGCCCCGATTGTTCTCCAGCGCCAGGGCCTTCACACCGCTGGGGTAGGTCCAGGCCAGCACACGAAAGTCGGCAGACGCCAGCAGTGTTTTCTCATCTGTGCCGAAGAGTTCAGGGTGCAACGAAATGGTGGTGCGCTTGTCCGTCGCCATCATGATGCCGTCACCGCACCAACCGGTGCCTTGGCGCTCAGCGGGTCGCGCATGCATTTGATCGCGTAGGCCACGATTACCACGAAGCACAGCAACGGTACGGTGTAGGCAATCTGCATGTTGCCGTGGGTGGCATCGGACAGCAGCCCCTGGAAGATCGGCATTACGCCGCCACCAACGATGCTCATCACCAGCAGCGAGCCGCCGACGCCGGTGTCTTCGCCCAGACCGTCAATGGTCAGGCCGTAGATGGTCGGCCAGCAAGGGCCCAGGAAAATGCTCACGCCAACGGCCGCATACACCGCGCTGATGTTCGGCACCAGAATGGTGTACGCCAGCAGCACGATGGTCAGTACGCCGTAGATCGCCAGCACCTTGGCCGGGGCCATTTTGCGCATCAGCAGGTTGGCAACCATCTTGCCGACAAAGTAAGCCGCGAAAGTGGTCAGCAGGAACCACGACGCACTGCGCTCGTTCATCCCGCCCATTTGCATGGCCAGGCGAATGGTGAAACTCCACACGCCGACTTGCGCGCCCACGTACAGGAACTGCGCCAGCACACCGAAGGTGAAGCGCGGGTTACGCCACAAACGCGACAGGCTCTGGCCGATGCTGCTGGATTTGACCTGGGTCTGGACGTTGCCTTTGCAGGCCGGAAACTTGGTGAAGGCGATCAGCACGAACATCAGGATCAGCACCGCGATCATCCATTTGTACGGCAGCAGCGTTGACTGGATCATCTGCAGTTGCTGGATGGCGGCCTCCGAAGCACTCATCTGCGTCAGTTGCTCGGTGGTCGCATCGGTGTCCTTGAACATCACGAAGCTGCCCACGTACACGCCGGTCATCGCGCCGAACGGGTGGAAGGTCTGCGAGATATTCAGGCGACGGGTGCCGGTTTCACGCGGGCCCATCAGCGTCGAGTAGGTGTTGCATGCGGTCTCAAGGAACGCCAGGCCGGCCGCGATGACGAACAGCGCCATCAGGAACATGCCGTATTTGGCCATCGACGCCGCCGGGAAGAACAGCGAGCAACCCGCCATGTACAGCACCAGGCCGATGAGGATGGTGGTCTTGTAGCTGAAACGCCTGACGACCATGGCCGCCGGAATCGCCACGAAGAAGTAACCGAGGTAGAACGCCGACTGCACAAAGGACGTCTGCACGTCGCTGAGCAGGAAGGCCTTTTTAAAGTGCGCGATGAGCACGTCGTTCATGCTCGCCGCCGCCGCCCACAACGCGAAGCAGCAGCACAGCAGCAGGAAGGCGAACCACGGCGTGCGGTTCAGGTAGAACCCGTCCGGTGATTGTTGGAGCGCGGGCGTTGTCATTGTTGTTCTCCGGGAAGTGCAGGGAATACCCCGCCCCACCGATCAGGCGATCGGCAGGGCGCGGCGGCTCAAAGGGTGTCTAGAAAGTGGGCGAACGCGGCAGCGTCCGGGTAGGAACTCTGGGTGCCGAGGCCTGTGACCGAACAGGCGGAATAGGCCACCGCACGTGTCATGGCGTTGCGCATGTCGCCGTCTTCGCTCCAGTGGCGGGCGAAGCAGCCAATGAACGCATCGCCTGCGCCGGTGGTGTCGCGGGCGTCGACCTTGATGCCCTCAACGCGAAATTCGCCTTCTTCGCCCACGTACAGCGCGCCCTTCTCACCCAGGGTCACGATGACGTGGCGGATACCGTCCTGTACCAGTTGCAAGGCTGCGGCGCGTGCCGATTCAAGGGAATCGACGGTCTGCCCGGTGATCAACGCCAGCTCGGTTTCGTTGGGGATGAAAAAGTCCAGCTGCGACAGGTGCTCACGGCTCAAGCCTTTGACGGCCGGCGCAGGGTTGAGCAGCACTGGAATGCCGTTGGCCTTGGCGAATTCGATGGCGTAGTAAACCGTCTCAAGCTCGATTTCCAGCTGCAGCACGATCAGCGCGCAATCGCGCAGTGCCGCCTGTGCCGCATCAATGTCTGCCGGCTTCAGGTGCGCATTGGCGCCTTTGACGATGAGGATGCTGTTGTGCGAGTCGCTCTGCACGAAGATCGGCGCCACGCCACTGGAAACCCCGGGCACGCGCTGCACGAACTGGGCATCGATCCCGTAGCGGGTGAAGTTGACCAGGGTGTTGTCGGCAAACATGTCGTCGCCAACCTTGCTCAGCATCAGCACGTCCGCCCCAAGCTTGGCAGCCGCTACAGCCTGGTTGGCACCTTTGCCCCCGCAGCCCATGGCGAAATTGGGTGCTTCGAGGGTCTCGCCCTGCGCCGGCATCCGGTCGATGTAGGTGATCAAATCCACCATGTTGCTGCCGATGACCGCGATCTTGTTCATGTGTGTGATTACCTTGTGCACCCGCTGGGCCCGGAAGATGAGCCGCCGTCGCGGTTTTATTTTTGTTATTTAAATAACATTTTGTGTGACTATTCAACCTATTTCTTCAGGTGCTCACAGGCGCTTGTGCGCCAGCGGCGAAAAGCGCACGCCGAGGGTCGTTGGAAGCCTTGAGACAGAGGCTTTGCAACCACCGGTCGTACAGACCACGGTTTAGCGCAAACGTTTGCGATGAGGGGATTTAATGTCGGTGGTTGGGGTGCAGGGAGGCAGAACAGTTGGTCTGGAGACGAGGCTGGGCAGCGCAAGAGGCAGGAAAAGCAGGGAGGGATCGATTGCGTGGTTTGCTGCCGCTTCGCGCCAGATCGCGGGCAAGCGCGCTCCTACAGGACCGCGATGACACTCGACCCTGAGCGAAGGCCAGACGCGGATGGAGATGGCTTTTGATCCTGAGCGAAGGCCGCAGGAGCGCGCTTGTCCGGGAAGGCGTCCGGGCAAGCGCTGTCATTTCATCGGGAAAGGTAGCTGATAACTCCAATTACATCAGGAAATACAGCAGCAAGATGTTAGTCACCAACATCGCCAGCGCCGTCGGTATCTGCGCTTTGATCACCGCGTATTTGTCCGGCAGCTCCAGCAACGCGGCCGGGATCAGGTTGTAGTTCGCGGCCATCGGCGTCATCAGGGTGCCGCAGTAGCCCGAAAACATGCCAATCGCGGCCATGACCGCCGGATTGGCGCCGTACATGCCCACCAGCACCGGCACGCCGATGCCGCCCGTCATTACCGGGAACGCCGCAAAGCCATTGCCCATGACAATGGTGAACAGCGCCATGCCCAGCACATACACCATCACCGCGACGAGCCGGAAATCAAGGTTGATGTACGCCGTTGCCAAGTGCGCCACCGCCTTGCCAACGCCAGCATCGTTGAACACCAGCCCGAGCATCGCCAGCATCTGCGGCAGGACCAGCGCCCAGCCCAATGCTTCGGTGAGACGCCGCGACTCGCGCATGGCCTGCACCGGCGTGTCCCGCGTCAGCCAGCACGCCAGCCCCAACGCCGCCAGACTGCCAATGCCCAGCGACACGAACGTGCTGTTGGCCGGGTCCAGTAAATAGACATCGCCGAACTTGACGTTCTTCAGCAGCACCGCACCGACCACGGTGACCAGGGGAATCGCCAGGGCCGGAATGAACAGTTTGTTCTTCAACCGCCCTGCACTCTCGCGCCGTGCCCGGTCATTGAGGTTCTCATGCTGGCCGAAACCCACGCCGCCGAACCCGGCAATGACCGCCATGACGATCACACCGACGCCCACCCACACCGGCGGCAGGCGCTCGCCCACCAGGAACGCGATGGCGAACAAGCCCCAGAACAGCCCTGTCGTCCAGCGCTTGGGATTGCTGCGATCGGTGACGGTCATGAACGCGGTGATCGCCAGAATCACGCCCGCCAGCCAGTAAAGGTATTGAATGGAAATGATCATGGCGCGAGCTCCTTGTGCGCAGCGGAGCCTGGCGGCAGCGCCTGCAGTTCGCGGTCAAGGCGCTGATCGAAACGGTGCAGGCGGATGGCGTGGATGACGAACGCGCAAATGGCCGTCGGGATGCCCCAGAAAGCGATGTGCATGGGGTCGACGTCAATGCCCGAGCCCAGCAGAAAGGTGTGCATCAGGGCAATCGCGCCAAACGCCACGAAGATATCCTCACCGAAGAACAGCCCGACGTTATCCGTCGCCGCGCACAGCGACAGCAGCTTGATGCGCAAGGCCTCGGGCAACTTGCCGAAGCGCGACTCCGCGGCACCCTCGGCCATCGGCGCGAGCAGTGGGCGCACCATTTGCGGATGCCCGCCCAGGCTGGTAAGCCCCAGCGCCGCGGTGGTTTCTCGCACGAACAGGTAAGCGATCAGCAAGCGCCCTGCCGTGGCACCGGTGAATCGGGCGATCCAGTTTTGTGCATGCAGACGCAGGCCGTGCCGCTCAAGCAGGCCGATCACTGCCAGCGGCAGCAGGATGATCAGCGGCAGTGTGCGGGTCTTGATGAAGCCGTTGCCGATGGTGGCCAGCAGGGTGTCCAGCGGCATGCTGGCTGCAAGACCTGTGGCGAGCGCGGCAAGCGCCACGACCAGCATGGGATTGAAGCGCAGGACGAAGCCCAGAACGATGACCAGCACGCCGAGCAGCGGCCAGAGGTTGATTGCGGTTTGCATGATGGGATTCTCGGTGGCGGTTGCGATACCTTGCTGGGGCACAAATGAGAAACGGATTGGCGAAACGAGCCGACGGCAGCGCCCATGCTCAGCGTAGTCATCGCGCCGCCGGCCCATGGCACCGCAGTCAGCGCCGCGACGTCCAACGGGAAAAAACCGCTATGCCCGATAAAATTTTCTGTTGCCCGGGTGGCATGCAACCTGCTGCCGCGTCTGCAGATTATTCCGGCGGTGACAGCCTCGCGCATCGATTCCACGAGCGTGCTGCACGTCTCCGGGCCTCCATTGTTCAAGGAGTTCTTTGGTGAACCTCAAGTTTCTGGAAACCTTCGTCTGGGTCGCGCGGCTTAAAAGCTTTCGCCTCACGGCGGAAAAACTGTTCAGCACCCAGGCGTCCATTTCCAGCCGTATCGCCGCGCTGGAAGATGAAATGGGCGTGCGGCTGTTCGTTCGAGATTCCAGAGGCGTGTCGCTGACCACTGAAGGCCTGCGCGTGCTGGAATATGCCGAACACATCATGGACACCCTGCAAAGCATGAAAGCGGCCATCAAAGACCCGAACCAGGTGCGCGGCCGCATCCGCATCGGCGCCATGGATACGGTCATACACACCTGGCTCAGCCCATTGGTAACACGCCTGATGAAGTGTTACCCGAATCTGGAAATCGAGCTGACCGCCGAGACCGCCAGTAATCTTTGCTCGCAGCTGGAGAAGGGTTATCAGGACATCATCTTTCAGACCGATGTGCTGCGCTTCGACAGCGCGCGCAATGCGGTGCTGGCGCGCTACCCCCTGCGCTGGGTGGTGCCGGCCGGATCGGCATTCGACCGGCCCGACGTCACCCTTGAAGAAATCGCCGAGGCGCGCATCGTCACTTTCTCGCGCAACTCGCGGCCCCACCAGGACATCCTCAACATGTTGCACAGCGCCCACATCGTCACGCCGCGCATCAACTGCGTGAACTCGGCATCGGCCATCACCCGGCTGGTGCGCGACGGTTTCGGCATCGGCGCGCTGCCGGTCACGCTGGTGCACGGGGAGTTGGCCCAAGGCGTGTTGACCCTGATCGAAAACGTGCCGCTGCCGCCCGTGATGGACATCGTCGCCAGCTGGCGGACCGGCGCCGGCATGGAACTGGTGGAAGACATCGTCGGCCTGACCCGCGAGGTGGTGAACGCCTTCGCCGAGGAGATGCCAGAGGGGTTTGTGCTGCCAGGGGTTGGGCTGGAGGGATTGGATTCGCCCGCGTTACCGCACTGATGGCAGACGCAGATCCTGTGGGAACGAACGGGGTGGCGCTCCACCTTGCCCGCGAAAAGTATAGGCCTGACACACTTGTGCGGTCTGGTCTGACGCATCGCGCGCAAGCGCGCTCCTACAAAGGGATGCAGACCTATGAGCGCGCTATCTGCCGGGCCGACGGGCAAAAACAATGCGTTTAGACCGACTGGATTAATACCCGCCGCGCCCTTCCAGCAGCGTGTCCAGCAGCCATGTCCCTGCGGGGCCGAGGCTCTTTTGCCGGGACCAGATCACGTCGACCGCCGAGCTGCGCGGCCAGCCCGGCACCTTGAGTTCCTTCAACCGACCCTGACCGCAGGTGCTGACCAGCCAGCGCGGCAGCGCCGACCAGCCGAATCCAAAGATCGCCATGTCCATCAACAGCAAGTAATTGGGCGCTGACCAGCTGCGTCGCGCCCCACTGGGCAGGTCGTCGGTGGGCACGCTTTCATCGACGATGGTGTTCAGGCACAACGCCCGATGCTGCGCCAGATGGCGGTAATCAACAGCCGTTTCGGCGGCCAACGGGTGGCTGTGGGAAACGAAGATGCCAAAGTCGGCGCGCTCGACAATGGTCGCGTAGCCCACTTCCGGCGGGTATGAAGCCTGGGCGGACAGCAAGCCCAGGGACGCGCGCCCCGTCTGGATCAAGTTGATCGCGTCGCCGTGCTCGGCAAACACGCACTCCAGTTCCAGCTCCGGAAAGCGTTGATCGAGCTCGGTCATGCGGGCCTGGAATTCGGCGAACTGATTGGCGTCGGACAGCACCAGTGTCAGACGCGGTTCCATCCCTTCAACCAGACGGCCCGCCGCGCGACGCAGCGTATCGGAGGCGGCGAGCACATCCTCGATGCGCCCTTCCAGCGCCCTGCCCGCTTCGGTCAGCGCCGGATGGCGGGTTGATCGATCAAACAGTTCGACGCCGAGATCAATTTCCAGCCGTGAAATGGCCTCGCTGATGGTCGACTGGCTTTTGCCCAGACGCCGTGCGGCGGCGCTGAACGAACCCAGCGCGATGGTCTGGGCGAACGCTTCAAGGGCTTCGGGGGAATAGCTCACAGTGGACACCTCTGGCCAGCACATAGCGTCGCCATCGGTTTTTCCGATGGGACCGATCTTCACTCTAGCCCATGGCTACCTGACAATGCACGCCTGCCCTCGTAAAGCGATTGCCCACATGCCCCTGCACACGCTGTCATCGAAGCCGGTCGCCAAACCGGTCGTTGCGCCCAAGTCCCTCAAGGAGCGCGCGCTGCATGCGCTGCTGTTCGAGCTGATTGGCGTATTGATGTTCGCCCCCGGGCTGGCCTGGGTGCTGGGGCAATCGATCGGCAAGATGGGCGCGATGACGGTGATGATTTCCACAGTGGCGATGCTCTGGAACATGGTTTTCAATGCGCTGTTCGATCGGCTGCGGGCCCGCGTTGGCTTCGCCATGAGCCTGAAAGCTCGAGCCTTGCACGCCATCAGCTTTGAAGTGGGTCTGGTGTTTATGGTGGTGCCGATGGTGGCCTGGTGGCTGTCGATCAGCCTGCTCGAAGCCTTTGTGCTGGATATTGGCCTGCTGCTGCTGTTTCTGCCGTACACGATGCTGTTCAACCTCGCCTACGACCGTCTTCGCGAGCGTCTGCTCGCCCGCTCTCGCCCCTGTATGGTTGATTGACCGCGGCGTAATTGGACTCCCGGAAACCCTCTTTATTGGCTATTCGGCGCATCGCGGCCCAAGCGTAAAGTCTCGCCACGTGAAGCGACAGTCGCCGACCCCTACGAAGAGACCCTTTGCCATGAACACACGAATTGCCTGGGCGCAGAAATCTCCGGAAGTCTACAAAGCCATGGCTGGCCTCGAAGTCGTGCTGAGTAAATCCGGGCTGGACCACTCATTGCTGGAGCTGATTCGCCTGCGGGCTTCGCAGCTGAACGGCTGCGCCTATTGCGTCAACATGCACGCCAATGATGCGCGCAAGGCCGGTGAGACCGAGGCCAGGCTGCAGACGCTCAGCGTCTGGGAAGAGACCGAGTTCTTCACCGAGAAGGAAAAAGTCGTGCTCGCCTGGGTTGAAAGCCTGACCCTGCTGCCCGTGCATCGCGCGCCGCAGCATCAATACGAAGCGCTGCTGGAGCATTACAGCGAGGCCGAAGTGGTCAACATCACATTGGCCGCGGCGACCATCAATGCCTGGAACCGCTTCGGTGTGGGCTTTGCGATGATGCCAGGCTGATACTCAGCGCGGTCCGGGCGACAGGACGGCGCTGTATGAGCCTGCTCGCCCACAGGCGTCGCTGTCGCCGCGCCCCCATTGACGGACGCACCTTTAAAAGATGCATCGATCCGGTGCCAGGCATCACACCCGCAAGAACCGGCCACTGATTGCCACACCCAGCAGCATGACGGCGATCACCATGAACGCCGCACCGAGGCTGCTCAGGTGGGCGACGAAACCAATGCCGGCAGGCCCCATCAAAATGCCGGCGTACCCCAAGGTGGTGATCGCCGGCACCGCGACGTTCTCCGGCATGGTTTTCTGCCGCCCGACCGCGCTGTAGAACACCGGCACGATATTGGAACAGCCGATGCCCACCAGCGCGTAACCGCACAGCGCGGCCTGCCATACCGGAATCAACGTGGCGACGGTCATGCCGGCCGCCGCGCACAAGCCTCCGAACAGGATGATTTTGTGCACCCCCAAACGCCTGACGATAGGATCGCCGCACAGGCGTCCGATCGCCATGGCCAGCGCGAACACCGCGTAACCGAACCCTGCGTAGGACGGCTCGACCCCGCGCTGCGCGCTGAGGAACACGGCGCTCCAGTCGAGCATCGCGCCTTCGGTGAGGAACACCGTGAAGCACATCAGGCCGAGGAACAGCACCACGCCACGGGGAATCGCAAACGCCGGACCTCCCGCTTCGCCGCCATAGGGCAGCAAATGCGGCGCCGCCTTGTACAGCGCAATCGCAATGAAAAACGCCACTACGCCCATCGCCAGCCAGGGGAAAACACCGACGCTGAGCAGAGCCGAAACACCTGCCGCGCCCACAATCCCGCCACAACTGAAGAGACCATGAAAACCGGACATCATGGTCTTGCCGCTCGCCCGTTCGACGATGATGGCCTGGATGTTGGTGATGCAACCCAGCGCGCCCATGCTCCCGCCATAAACGAAGAGTGTGAGCACCATCAACGGCACGGAGGTCAGTGTCGCCAGCAGAGGCAGACACAGGCAGGCGATGATGCCCGTCAGCAGAATCAGGCGCCGACAGCTATAGCGCACGGTCATGGCGCCGGCCAACGGCATCGAAACAATCGAGCCGATGCCCAGGCACAGCAGCAACAGGCCGAGGCCCGCGTCATCCAGCCCAAGCCGGCTTTTTGCATAGGGCACCAGCG
Organism: Pseudomonas sp. ME-P-057; assembly: GCF_030208975.1. Taxonomy (NCBI): domain Bacteria; kingdom Pseudomonadati; phylum Pseudomonadota; class Gammaproteobacteria; order Pseudomonadales; family Pseudomonadaceae; genus Pseudomonas; species Pseudomonas sp. ME-P-057. Next base: position 29,835 of record NZ_JARVSX010000040.1, read on the forward strand.
GAGCCCATGCGGACATGCTGAACCCGGTAACAAAAAAAGCGATACGTGTGGAAAACTGCTCCAGCCGTCCCGGTACAACAGGCGCTGCGGTGCCGATGGAAGTCATTGCCGCTCCCTTGAATGCCTGGACGGGGACAGATTCATTTACGGTGAAGCGATGTAAACAAATGAGTCCCCCTCGAAATAGGGACCAGCCTAACAAAGCTTGAAACAATGCCGAAGAAGGGATGTTGAAGGGACCGGCCTCAAGAACGCCTCAACCGGTCTGCGAGACACCGACGCCGAGCGCCGAAGGATGCATGACCACGCGGGGCGTGGGGAATGATCGATGCACACGATGCTTCAGTGGGACCGGCTTCAGACGGGAAGAGGCCTGTGCGTACACCCATCATTCTGCGGCGCGTCGCTCGACGCCTTCCCGGCTAAAGCCGGTCCCACCAAGTCATGGCGCGTTCCTTCAATTAAGCCCCACCACCGCCCCCACTCAATGGACACGATGCTTTAGTGGGACTGGCTTCAGCCGGGAAGCGGTTGATCTGCTTTAAGAGCGCTTTTGATCTCCGTACGCAAAAATCCCAGTCACCGCCAATCGCGACTTGGGTGCAGGCTGAACGCAGGTCTTGTGGAGTGGGCCGAGCGGCATGGATGCCGCGAGAGCCGCCCCCCGCCATGGATGGCGGATGGCGGCGGGCCCACGGAGCGAGACCGGAGTGAAGGAACCCCGACGAAGGAGGGGCCAAACCAGGAGCAGGCACTTTTGGTTACTTTTAGTTGGTCCGGCTCCCGGCTTTTTAAAAGTAACTCGCCGAAGGCGAAACCCGAGGCCGTTAGGCCGAAGCCCTTGATCTCAAGGACTTTGATCTGGTCACGCCCTCCAAGCCGACTGCCGAATGATCTGCACGAAATTCATCGGCTTGAACTCAGGATCTTCATCCACCAACACATCCGCGTTCACCGTACCAAACGTCGTATCAGGCTTATGCCGAAAGCCATCGGCAAATGCGCACAAAATGCACTCCTTGAAGTCCTCGCCGCGCGGGTGCGCATGGGTCACGACCTCACGCTGCGCCTCGCTGAACTGCGCGTAGTTGATGCCCAGCACGTCCATCTCGACGCCCGCCGTTACCAGCGCAACGTTCGGCCGCAAGTGCTCGGGGACACCCGGCGTCGTGTGCAACGCGATGGACAACCAGACCTGCTCCATATCCCCCTCGGACAACCCGAACGGCTGCATGAACGCCCGCGCGGCGTTGGCCGAATCCACCTCGAAACGCAGGTCCGCACTGCGATGCTGCTCCACCAGACCAAGGTCATGAAACATCGCACCGACATAAAGCTGCTCGGCGTCGTACTTGAGGCCCTTGCGCTCACCCGTCAGCGCGCCCCACAGAAACACCCGCCGTGAATGGTTGAACAGCAGGTCGCCCTCCTGATCGCGAATGTATTCGGTGGTCGCGCGCGCCAGCGCGCTGTCAGGAAGGGTGATACCGGCGATCGATTGGGTCATGGGGGGTTTCTCCAGCAGCCGCGCCGGTATGGCGCGTTGAGAAGAAGTCTGGGCGTGCGTGCAGATCGGCTCAATCGGCACGCGGTCTCGTTCTCTGCCAAACGTGCATCGTTTACTGCCAGCCCATCTGGGGTTTACCAGATTGCTGCGGACCTCCCCCTGCCGCTCGGATAAACTCTGCTCGTTTTTTGCGACTGCGTGTCCTTCAGGTGTGCCGCCAGAGCCACCGTCATAAGCAATCCTGCGCCTGATTCTGATTCATCGAAAAACAAGGAGCCCCTGTGTACAAGGGTGTTGCGTTATCGGTCATGGCCTCCTGCCTGTTCGCGGTCATGTACTACTACACCTCACTGCTGAAGCCATTGAGCGGTGAAGAAATCTTCGGTTGGCGCATGCTGCTGACCCTGCCCTGCGTGACGCTGTTCATGCTCTCCAGCGGAGACTGGAAACTCGCCCGCGCGCTGGCCGTGCGAGTGCGCCAGACCCCCGCGCTGCTGGCCGCGATGGCGTTGTCGGCGGCGCTGATGGGCGCGCAGTTGTGGCTGTTCATGTGGGCGCCGCTGCACGGTCGCAGCCTGGAGGTCTCGCTCGGCTATTTTCTGCTGCCGCTGACCATGATCCTCACCGGCCGCCTGGTGTATGGCGAGCATTTGTCACGCTTGCAGAAGATTGCTGCGTGTTGTGCGCTGGTCGGCGTCGGCAATGAGCTGCTGCGGCTGGGCAGCTTTTCCTGGGAAACCCTGCTTGTGTGCCTGGGTTATCCGCTGTATTTCATACTGCGGCGCAAACTCAAGACCGATAACCTTGGTGGCTTGTGGTGGGACATGTTGCTGATCCTGCCCGTGGCGGTGCTGTTCATCTGCCAGGGCAATCCGTCGGTGGTCGAACAATTCCCACGCTTCTATGTGCTGATTCCCGTGCTGGGGGCGATCAGCGCGTCTGCACTGGTCAGCTACATTCGCGCCAGCCGCCTGTTGGCCTTCAGCGTGTTCGGTTTGCTGAGCTACGTCGAGCCGGTGCTGCTGGTCGGCGTCGCCCTGCTGCTGGGTGAATCCATCAGCCGTGATGAATGGCTCACCTACCTGCCGATCTGGCTGGCGGTGATGGTGCTGGTCGGCGAAGGCGCAAAGCACGTGCTGGTGCAGCGACGCCGCAACAGCGTGTGAGTGGCTATCGACAAGTGCCCAGTACCACTGCGCGTCTGCCGAATGTCAGCCTTCGCGAGCGAGCTCGCTCCCACGGGATCGTCGGTTGACTCCGCATCTTCTGTCAGCGTCCGAAGCGTGCCAGTTGCATCTCCTGCAACCGGCTCAACGTACGCCGGAAGGCGAACGCCAGATAGCCCTCGGTATACAGCTCGGTCATCGGCAATGCCGCCTCGATGTACAGCGGCACCTTGCGGTCATAGCATTCGTCGACCAGCGCGATGAAACGCCGCACGCCGTCGTCATAAGGCGAAAGCTGCGGCAGTTCACGGTCACCCGCGGTCACCTGTTCGACACCATCCTCGGTGCCTCGGGCAATGCGCCCCTCGCGCTGGGGAGCGCTCAGCGCCGGAACGTCACTCAACAGCACAGCCTTGTAGCGGTCACACAGCTCGATAAAATCCATCGCCGCCAGCGGTTGCTCGCACAGCTCGGCATAGCGGCACCAGACCACCGTGCGACTGCTGCGCACCACTGGCACATGCCGCCGCCCCAGTGGCACGGGTTGAATTGACACGGATTCACCGCTGCTCAACGTCTCGAACACCTCGACCAGCGCGCTTGGGCCCGCCTCGGATTTGACCCAGTAACGCTGATGCGCCTGACCGGGATGCAGCCGATGGTCTTCGCCGCCGTCCACCGAGACGACGTCCATGAAGTGGCTGATCGCTGTGATCGCGGGCACGAAACGCTCGCGGTTATGACCGGTGGCATAAAGCTGTTCGGGCAATTGGTTGGAGGTGCAGACCAGCACCACGCCCTCCTCAAACATCGCACGCAGCAGCCCGCCGAGAATCACCGCATCGCCGATGTCATTGACGAACAACTCGTCGAAGCACAGCACGCGCACGTCCTGCGCCAGCTCCCGGGCCAGGATCTGCAGCGGTTTGGCCACGCCAGTGAGCTGGAACAGACGCTGATGCACCCAGCGCATGAAGTGATGGAAATGCTGGCGACGAGCAGGCACTTGCACGCTCTCGTAAAAACGGTCCATCAGCCAGGTCTTGCCGCGCCCGACCGGGCCCCACAGGTACACGCCTTTGACGGCGCCGCCCCGCTTGCCGTCGTGCAACGCCTGCCAGCAGGCTTGAAGGTGCAGCGCCGCATTGCGCTGCGCCTCGTCCGGCTGAAAACCCTGCGTGTCGACGGCGTGTTGCCACGCATCAAGAGGAGAAAGAACAGTCATTTAACGCTTCACTGCACAGAGGAGTTTTGATCATGGCGTCTGGAATACGAAGCGCCCAACAGATAAAAACAGCCGCCAGCGATGATGAACGCCGCCAGCATGTAAAACATGAAATGTGCCGACTGGCTCGCCAGGGCAAACCCGCACAGCACCGGGCCCAGAGCGCCGCCGAGGTTGGACAGGTTCTGCGCCCCGTAATACATACCGCGCAAATGCGTCGGCGCAATCCGGTCGATGAACATGTATTCGGCCGGAAACACGATGATTTCGCCAAGGGTGAACACCGCGACAGCCAGCGACCAGTGCAGCACCGTGGTCGACATCGCAAACCCCACCACGCCCATCAGGAACAGGCTGAACCCTGCGGTCAGCCATTGGTTGAGGTACTGATGGCTGATGCGCTTGCCGACCACGTATTGCAGGCAAATCACCACGGCAGCATTGACGGCGACGACTGAGCTGATCACTTGATAAGTGAATTCCGGCGTGCGGGTGGTGACGAGGTATTGCGACAGGTAGGCCGTGAACTGACCGAACACCACGGCGCTGAGCACACCGCCGATGGTAAAGCAGACCAGGCGATGATCCTTGAGCAGAATGCGCCCCACCGCGATGAAGGAAATCGGCGCATTGGCCGGGTCCGCCGAACTCAGCTTGCGGTCACCGTAAAGCGCGTAGACAAGGAAGAAACCGAGTCCCAGCAGCGCGGACATGACGAACGGCAGCTTCATGTTCCAGTGCGCCAGGCCGGCGCCAATGAAGGGCCCGACCGCATAGCCAATATTGATCAGCGTGTAGCGCACCGAGAACACCTTGCTTTGCTCGCTCACCGGCAGCAGCTTGCCGAAGGCGGCCTTGACCACGATATCAACCACCGCGTACGCGAAATTGAACGACACCAGAAACAGAAAGAACAGCCAGAGTTTGCTGGTCACGCACATGCCGATAAAGCCGGCCACAAAGAACCCGGTGAAACTCAGAATCAGGCGATAACTGGACAGTTTGTCGGTGAGATAACCGCCATACAGGCTGAGTAACGAACCGACGATCAGCGCACCACCGACGATCATCCCGATGTCGCTCATGCTCAGGACAAAGTTGGAGGACAGGTAAATCACCAGATAGGGCAGCGTAATGGCCCTTCCCAGCGTCAGAAAAAGCGACGACGAAAGCAGGAGATTGACTGAAGCTGGGTAGTGCTTGAGCGCAGCGAGCATCCGTGTCCAATCCTTTATGACAGGCCGGGCAAGTCGGCCGTATTTTCGGGTCAAACATGGTTACACAATCGGGGTTGACTGGACACCTGCACGATCCATCGCGGTGCCATGTCGACGCTCAAGCGGCTGGCCGTGCGCGTTCACATTCCGTAACATCGCCCCCTTTTGCGCATTGCACGTCAGGTATTTCATGAAACCCGCCCGTCTTCGTGCCGACGTTCTCGCCGGCCTTACCACCTCTTTCGCCCTGGTGCCCGAGTGCATCGCTTTTGCCCTGGTGGCGCACCTCAATCCGCTGATGGGCCTGTACGGCGCCTTCATCATTTGCACGCTGACCGCCCTGTTCGGTGGGCGTCCCGGCATGGTCTCGGGGGCGGCAGGTTCGATGGCCGTGGTCATCGTGGCGCTGGTGGTGCAACACGGCGTGCAATACCTGCTGGCGACAATTCTACTGGGCGGGCTGGTGATGATCGCCTTCGGCTTGCTGCGCCTGGGCAAACTGGTGCGGATGGTGCCCTACCCGGTCATGCTCGGTTTCGTCAACGGCCTGGCCATCGTCATCGCCATGGCGCAACTGGAGCATTTCAAAAGCGGAGAATCCTGGCTCAGCGGCACGCCGCTCTATCTGATGATCGGCCTGGTGGTCATGACCATGGCGGTGGTGTATCTGCTGCCGCGTCTGACCCGTTCAGTGCCGCCAGCGCTGGTTGCGATTCTCGGCGTTGGGCTGCTGGTTTACCTCTTCGACCTGCCGACGCGCACCCTCGGTGACATGGCGCACATCGCGGGTGGCTTGCCCGGCCTCTCACTGCCGGACGTGCCGTGGAACCTCGACACCCTGCGGGTCATTGCGCCCTACGCCATTCTGATGGCACTGGTCGGTCTGCTGGAAACCCTGCTGACGCTGAACCTCACCGACGAAATCACCGAGAGCCGTGGCTACCCCGACCGCGAATGCGTGGCCTTGGGCGTGGCCAACATCGCCTCGGGCCTGTGCGGCGGCATGGGCGGCTGCGCCATGATCGGGCAGACCGTGATCAACCTCAGCTCTGGTGGCCGTGGTCGTCTGTCGGGGATCGTCGCCGGTGTGATGATCTTGATGTTCGTGTTGTTCCTGTCGCCCCTGATCGAGCGCATTCCGCTGGCGGCGCTGGTCGGCGTGATGTTCGTGGTGGCGCAGCAGACCTTCGCCTGGGCGTCGCTGCGGGTGCTGCGCAAAGTCCCGTTGAACGACGTCTTCGCGATCATCGCGGTGACCATCGTCACCGTGCTCACCGACCTGGCGACTGCTGTTCTGTTCGGCATCCTCATCGCCGCCCTCAACTTCGCCTGGCAGCAGGCCCGCGAGCTTTATGCGGACAGCCACGTCGAGCCCGATGGCAGCAAGATGTACCACCTGCATGGCACGCTGTTCTTCGCTTCAACGACGCCGTTTCTCGATCAGTTCGATCACCTGAACGACCCGCAGCACGTCACCCTGGACTGCCGCCACCTGATCTTCGTCGACTATTCGGCAATCGCTGCGCTGAAAACCCTGCGCGAGCGCTATCAGAAAGCCGGCAAGCATCTGCGCGTGGTGCATCTGTCGGAACGCTGCAAGAAGCTGCTCAAACGTGCAGGCGTCCAGCACGCCTAAGCGACTGGTTGCTGGCGACAGGCTTTTAACGGAGGGCGCTCAACAGGTCCTCGGTTGCCACCACCTGCGCATATTCGCCGTGCAGGTTCGCCAGCGACATGGCATGGATGTCCTCGGCGCTGCGCGGCTTGCCGAAAAAGTCCGCGCCGTCGAAGGTGTAGCAGGCATCGTGAGGCACGATGACCTCAAAGCCCAGATTGCCGCCGGTGCGCGCGGTCGACTCCACCGAGTTGTTGGTGACGACGCCAACAATCACCACCTGATTGATTCCGTCCGCACGCAACCAACCCTCCAGCGCCGAATGGCAGAACGCATCGGGCACCTGTTTGTGCAGCTCGCCCTCACCGTCCCACGGCGCAAACGCCGGTTGAAACTCGACGCCCGATTGCTGCGGCCAGAACACCGAGTCCGGAGAGCGGGAGAAATGCCGGACGTGGATGACCGTCCGCGCGCTGTCACGCCAGGCGCTCAACAACGCAAGCATCTGTCGCTCGGCGTCCGGATTGTTGCGCCGTCCCAGCTTGGGGTGATTGATGCCCTGCTGCATGTCGATAAGGACCAGCGCGGCCTTGGGGTGGATATGCATCGTTATTCCTTTTGCCTTATCAGGATGCCCAACGGGGGCTGTCGGGTTACACAGCGCTGAAATGCTGCGCCCAGTTTTGCTCGGCGAACTGCTCGATGATGAAGTCGACGAAGGCGCGGGTCTTGCCCGGCAACAGGGCGTGCCCACTGTAATAGATGGAGATGTTGCCGTCCTCGACATACCACTCGGGCAGCACTCGCTGAAGAGCGCCGCTGCGCAAATACGGCAGCGCAAACGGCATGCTCACCAACGCAACGCCCAGCCCCTGCCCGGCAGCCCGACACGCTGCCTCGGAATCGCTGAGGGTCATGCGCACTTTCATGCGCAACGGGCTCTGTGTGTGGCTGCGATGACTCAAGGGCCAGGAACGAATCCGCCCGGTCTGCGGCGAACGGATCAGAATTCCATCGCAATCGTGCAAATCATCCGGGTGCTCGATATCTGTGTTGGCCTGTAGCCATTCCGGCGATGCCACCAGCACACGGTGAGCAGGCGCCAGCTTGCGGGCGACCACGCCTTGCGGGAGTTCGAAGCCACCGCCGATGGCCGCGTCGAAGCCCTGCCCGATCAAGTCCACCTGACGGTTATCGAAATGCCAGTCAGGGATGATGGCCGGATAACGGCGGAGGAATTCGGCCAGCAGAGGCACCACATACAGGCAACCAAACAGGGTGCCGACGCTGACTTTCAGGGTGCCGGCGGGAGAGCCTTCGGCGCTGGCCAGGTTGGCGATGGCGTTCTGGATGGTGTTCAGGCTGGCGCTGACCTCGTTGAGGAAGCGCGCGCCCGCCTCGGTCAGAGCCAATTTGCGGGTGCTGCGCTGAAACAATCGTACGCCAAGCTTTGCCTCCAGCTTCGCGACACTTTTGCCCACTGCGGCGGGGGTCAGGCTCAAGCGCCGCGCCGCCTCGGCAAAGCTGCCGACCTCGGCGCTGCGCACGAAGCACTCAATGCTGCTGAAGTTATCCATCGCACCCACTCACAACTTTTGGTTTACACAGACTATCGTGAATACCGGCTACCGCGGCGGTAATGCCCGGCGGATACTCATGCCCATCCACTCAAGCCCTACCGTTAATGGAGAGCAACATGACTCACCCCACTAATCTGATCGGCAAAACAGCACTGGTACAAGGCGGCTCCCGCGGCATTGGCGCCGCCATCGTGAAACGTCTGGTGGCACAAGGCACAGCGGTTGCCTTTACTTACGTCAGCTCTCAAGCAAAAGCCCAGGAGTTGCAGGACAGCGTCACGGCAGCGGGCGGTAAAGCCCTCGCCATCAAAGCTGACAGCGCCAACGCTGAAGAGATAACCAGCGCTGTCGACAGGACAGTCGAGGCGTTCGGCGGAATCGACATCCTCGTCAACAACGCCGGCGTGCTGGCGATTGCCCCGCTCGACGAATTCACCCTCGAAGACTTCGACCGAACCTTGGCCATCAACGTACGCAGCGTGTTCATCGCCAGTCAGGCGGCAGCGCGGCACATGAAAGAAGGCGGTCGCATCATCAACATCGGCAGCACCAACGCAGACCGCATGCCCTTTGCAGGCGGCGGCGTCTACGCCATGAGCAAATCGGCGCTGGTCGGCCTGACCAAAGGCCTGGCCCGCGACCTCGGCCCGCGCGGCATCACCATTAACAATGTACAGCCAGGCCCGGTGGACACCGACATGAACCCGGCCGATAGCGACTTCGCTGACTCACTGATGAACCTGATGGCCGTCCCGCGCTATGGCAAATCCGAGGAGATCGCCGCCATGGTCGCCTACCTCGCCGGGCCGGAAGCCGGATACGTAACCGGCGCCAGCCTGACCATCGACGGCGGCTTCGGCGCCTGATCCCTGCGCGGTGGCCATAAAGGGCAAGCCTCGGACCTCAATGAGCATCCGGGGCTTTGCGCTTCTGGCTTAAGCGCATGAAAATTCTGAAAAAAAGTTTTGCCTTCGGGAAAGCTTTCGACTACATTAGCGCGCCTCGACAGACTGAACGTCTGACGAGACACGGTGAAGTGTCCGAGTGGCTTAAGGAGCACGCCTGGAAAGTGTGTATACAAGAAATTGTATCGAGAGTTCGAATCTCTCCTTCACCGCCACATTTAAAAAATCCCCGCATGCTGTCAGCTGCGGGGATTTTTTTTTATGAGGCCCTTACATTTCCAGTACGAGGTTGGCTATCCGACTGGCCTGGATCAGCAACGTGCGCTCCAGCCCGACATAGCCGCTCACTCCCGCTCATCCTTTTGGTCCAGGCTCACCCTGTACAATCTGAGACCATCGGCCTTGGTGTATTGCTTGCTGAAATAGCGATATACCACCCCCTTCACTGTAATACCCACGCCGTTGAGCGTATCGCGGACCACTACATCCTCCAGGGCGCTGTCCGTGATCAGGAATGAGTTGCGGTCATTAAGCGCCTGAAGAATTTCTTCATCAGAACCCATGATCGGGTCAGTCAGGTAAAACCTTAAAGTGTCCAGATCAGTGGCAGGCGCGCCATAATGAGTGATGTACATCCACGCACCGCCGTTTAGCTTTTGTTTCAATACAAGGTCATCTGCGCCCGCCATTCCACTCAGAACATGCACAAGCACGTAGTAGATAAGCACTGCACTTCCAAGCATCCAAAAAAGGTACTTGTAAATGCGACCGCTGTTAATAGCCTTTTGATTTTGCATATTCTATACCTTGCATGATCCAGTACTGGTCCTTGGGATCGTCCCCGAAAGGAGGTCTCCAATACCAGGCTCCCCAGTCTTCCTCGGCACTTTGAGTGCTTGCGCTATTCTGGGCGAATCCCGCTGCCCGCAAGAGAATCTGATCAGACAACTGGCCACCCCTACCCACTGCACCATAGTGAAAGTTACCAAAGTTCTCCCACTCAGGATGCTTCTGCTTGAAATCCCAAGGGCCCCGGTTACGGACTTGCTGGTAGAACCACGTCATGAAGGTAACCACGGAAAAAGACCTCCTCCACTGATTATTGGCGATCTTCATGTTGACGTCGAGATTAACCGCTGGCGGCTTTGATTTAGGAAGTTCGAAACTCATCACGCCCTCCTTGGACGAACTATGAAATCAGGCGTAAATTGTGTTGTTGATTGCATCCCACCCGCCGGCGATTTGACCCGCGCCCTGACCGCTGACACGGCTTAGCTTCGAGTAAATCAACTGAATTCGCCCGTAATTAAAAGCGATTAATTCAGCTGGAAAAGAATCTCTTTTGTCCCCGTTACCGGCAAGCGCGAACGAACTGATAATAACCTCCTCCAACAACACCTCCAGATATTTTACCTTTGGGTCACCCGCCCGAAAGACATGCACAACCACGTGCTTGAAATGTTTGCCACTGCAGCAAGCCTCATGAATCTTGGCAGTGGCATTATCAACGGCTTTACGCGCGAGAAAATCACCCATATAGGCCCGCCCTGACGTTGCGCCACCGGCGGAAGCAGATGTTGCGGAGGCTGTTTGGTTTGCAGACAGATCAAAGTCTTGCAGTTCGATCCAGCCTTCATAACCTTCAGACAGTGTTTCGCCACTGATACCTTCTATTTGCAGATAAGCTTCAAAAGACATTTCTTACTCCTTCATCTTCAGACGAAGGAGAAACTTAAACATAGATGCAGTTAAACGTGAAGCCGCCGAAGTTATTTTCAGAAACAGCAAAGAGCACCGTCAGACAATTCTTAGCAACCCACACAACTTTAAACAAACCTGACCGCCTGAACTTAACAAAGCGTTTGGCCTGTGTTTATCGCAGCCCGGCCAACGCTGTTTTCCTTCCTCAGTACCGTCTTAAACGAGATACACCGAGACAACCCAAATATTCATGACGTATGCGGACCTTCCAGGGCCATGCTGCACCCAGAAGCAATCCTGCCTGCGAGATCGTTAGCGTTACGCCCAAGGCCAGCTCGGTGATTACGCCACCTTCGCAGCCCTTGCCATCCGACAACCCACGGTAACCGATCCCGGCTCAACGCTCTAAACGGCCAAAGCCACCCGTGATGTTGAATTTTTCCACGCAAAGCGTCGGAAAAATCGCCATTTGAGTGCATGAGCAGTTACTGTCTAATCATCGTATGAGCTTGAATTGTTCCAACACCCACATGTGGCTCGCTTTGCATACGAGAAAACAGCCCGTGTTCCGGCCCCCATTGCGCACCCGCTTTCACAACGAGCAGGGTGCGAATTCGCAGGAGAAGGTTGATGAATGGTATCGGTAAGCGTTTGAGACAAGAAAGAAAACGGCTGAAGCTGACCCAAAGCGCGCTGGGCGCCATCGGTGGCGTCGAGGCCAATGCCCAGGGGCATTATGAAAGCGGGCAGCGTTTGCCCAGGGCGGATTATCTGTTCCGGATCGCCGCCGCGGGCGTCGACATCACCCGTGTTGTCACCGGCGTGGAAACGACGGCCCGCAAAGAGATTCCGGTGTTCCCGGCAGCGCAGGACAGCCAGAGCCTGGACAGCGACGAAGACCTGGACAGTTCGGAAAGCATGGTGAAAATCATCAGCCAACTGCGTCAGAGTCTGTGGATTACGGCAAATGCCTTGTGCGAAGTCACCCGACTGGTGGATTCCGAGGAGGCTCGCTCCAGCACCGACCACGTGGAAGATCACTTGAAAGTGCTGCAAGGCGACGCCGACATGTTTGCAGCGTTGGCACTGGCCAAGGTGCAACGAGCGGCACACGAGACGCACTGACCGTAATTCCCAAATCCTGACATTACGCCTCCGGGATGGTAGCCTTGCGCCATCCACGGAGGTCTCGATGATTCAATTCTCTACGCTCTTCAACGCTGGACTGGCGTTGTCCGTTCTGCTCACCGCGAATGCTGCCAACGGCGAAGTCTTCAAGTGTGTCGCAGCCGACGGCACCACTCGTTTTGCGTTCAGCCCATGCCCAACGTACGTCGGTGAATCCACCCTGCAACGACCGGGGCCGGCGCGCATCTCCAGCGAATGGGAAGAATCTGACTTTCCGTACCGCCTGAACAAGAACGCCACCGAGATCCTGCAGATCAGCCGACGCCGCAAGTTGGTGATCACCAACGAACGGGAAATCGCCGATCGCCTTCAGAGCATCCGCCCGCCTCCCCCGGCCGCCCCCTCAACCTGCATCGCGCCCCGCTACGACAGCGCCTGCTTCGATCCCTCCGGTGGTCGCGTGCGACAGCCCACGAAAAATGGCCTGATCAAATCCGCAGGTAACTGACCCCTCCGCCCCCTCTCCCACAATCAACGCTCGTGGCTCGTGGCTTGCGGCTTGCGGCTAAGCGCTTGCCGCTTCAAATACTTGTCAATTTTCTGAACTAAGTTTTTACGGCTGCAGATGTGATGCCCAGGGCGAGCTGCTTAAAGTCAGGCCCCATCGCCAGAATCACAAAAACGAGCCGGCCATGACTATCTACGACCCCCGCCACGACGCAGTTTTACGCGCGGCACGCACGCTGATTGACGCGTTTGCCTGCAACGATACGGATGCCTATTTCGACGCATTCACTGAAGACGCCACCTTCCTTTTTCACACCTTGCCGGCCCCGCTGTTGTCGCGCGCCGCCTATCGGGAGGTGTGGGCTGGCTGGCAAGCCGACGGTTTTGCCGTACTGAGTTGCGCGTCACGCAACGCGCACATCAGCCTTCAGGGCGAGCTGGCGATTTTCATGCACGACGTCGACACGCACGTGCGCTTCGGCCATGAAGACACTCATTCGAGCGAGCGCGAGACCATCGTCTTCAGGCAGTACGGCAATCGCTGGCTGGCCTGTCACGAGCATCTCTCCGTACAGTCTGGCTAGCCTTACTCCATTCCGGCGAATGGCCCGCAGAGGCCGTCGCCCGTACTACCCAGCACTTTCAGTGATTGATGGTCGCGATGGCGACCACTGCCAATGCCACGATCGTTAAACGATCGAGAGAACGGGCCAGCGCTCGCCGCCGGCCTTATAACAACACGACAGCGCGCAGGAACCTCCCATGACCCACCCCGCCAACCGAATTGAAAGTTTCGGCGTCGAGCAAATCCCCGATGCCGAGCGCGATGCCTCGCCACTTGACCTCTTCCGTCTGACCTTTGGCGGGGCCAACACTTTCGCCACTGCCGTGCTGGGCAGTTTCCCGGTGTTGTTCGGCCTGTCGTTTCAGGCGGGCGTCTGGGCGATTCTACTGGGCGTCGTGCTCGGGTCGATCATCCTTGCGCCGATGGGCCTGTTCGGCGCCCTCAACGGCACCAACAACGCCGTTTCGTCCGGTGCCCACTTCGGCGTTCACGGTCGCATCGTTGGATCGTTCCTGTCACTGCTCACGGCGGTTGCGTTCTTCTCTCTGTCGGTGTGGAGTTCCGGGGATGCCCTGATCGGCGGAGCGAAGCGCATGACCGGTCTGCCGGAGAATGACCTGACCTTGGGCCTGGCGTATGGCGTTTTCGCGGTGCTGGTACTGGTGGTGTGCATCTACGGTTTTCGCTTCATGCTGTGGGTCAACAAGATCGCCGTGTTCGCCTCAAGCCTCTTGTTCCTCCTGGGAATCTTCGCCTTCAGCGGCAGCTTTGACGCAGGCTTCGCCGGCACGCTGAATAACGGCAGCGAAGGCTTCTGGGCAGCGTTCATCGGCGCTGCGTTGCTGGCCATGAGCAACCCGGTGTCCTTCGGCGCGTTTCTCGGCGACTGGTCGCGCTATATCCCGCGGCAGACGTCGAAGAAACGCATAATGGCGTCGGTTTTTCTGGCGCAGCTGTGCACGCTGATTCCATTCCTGTTCGGGCTGTGCACGGCCACCATCGTCGCCACCCAGGCGCCGCAATACATTGCAGACAACAACTATGTCGGCGGACTGCTCGCCGTGTCGCCCGGCTGGTTCTTTCTGCCGGTGTGCCTGATCGCGATCATCGGCGGTATGTCCACCGGGACAACATCGCTCTATGGCACAGGCCTGGACATGTCGAGCATGTTTCCGCGCCTGCTCAGTCGTGCCCAGGCCACGATCCTGATTGGCATCGCCGCGATTGCCTTTATCTTCATCGGTCGGTTCGCCTTCAATCTGGTGCAGAGCGTGTCGACCTTCGCGGTGTTGATCGTGACCTGCACCTCGCCATGGATCATCATCATGGTGCTGGGCCTGATCGTGCGTCGTGGCTTTTATCACCCGGCGGACTTGCAGGTGTTCACCCGGGGGCAGAGCGGCGGTCACTACTGGTTCGAGCACGGCTGGAACTGGCGCGGCCTGGGTGCGTGGATCCCCAGCGCGGCGGTGGGTCTGTGCTTCGTCAACTTGCCGGGGCAGTTCGTCGGTCCGCTGGGTAATCTGGCCGGAGGTATCGACATCAGCCTGCCGATTACCCTGGGCCTTGCAGCACTGCTCTACATCACGCTGCTGCGCACGTTCCCGGAACCGGTTGGCGTATATGGCGCGCACGGGCCGCATCCGCTGTTGGGCGACAATGCGCACCGCAATGTGAAGAAACCCATGGCGATCGGCTGATTTTCCGGCGCAGTTGACCAGGCGCCTGCTTTGAAGCAGGCGCTTTTCATCGTGCGCCGTGTGATCCATGCCACCCCGACCGACGGGCCATCGGTGACTGGCGCGAGCGAATGACATCCCGCACAATCCGGGCTCACCTCAATTTCCATTCACTGCAATACGTCAGCTCGACCCACAGGAGATCACCCCCGCATGAACGCAAACGACTGGACCGAAGCTGCCTTGGCGAAGTACATCGTGACCAATCCGATGTTGCAGGCTGAAATCCAGGACTTGAGCCCGAAAGAGCAGCAACAGCAAACGCTCTGGGCCTTTGAGGATGAAGCGGAAAGCCTGGGCATCCCGACCTGGGAACTGGCATTGACGTTCATCGCCGAAACCCCGGAACAGCTCAAGGAACTGCGTCTGGCCGCACACAAGGAAGCCGCCGAAGCGCTGGACATGGACTGGGAAGAATACTGCGAGCTCAACGAAGTCGAAGTTTAGCCCCTCCCTCTCCCTCGGGTCGCCAGGCTGGGTGACCCGCCCCCTCTGACTCCCCGGTCATCCTTTGTGCTTTACCTCTCACCGCCGGGTGAGTAACGTCTGCGCCACTTCAAAACAACAAAGGACGTGCTCCATGAGTGACTTGGTCGCCTATCAGCTGGACGACGGCGTTGCGACGCTGACCTTGGCCAACGGCAAGGTCAACGCCATCAGCAATGATGTGGTCGCTGCGTTCAACGCCGCCCTCGACCGCGCCGAGCAAGACCGCGCCGTGGTCATCATCACCGGCCAGCCGGGGATCCTCTCGGGCGGCTACGATCTAAAAATCATGACCTCATCCGCCGAAGCGGCGATGGGCCTGGTGGCCGAGGGCTCTACGCTCGCGCGGCGCATGCTGTCTTTCCCGTTTCCCATCGTCGTCGCGTGTGGCGGTCATGCGGTGGCCAAAGGCGCATTTCTGCTGTTGTCTGCGGACTACCGAATCGGCGTTGACGGCCCGTTCAGTATCGGCCTCAACGAAGTGCAGATCGGCATGACCATGCACCACGCCGGCATCGAACTGGCCCGTGACCGCCTGCGCAAAAGTGCGTTCGGCCGCTCGGTGATTTGCGGCGAAATGTTCGACCCCAAAGGTGCGCTGCAAGCCGGCTTCCTGGACAAGGTGGTCGCGCCTGACGAACTCACCGAAGCAGCGCGCACCGTGGCGCTGCAACTGAAGAAGATCAACATGCGCGCGCACAAGCAGACCAAGCTCAAAGTGCGCAAGGACCTGCTTGAAACCCTCGACCGCGCCATAGAACTGGATCGCCAGATCCCCCTTTGACCCGGCACGGCATCGCGCTGGAACCTCGCAGCGCGTTGTCCTGAAATATCCCGTTAAATTCCCCAGCCCCGCGCGGGCCATGTTCGATTGCCGACTTCAGTGCACACCCGTACACTGCGCGGCTTTTCGCCTGCCGGGTAGGTTTCGCATGCTGTTTGTTCTGCGTATGTTGCTGATGGGTCTGCACTTTATCGCTGCGGGCGTGCTCGGGCTGGTGCTCGGCTTGTGTCGACCTTTCAACCCGGACAATAGCCGCCTGTGTGCCCGCCTGTACGCGCGCCCCGCCATGCGGATTCTCGGCCTGCGCCTTGACGCGCAGCTCAGCCCGCAGTTCGCACGGGCGCGGCCTTGCGTCATCGTCTGCAATCATCAATCCAACT
Organism: Pseudomonas sp. ME-P-057; assembly: GCF_030208975.1. NCBI lineage: Bacteria > Pseudomonadati > Pseudomonadota > Gammaproteobacteria > Pseudomonadales > Pseudomonadaceae > Pseudomonas > Pseudomonas sp. ME-P-057. The sequence goes on from NZ_JARVSX010000040.1 coordinate 46,340, forward strand.
ACGATCTGTTTGTGCTCGGCAACATCGTGCCGCCCCGCACGGTCTGCATCGGCAAGAAAAGCCTCAAGTGGGTGCCGCTGTTCGGCCAGTTGTTCTGGCTGGCGGGCAATGTGCTGATCGATCGCGGCAACCCGTTGCGGGCGCGTCGCTCCATTCTTCAGACCACCGAAACCCTGCAGCATAAAGACACCTCTATCTGGGTCTTCCCCGAAGGCACCCGTAACAAGGGTCATGGATTGCTCGCTTTCAAACGCGGCGCCTTTCAGATGGCGATCGAGGCCGGCGTGCCCATCGTGCCGGTATGCGTCAGCACCTATGTGCGCAGCATGAACTTGCAGCGCTGGCGCAGCGGCGAAGTGATTATTCGCACGCTGCCCGCCATCCGGACCGCTGGCCTGTCCGCCGAGGATATCCCCCAGCTCATCGCGCAGTGCCACGCGCAGATCCAGGCCTGCATTGTCAGCATGGACACGCAACTGGGCGATGCCCTGCCCGACCAAACAGACGCTGAACGACGCTGAAAAAAACATGCGAACTCGCTGATAACCGCCGACTCTGATCTGGGAGCGCGCTAAGCTGCGCGTCAGTTTCCTAAAAGAAGAAGCAGATCATCATGGGTCGAGTGGTTGCCGCTGCCGTCTACAGCGCTGGAAAGAAAGTCACCAATATCTCTCTGGATGAAGGCGCAGCCTGGGCAGCCAAGCCGGGGCATTTCGTCTGGATCGGCCTGGAGCATCCCGGTCTGGAGGAACTCACCACCCTGCAACGCCAATTCAATCTGCACGAACTGGCCATTGAAGATGCGCTGGAAGTCCACAGCCGCCCCAAGCTGGAGACCTTCGGTGACGCCCTGTTCATCGTGACCTACGCGCCGATCCGCGAAAACGGCAAGCTGATTTTCATCGAAACCCATATCTTCGCCGGCAAGGGTTACATCATCACCTCACGCAACGGCGACTCCAAATCCTACGGGCTGGTGCGCCAGCGCTGTGAGGCGAGGCCGTTGCTGCTGGAGCACGGTGAGGACTTCGTGCTCTACGCGCTGCTGGACTTCGTCACCGAGAACTACCAGCCGGTCACCGAGTCGATCCACTGCGAGCTCGAAGAGCTTGAGCACAATGTGCTGCGCAAAGACCTCAACGAATCCGACATCCATCGCATCCACGCCCTGCGCCGGGACTTGCTGCGCCTGCGCCGCTATGTGGCGCCCATGGTTGAAATCGGTGAAGAGCTGCAGAAGCTCAGCTTTCCCTTCATCGACAAGAACATGCGGCCGTACTTCCGGGATGTGGAGATCCACGTCAAGCGGCAGATGGAAGACCTTGCCAACCTGCGCGACATTGCCAGCCAGACCATCGAGATCAGCCTGCTGCTGGAGTCATCCCGGCAAAGCCTCACCCAACGCAAGTTCGCAGCATGGGCGGCGATACTGGCGTTCCCGACAGCGATCGCCGGCATTTACGGAATGAATTTCCAGAACATGCCCGAGCTGACCTGGCATTACGGTTACTACGTGGTGCTGGGCGTGATCGTGGGCGGATGCGGGATTTTGTTCGCGAGCTTCAAGCGCTCCGGTTGGCTATAAGAGCCTGGCTGCAAACCGCGTCGCTGCGTCCCGCCTGGCGTAAACCGGGCACGTCCGGCGCCCGCAAGCGCCGGGTTGCGCATCACACTGCTGGACGCTTGTTGGCAACGAACCTCATCATCCATTCTGCAACGGCCGTGCCGTGATGGTCTTCCTCCAGGCTGGCGATGCCTTTGCCATAGACCTGCTCACCCAACGCGTCCTGGCGGATGTCGAGCAGCGTCCGGGAATAGTCGTGGATGAATTCCGGGTGGCCCTGGAAGCACAGCACCTGATCGCCGATGTAATACGCCGCGAGCGGACAGAAGTCGCTGGAAGCGATGACTGTCGCGCCTTCAGGCAGCGCCGTGACCTGATCCTGATGGCTGATCAGCAGCGTGAGCTTATCCACCGCAGGCGTCATCCAGGGCTCGGTCGGCGCCAGGTTGTAATGATGGATGCCCACACCCCAGCCTTGCGTGGCCCGCTCGGTCTTGCCACCCAGCAGCAGCGCCAGCAACTGATGGCCAAAGCACACGCCCAGCAGCTTGTCGCCACGTTTGTAGCGTTCGAGCAGATAGGTTTTCAGGGTTTCGATCCATGGGTCAGTGCCGAAGGAATCAGCCTTGGACCCGGTGATCAGGTAGGCGTCAAACTGCTCTTCATCAGGCGGGTAGTCGCCTTGCATGACGTTGTAGACGACGAATTCGGCAGGAATCGGCTGACGTGCGAAAAGCCTTTCAAACATCCGCCCATAACCCTGGTACTGATCAACCAGTTCCGGGCGAAGGACGTCGGTTTCCAGAATGCAGATGCGTAACGACATATAAATCCCTGAAGCGGAAAAGGCGAAAATGCACGGCCCAAGCCTGCCTTGAAGGCCCGGGCAAGGCAAGGCCCAGTTGGGTTGCGCGCCCTGTCAACCGCACGCCGTTGCGCCTTCACTTGGAGGCGCAACGCAGCCGTGGGCGCATCTCAGGCCGGTTATTAAAACCGCGACCCCTCTTCTGCCTTCTCCAGCAGCAGGGCCGGCGGCTGGAAGCGCTCACCATAACGCTCGGCCAGGGCGCGGACGCGGGTAATGAAGGCTTTCAAACCGTATTGATTGATGAACTGCAACGCCCCTCCGCTCCATGCAGGAAAACCGACACCCAACATTGATCCGATGTTGGCGTCGGCGGTTGAGCGCACGACGCCCTCCTCCAGGCAGCGCACGGTCTCCAGGGCCTGAATAAACAGCAACCGGTCGCGAATGTCCTGACCGCTGATGTGCGCCTCGGGCTTTTCGAAACGAAGTTTCAACCGCGGCCACAGATGCCTGGGCGCGGCGTCGGGGTAATCGTAAAACCCGCCACCGCCGGCTTTGCCTGTACGGCCATGCTCGGTCAATAACTGCTCAATCACCGCGTCGGCCGGATGTACCCTGACCTCAATGTCAGGTCCTTGTCCAGCGAGGTCCTTGCGGGTCTGCTGGCGAATGTCGCTCATCAGTCTCAACGACACCGCATCCGACATCGCCAGCGGGCCTGCGGGCATCCCGGCCTTGCGCGCCTCGGTTTCGATCATCGGCGCACTCACCCCTTCGCCGACCATCGCAATACCCTCGTCTGCGAACGCAGTGAACACCCGCGAAGTGAAAAAGCTGCGCGTGTCGTTCACCAGAAGGGCTATTTTGCCCACCTGCCGAACGAAATCAAACGCACGGGCCAGGGTCATGTCGTTGGTGCGCGCGCCTTTGACGATCTCCACCAGGCGCATCTTTTCCACGGGGTTGAAAAAGTGCATACCGACGAACCGCTCCTGCCGGCTGATCGCGCTGGCCAGACCGGTAATCGGCAGCGTCGAGGTGGTGGAGGCAATCACTGCATTGGGCACCACCACCTGCTCGGCGGCGGCACTGACCTGCGCTTTCAGTTCGCGGTCTTCGGCCACCGCCTCGATGATCAGGTCGCAACCCTCCAGATCACTGTCGCGACCGGTGGGCTTGATCCGCGCCAGCACCGCGTCGCGCTGAGCCTCGGTAAGGCGTCCTGCGGCAACCTGACGGTCCAGCAATCGTACGGAGTGGTCTTTGCCCTTCTGCGCGGCCGCCAGATTGAGGTCCTTGAGGATCACATTGACGCCCGCCATCGCGGTGACATAAGCGATCCCGCCGCCCATCTGGCCAGCACCCAGAATGCCGACTTTGCGCATATGAAACACCGGCGGCGCCTTGGGTCGGCCCTCGGCCGCCTTGACTTGATTGAGCTGAAACCAACTGCCGATCATGTTTTTGGCGATGGGACCAATGGCCAGCTCGGTAAAATACCGCGCCTCGATCTTTTCGGCGGTGTGGAAGTCCACCTGGGCACCTTCCACCGCCGCGGCGAGAATCTTTTCCGGCGCCGGGTAGCAGCCCTGGGTTTTGCTGCGCAGTATGGCGGGCGCGATGGCCAGCATCTGAGCGACCTTCGGGTTCGCTGGCGTGCCGCCGGGCAACTCGAAGCCGGGCTGATCCCACGCTTTGAGCGGGGCCGGATTGACCACAATCCATGCCCGTGCCTTGGCCAGCAGGTCATCGGCATCGCTGGCAATCTGATCGATCACACCTGTTTTCAGGGCAAGTTCTGCACTCAGCGCGCGCCCCTCCATCAGCAACGGCAAGGCTTTCTCCAGCCCCAGCATGCGCACCAGCCTCACCGTCCCGCCGCCTCCCGGCAGCAAGCCAAGGGTGACCTCCGGCAGTCCCAGCTTGACGTGGCTGCCCTTCAGGGCAATGCGATGATGACAGGCCAGACACAACTCCAACCCTCCGCCCAGCGCCGCGCCTTCTATGGCAGCGACGACGGGTTTGCCGAGCGTTTCCAACTGGCGAAGCTGGGCCTTGATGCCCATGGTCATTTGATAAAACCCGGCGGCACGGGACGCATCGACCTGGCCCAGCTCGTTGAGGTCGCCCCCGGCGAAGAACGTCTTTTTTGCCGAACGGATGATGACCCCGGCGATGAATGCCTTATCGGCCTGCAGGCGCTCCAGAATGTCAGCCATGGCCTGACGGTAAGCGGCGTTCATGGTGTTGGCTTGCTGGCCGGGCATGTCGAGGGTCAACGTGACAATCTGATCGGCCCCCGTCTCGTAGCGAATGGCGTCGGTCATACGGTCGTTCTTCCTGAAACTGTTTGCGGATACACGCGTGCGGTCAAGTGCGCGGGGTTCATGCTCATACCCGCTCGATGATCGTCGCAATGCCCATGCCGGCGCCGACGCACAAGGTCGCCAGACCATAACGCAGCTGCCGGGCCTCCAGCTCGTCGAGCAAGGTGCCCAGCACGATGCAGCCGGTGGCCCCGAGTGGATGACCGAGGGCGATGGAGCCGCCATTGACGTTGACCTTGTCGGGGTCGACCCCGGTGTCCTTGATGAATTTGAGCACCACTGATGCAAAGGCCTCGTTGACCTCGAACAGGTCGATGTCATCCAGCACAAGCCCGGCCCGCGCCAGAGCCTTGAGCGCGGCAGGCGCCGGCCCGGTCAGCATGATGGTGGGATCGGTACCGGTCACGGCGGTCATGACGATGCGCGCACGCGGCCTGAGCCCAAGGGACTGACCGATGTGTGCGGTGCCCAGCAGCATCAGTGCAGCGCCATCGACGATGCCCGAACTGTTGCCGGGCGTGTGCACGTGCTCGATGCGTTCGACGTGGCTGTAGACGCGCAGCGCTGTGGCGTCGTAACCCATTTTGCCGATGTTCGCAAAGCTGGGCCGCAGGCTGGATAGCGCTTCCAGCGAAGTGTCCGGTCGAATGCACTCGTCATGGTCGAGCAAGAGCATGCCGTTCTGGTCGCGCACCGTCACCAGCGAACGGCGAAACGCGCCGCTCGCCTGGGCCTGTGCGGCCTTGCGCTGCGAGCCCAGCGCAAAGGCGTCAACGTCTTCGCGACTGAAACCTTCCAGCGTGGCTATCAGGTCAGCGCCAATGCCCTGAGGGGTGTACTGAGTGTGCAGGTTGGTGTGCGGATCTCCCATCCATGCACCGCCATCGCTGCCCATTGGCACGCGCGACATCGATTCCACCCCGCCGACCACCACGAGGTCCTCGAAGCCGGAGCGGATTTTCATCGCGCCCAGGTTCACCGCCTCAAGGCCGGAGGCGCAGAACCGGTTGACCTGCAGCCCGGCGACTCGCGTCGACCAGTCAGCCACCAGCGCGGCCGTTCTGGCGATGTTAGCCCCCTGTTCGCCGATCGGGGTCACGCAGCCCAGCACAATGTCGTCGACCTGGGCCGTGTCCAGATGACTGCGCAGTTGCAACTCCTTTAGCAGACCGGTGACCAGATCCACTGGTTTCACGCTGTACAGCGCTCCGTCCGGCTTGCCTCTGCCACGCGGCGTGCGCAGAGCATCATAAATAAACGCTTCGGTCATCCTGTCCTCGCTAACCCACTTTTTTCGTTCACTGACAGCACGATTGTCATCACGCTGCTGCCTTGATGTTTGACTGGCGTCTATCTCTCACTGCGCGACCGTCGCTGCCGAACCGCTTGATAGGGTAGCTGGTTGTGAGAAGTTTCGGACTCAGACGAACGGTAGCAAGGTAACGAACAATGGCGGTAAACGGTGAAGGCGTCTAGGAGGGGAATGTATGCGTGATAGCAATTCGCCAAAAAACATCTCGGTTATGAGAAACCGGCTGTCCAGTTCATAACGATCTAAGCCGCGCGGCACGTGGGCTCTAAGGTTAAGTCAGTAGCAGTGGCGCGATAACAAAATCGATTCATCAAGCGCCTGTCGTCCACGGTCTGCTGACCGGGAAACCTGCTCTTTTGCCTCACCTTTGCCAACCCTTCGCTTTGGTCATCCCCGAAGCCTGTGGGTTTCTGTCGCTCAGGAATAACAAGAAAAGGCATCTACTATGTTCAAGCGCTCAAAAATTCGTCAGGCCGGGTTGATTGTTTTCGCGACGACCCTGCTCCTCATATTGCCAAACCTCACCCGATTGTTTGGGTGAGCCTCCCGGCGGCAAGCTCGTGCTCCGATCACGCCGATGACTGCATTGCGCAGGCAGCGTTCTCGGTGTGCACGTACTTGCGAGTAGCTCAAAACGAATGAGTACCAGCCGGCAGGCCTGCACGGCTGTTCATCGAGGACGTGGCGGGTCGATGGGCATTGCTGAAAGCAAGTGGCGGTCAGGACGCCTGACCGACCTGCCTCAACCCTGCCGCTGCACCTGGATCATGGGCGCAGCAGTCTTTTTGGCCGCAGACGGGACTGCGATCGGCGCAGTGGGCGATACGACAACCTTGGCGTGCATCTGTTCGCAACCACCGCCACGGCGCATGCCGCGCACTGGGCAGGCGTCCAGATAATCCAGGCCGACGGCGAGCTTCAGATGCCGCGCCGGGATCGCCAATTGATTGGTCACGTCGAAGCTGTACCAGGCGTCGTCAATCCACGCCTCCGCCCACGCATGGCTGGACAGATGTTCGCTGCTGTCGCTGCAGAGATAACCCGATACATAGCGCGCCGGCACCCCCAGACTGCGGGCGCAGGCCAGAAACGCATGGGTGTGGTCCTGACACACGCCGACGCGATTGGCGAACGCTTGCGCGGCGCTGGTATCGACGGCGGTCGAGCCCGGCGTATAGGTGATGTGCTCGTTGAGCGCGTGCATCATGTCGATCAGCGCGGTGCGGTCGGTGCGCTTGTGGGTCTGCGCGATGGCAAAGGCGCGAATCGCTTCGTCGGCCTCGGTCAGGCGGGTAAAGCGCAGGAACGGCAGTGCAGACTGGCTTTCATGTTCCGCCTCGCGCTTCTCGTCGATCTCGACCTGGCCACGCGCGCCAATGACGATGGCTTCGTGGGGTTCGTCCAGCGTCAGAACGTGGAGAATATTGCCAAAGGGATCGATCTGAGCACGCACCGGGCGCGGCAATGCCAATTGCCAGCTCAGCACCTGCTGGCGCTCGCTGTCATGGGGAGTCAGACGCAAATACTGGATGCTGGCGCGGACCTGATCGTCGTAGTGATAGGTGGTCTCGTGGCTAATTGAGAGTCTCATGCAGCCTCCAGGTAAGAAGTGTGAATAACGCTACCCAGTTGGGCCAGAAGTGGAATGAATTCGTTCAACCACTCATGCAGGCCTTCATCGAGGATTTCGTCGATGCCGGTGTAGCGAAGGCGGGCGTCCAGCTCGGCTGCCAGCCGCTGCGCGGGACGGCCATTGGCGCCCGGCAGGCTGGCAAGAATGAGGTCCAGTTCCTCCAGGCAGGCGCGTAACGAACGCGGGATATCGGCTCGCAACAACAGCAGTTCTGCAACCTGCCGCGCACCGGGCGCATCGCGATACACCTCCGTGTAGGCCTCAAAGGAGGACAACGCGCGCAACAACGCACTCCATTGGTAATAACCCGCCGCTGAACTGTCCGCTGCGGCATTGGCAGAAGGACCGCGAAGCTCCAGCATCTCGTAACGCGCGTCGAGCATGCGCAGCGTGTTGTCGGCGCGTTCGATGAAGGTGCCGAGACGAATGAAGCGGAAAGCGTCGTTGCGCATGATGGTGCCGTAAGTGGCCCCACGGAACAGGTGCGAACGCTCCTTGACCCATTCGCAGAAACGGCTCATGCCATAGCGGCTCAGGCCCTGCTCCGCGATGCCGCGAATTTCCAGGTAGGTGGCGTTGATGTTCTCCCACATGTCCGCAGTAATACGCCCACGCACGGCATGGGCGCTGGCCCGCGCAGCGCCGAGGCAGCTGAAGATACTCGCGGGGTTGGCCGCGTCCAGGGCAAAAAAATGCAGCAAGCGCTCGGCGTGCAAGTCGCCGTGGCGCTCCAGGTAATCGTCCAGGGTTCCGGTGATCAACAAGGGCATGGCCATTTCATTAAGGCCATCCCCGCGTCCGTCCTGTGGCATCAGCGACAGCGAATAACTGACGTCGAGCATCCGCGCCAGGTTTTCGGCGCGCTCAAGGTAACGCGACATCCAGTACAGATCCGAGGCAGTTCTACTTAGCATTGGCAGGCATCCTTAATCCTCGACCACCCAGGTGTCTTTGGTCCCGCCACCCTGCGACGAATTCACCACCAGCGAGCCTTCGCGCAGGGCAACGCGGGTGAGGCCACCGGGCATTACACGGGTCTCGCGGCCGGCCAGAACGAAGGGGCGAAGGTCAATGTGACGAGGGGCGATGCCGTTTTCGACGAAGGTCGGGCAGGTTGACAGACACAAAGTCGGTTGCGCGATGTACGCATGGGGCTTGGCCTTGAGCCGCGCCCGGAAGGACTCGATTTCAGCGGCCGTGGCGGCAGGACCGACCAGCATGCCGTAGCCACCGGAGCCCTGGGTTTCCTTGACGACCAGATCGCCCAGATTGGCGAGCACGTGAGACAGTTCCTCGGGCTTGCGACACTGCCAGGTCGGCACGTTCTTGAGGATCGGCTCTTCGTCGAGGTAGAAACGAATCATGTCAGTCACGAAAGGGTAAACCGACTTGTCGTCAGCGACCCCGGTGCCAATGGCGTTGGCCAGCACCACGTTGCCGGAACGATAGGCGGCCAGCAGGCCCGGCACTCCAAGCATTGAGTCGGGGTTGAACGCCAGCGGATCGAGGAACGCGTCGTCGAGCCTGCGGTAGATCACGTCCACCGCTTTGGGGCCATCGGTGGTACGCATGAACACGCGGTCGTCGCGCACGAACAGATCGGCGCCTTCGACCAGCTCGACGCCCATTTCCCGCGCCAGAAAGGCGTGCTCGAAGAACGCGCTGTTAAAGCGTCCGGGCGTGAGCACAACGACGCTCGGATTATCCAGCGGGCTGGAGCTTTTCAAGGTGTCGAGCAGCAGGTTCGGGTAGTGATCAATGGGGGCAATGCGTTGCGCCGCGAACAACTCGGGGAATAACCGCATCATCATTTTGCGGTCTTCCAGCATGTAGCTGACGCCGCTGGGCGTACGCAAATTGTCTTCCAAGACGTAATACGTGCCGTCGCCGTCGCGCACCAGATCGACACCGGAAATGTGCGAATACAGGTCTCGATGAAGATTCAGGCCCTGCATCGCCAACTGATACTGCTCGTTGGCGAGGACTTGCTCGGCGGGGATGATGCCGGCCTTGATGATGCGCTGATCGTGGTAAAGGTCTGCCAGAAACATGTTCAGCGCCTTGACGCGCTGAATGCAGCCGCGCTCAACGACGCGCCACTCACTGGCCGGAATGCTCCGTGGAATGGTGTCAAAGGGGATGAGCCTTTCAGTGCCCTGCTCATCGCCGTACAGCGTGAACGTGATCCCGGCGCGATGAAACAAAAGGTCAGCCTCGCGCCGGCGCTGAGCAAGCAGCTCAGGTGGCGCTTCACCCAACCAGCGGGCAAATTCCCGGTAATGCGGACGAACTGCGCCGCCCGCATCGTACATCTCGTCGTAAAAGGTGCGGATCATGCCGTACTCCTTGTCACCATGGACATCAGAGCCTTCGCAAGGCCCGTGCCATCGGCATAAACGCTTATATTTCAACGGGTTGGTTAAACCAGTCAGACCACTCGCACCATTCCCGTGCGCGATGCGCCCTCACCCACTCGCTCACGCTTCATAGCGATGCGTGCCACGCTTGAAAAAACTATCGACGGCATAGCGAGAGACGATTTCCGCCGACCCGCCCCGACTCGCATAATCGCCCCATCACGAAGACCCGCCGCCAGATCACACAAGGCAGCCGGCTTCGAAACCATTTCGGCAGCACCGTCAGTGCGCCACCCTCCATTCCCTTTCCGCCGCTCCGATGAGAGCGGCTTTTTTTTGTCCGTGATTCAGTGCGGTGCATCTCCCGCCTCCGACTCGTCATTGAACGAGGACGGAAAAAGCTCACGGGAGATATCTGGACGGCGTGCCTTCCAATATCAATGCAGACGCTTGAGTTCCTGTTTGACGCCCCACCCTTCCACTTCCCCGTCCAGACCCAGAATGGCCGTCTGGAAATCCTGCTCGAAGTCCCCGATCCCGTCGTAAGTCGCGTACATCACCTTGCTCAGCTCCAGGTGCCAGGCACCGTCCTCCCGTGCATTGAGTTGGACATTGACGGATTCCCCACGGAATTTATCAGCGGCCTGACGCGCGCGCTCCTCGTCCGGAAACGTGGCGTAGAACTCGATGGGGTGGATGCGTGCGAAGTCGAAACCGCCTTCTTTCATGCAGCGCAGTACATGGCTGCTGATGTCTTCCTGATAGGCTGTGCTCATGAAACGTCCTCCTATGCAACGATAGATAGAGTTTCAACAATTCCGAAACACGCCACGATGGCGGGGCGTGAAGCGGCAGGTCATCTGCCGCCCGGAACTCAAGCATGTCGCTGATAAGGCCAGTGCGTTATTACAAAACAGGCATGCGCACGTGAGCGAACTCAGGTGGATGCATCACCGACCTCACTGGCAGAGTACGCCCATTGGAGGGGCGTTGCCAATTGGCAGGATTGCAGGAAAAAGCAGGTGTTTTACGAAGCTTCGACGATGGAGATGATCTGTACCGCATTCTGCTCTTTGAGTGTCTTCACGGTGGGCTCGGCGGTGCGTCCATCGAGGTCATTGAGATCAAGATCACTGGCCACCGGAAACAGAATCGGACGGATTTTCTGCGCAGCCTCTTCTTCACTGGGACGGTGATCGGAGTCAAGATCGAGGCTCTGCTGTACACCGTCTTTGTCCAGAAACGAAATAGTCCACACTTTCATCAATGTCTCCTTAGTAAAGGCCTGACAACGGCCTAATGATCTTGACCCTTGCAGCGCAACGACGTTCAACCCGCGTTGTCAGCGCTTGGGCTGGCCACGCGGCCGTATGCGGGCTTTTGCCCGGCAAAAAAAACGCCCCGGACTCGGGGCGTTTTTTGTCAAGCTGCAGTCATTGAGGCTTGGCGTCTTTTACGCCAGCGGTGTTGTCGAGCAGGCTCTTGGTCGCCGTCTGCAGGAAGCTGTCGAGTTTATTGCGCAACTCTGCAGCATCCGGTGCGTTGGGCACCAGCTCGGCGTGGGGCTTGTTGCCCAACTCATAGCGGTAGACCTTCGCCTCCATTTCCTTGGGTTCGATCAGGATACGGTCGCCGGTGACCAGCGCAACGGTCTGCTCGCTCCCCGAAGGCTTGATCACGCCAAAGCCCAGATCGCCAGACGGCAGGTTCAGCAAATCGCGACCCCAGCACTGATGCACGGTCTCGCCACCCAGTCGACCCATGATGGTCGGCACGATGTCGATTTGCGTGCCGACAATGCTGCTGCGCTTGCCGAATTTGTCCTGCAGGCCCGGCGCGATCATCAGCATCGGGACATTGAAGCGACCCAAGTCCATCTCGGTGATCTGCTCGTTGTTGCCGAAACCATGGTCACCGACGACCACAAACAGGGTGTCCTTGTAGTACGGCTCTTTCTTGGCTTTCTCGAAGAACTGCCCCAGCGCCCAGTCCGAATAGCGCATGGCGGTGAGGTGTTCATCCAGCGTGCCATGCCCGGTCACGCGCTCGACCGGCAAGTTGGCCGGCAACGCGTACGGCGTGTGGTTGGACAGGGTCTGCAGCAAGGCATAGAACGGCTTGCCTTTGGCTTCTCGGGCTTTCAATTCCTCGGCGCCACGGTCGAACATGTCCTGATCGGACACACCCCAGGTAGGGTCCGAGAACACCGGATTGACGAAGTCATTGCGGCCAATGAAGTTGGTCATGCCCTGGTTGCTGAAGAAGCCCGACTGGTTATCCCAGGCGAAGTCACCGTTGTACACATACACGTCGTCGTACTTGCGTGCGCTGAGCAGTTGCGGCAAGCCGGACAGCTTGTGGCTGCCTTCCGGGGTCTGCATCAGGTATTCGAAGCCCGGCAGGTTAGGGAAACACGCCATTGTCGCAAACATGCCCTGATGGGTGTGCGTGCCGTTGGAGAAGAAGCGATCAAAGAGCAGGCCCTCCTGCGACAGCTTGTCAAAGTACGGCGTGATGTTGGACTCATCGCCCAATGCGCCCACCGAGTGACCGGCGAAGCTTTCCATCAAGATCACGACAACGTTCTTGATCGGCAGGGTGTTGGCTTGCGGCGGGGTAAAGTCCCGGCGCACCGCCGCCTTTTCAGGGTCGACCAGCTTGTCGTTGGGGGTCAGCAGCATGTCACGCACAATCTGCTGGGCCTCGGCTTGCGGCAGTGTCGCCTTCCAGATGTTGTCGCGGTCTTCGGACATCCGGCTTTTCGCGGCAGCGATCAGGGTCAGCGTGCCATTGAGGCCCAGGGTATTGGCGAAGTTGGAGTCGGTGGTATATGCATCGCCCCAACGCAATGGCGGGCCCTGGCGCAGCGTGCCACGGGCGGCAATAACGGCCACCACCAGACACAGCAGGAACACCACAGCGCGTTTGTACAACGGCGCCACCACGCGATTGTCAGCGCTGGCGACGTTGAAACCGCCTCGCGGCCGGGTCACGCGATCCACGCCTTTGAAGACCAGGCTCAGCAGCCAGGTCACCAGTGCCCACGCCAACAGATAGCGAACCACCGGATAGCCGTACCAGATCATGCTCAGAACGGTTTTAGGGTCTTCCTTCACGTACTGGAAAACCAGACCATTCAAGCGCTGGTGGAATTCGCGATAGAAATCCATTTCCATGAGGCCGAAGAACGCGGTCAGGCTCGCGACCAGCGTCAGCCAGAAGCGGAACACGCCACGGGCGGCCATCATGCGTGCGCTGAACAGGGACAGCAGCAAAGGAATCAGGATGTACACGACCAGCCGCAAATCGAATCGCAGGCCATTGCCGAATGCTTCGACAAACGTCGAGGCCGGCGTCGCACCGATGCCTTCGCGGTTATAGACCAGCAATGCAATGCGCAAAAGGGTGTACAGGACCATCAGCACCAGGCCGCTCAGGAGCGTGTAGGCCAGGTGCGATTTGACGGTAGGTTGCGGCGCGCGCGCCGGGGCGTCCGTTTTGGCCATGTGTTGTGGGATCCGTTGGATTTCAGGTTGGGTTCAAAAGCTGTGCGCCGACGACGTTCGCATGTCAGGCCGGGCTTTGGGTGGCAAATACTACGTGAACCTCTGCGGTTTACCACCGATCCGGCGCATTCTTCATGACGAGTTGGGGTAAAAACTCACGTCAATCGGTGGGCAGCTCTGTGACGGCGCGAATATTCACCAGCCACCGGTGAAAATTCCGTTGAATGACAGCGCGTCTCACACTTTCTTACAAAGGCTTGAATCGCCTCTATGCCTTGAAGGTCTGTGCATACGGATCAACTGCTTGCTCTACGGCCTCGAAGACATGCGGTGCATGCACCCTCAGCGGTGCGTTTGCCTGCAGCGACTCATGCACTGCAGCGATCAGCCGAGCGATGCGCAGGTGCGGTTTGTGAATGTCGCAGGTCGAGGCCAGGCTCAGAATCCCCAGCCTCGAACCAAACAGGCTCTTGGAGCCGTCCAGACGCAGGGCGAGCGCATCGTCCTTTATATAGGCGGTGGTGTTGACGATGTCGTACGCCGGCGCCAACTGCGCGTCCGCTCCCGACGGCTCACGATAAAGCACCCCGAAGTTCTTCAGGTGGGCGTCACCGTTACCGACCATGCAACTGAGCGCGACGATGTCGAAAAAACGATCCAGTGAACCGCGTACATGATCAGGGGCGCAGAACAGCCGGATGGCCTTGGCAATATTTTCATAGCTGGAGTCGTACTTCTGTTCCGTGCCCAGGCCCATGAGCACGGCCATGTCCTCAAACCCGATGGCGCGCTGGTCAGCGTCGCGGTCAAAGCGGCGCATCACGAACAGTTGTCGGTTATCCGACAGATAAAAGTCCGGGACCGGCATACCGGCACGGCGCGCGGCGTCCATGCAGAGGTATTCGTTTACAGCAAGACCGGGGAAGTCTGCCCTCCCCGACTTGACGATCAGCTCCGGCATCAACAGTGTGGCTTTGGGATCCACCACGAAATCCGAATCCGGGACGATGACTTTGGGCTGAACGCCCGAGATCCCTGTGCGCAAAATGTACTGATCGACCAATTCGGCAAACAGGTCCTGTGTGCCGTCCCAACTGAGTATCTGGCTCAGACTTCGGCCGTCGCCAGGGTTGGCAGAGCCGAGCAGTTGGTCAATCACGGACGAGGCCACTGCCACACGGCCAGCGGGCGATCCGCTCCCCGTGAGGGCCATCAACAGCATGGGGTTGATCGGCGTGGTTTTGGCCAGGCGGTTGCGCAATTGCTCAAGGACAAAACCTTCGGGCAAATTCATCTGAAACACCGGATGCAGACTGCGCGAAAGGTACGCCGCGTCGCGAACGCCCATGGTCAGGCTGATCTGCGAGTTCGGATCTGCATCCAGCCCATAGCGAAACAGGTAATCACCCGACTCCGATGCGGAAAGTTCTCCACTCTCACCCTCCGGGGTGAGAATTCGCACACGGTCCAGTGGCTTCACCGGAACACCTCACGCAGCTCTTCAAACGTGGGACGTCGGGCGGGCACGACTTTAATCTCGGCGTTTAACGTCGCCAGAACCTTCGCATAGAAATTCACTGCGACTGTCGGGCTGCCCTTTTCGACTTCCGCAAGCTTTTGCCTTGTCAGTCCACACAGGGCCGCCAGCTGAACCTGAGTCAGACCGCGGGATTTGCGCATCTCCTCAATCTGCCTACCCAGTCTCTCCAGCAATAAACTCGCGTCCATCTGTCACGCCTACATAACATTATTGATTGAATGGAATGTATACGTGGCATGCCGGGACGCGCAAGCGGAAGTTACGCAAACATGACATGCGAGCATCGATGTCATGTTTGCGTAACAAAGTGAAAGATCAGTCGTTGCTCGGTTTGCTGATGGCTTGCAGAACATATTGCGGCAGCGCGAATGCGCCAAGGTGGATTTCCGGGTTGTAGTAGCGGGTGACGATGCCGCTGCCGGCGAACCGCTGGCGCAATGTTTCCAGGGGAATTTTGCGGTGCTGGGCGTCTGTGGATCCCCAAGCGAACGTCATCGCGCCGCCGATGTAAGTCGGCACTGCCGCCTGATAGAAGTGCCAGTCAGCGAACAGACCCGTCATCCGGCCTGCCGTGGTCTGCACACCGTTCAGCTGCATGAACGGCGTGCCGTTTTGCGTGACCAAGATGCCGCCTTCGTTGAGGCAACGATGGCAGGCTTGGTAGAAGTTCTCCGAAAACAGCACTTCGCCCGGCCCGATCGGGTCCGTTGAGTCGGAAATGATGACGTCGAATTTCTCTTCCGTGGTCGCGACGAAGCGCATGCCGTCATCAATGACCAGGTTCAGACGCGAATCGTCGAAAGCGCCCCTGGAGTGGTTCGGCAGATACTCTTTGCACATCTCGACCACAGTGCCGTCGATCTCGACCATGGTGATGTGCTCGACCGTGGCGTGTTTGGCCACTTCACGCAGCATGCCACCATCGCCACCGCCAATGATCAGCACCCGCTTGGCCCGGCCATGGGCCAGGATCGGCACGTGGGTGAGCATTTCGTGGTAGATGAATTCGTCGGCTTCGGTGGTCTGGATCACGCCGTCCAGCGCCATCACGCGGCCCATGCGCGGGTTCTGGAAGATCACCAGGTGCTGGTGTTCGGTGCGCACCTCATGAAGCAGTTTTTCCATGCGAAAGCGCTGGCCGTAGCCTTCGTACAACGTCTCTTGATAATCGCTCATGGATGGAGTCCCCGATAATGACTGATGACAGGACGGCAGGCCGCCCACAAGAAGGCGCGCATTCTACGTCGCGGAGCATGACAGGTCGAATGTCGTGCAGGGCTGCGCAAACCCTCGGTGCAACGACGACCTCAACGGACAGCGGCAAAGAGACAGGCAACGAAAAACGCCTGACCGGCCAAGCCCGTCAGGCGTTATTTGTTCTGCAGCCTTGTCGTCGCACTAGATGCGAACGTTGCCACGCGGGCCGGCGATTGCCCAGATGATCAGGCCGAGTACCGGCAAGATGACGATCAGCAAGATCCAGAGAATTTTCTTCCCGGTTTCCGCACCGCTTTTCAGCACGTTGATGATGGCCCAGATATCCAAGGCCAGAATGATCAGGCCAATCAGACCGTTGAAGGTAGAACCCATGGTGTTGCTCCTTATTGAAGGCTTGCCCACTTAGGAGTAGCGGCCTGCGACGAGGGTTCCGTTGGCGCCGCGACGAGCGGCTAATAATTATGCGTTCAAGCTGACAGGCGCCAGGCGAGGCAGCCGCCATGCATCTTGTGCATAGGGTGCGGCATTAACAGCATTGGGCGCGGGGCGATGCGCCGCATAACGTGGGGCCACTGACAACAAGAGGAACCCGCCATGCGCATTGTTGAGATCCGTGAAAAAACCGTATCGATTGCCTCCCCGATTGCCAACGCCTACATCGACTTTTCCAAGATGACCTGCTCGGTCGTCGCGGTCATCACTGATGTGATCCGCGACGGCAAGCCTGTTATTGGCTACGGGTTCAATTCCAATGGTCGCTACGGTCAGGGGGCGTTGATGCGCGATCGGTTTCTGGCCCGCATCAGCGAGGCCGATCCTGAGTCCCTGATAGACCATGAGAACAACAACCTGGACCCATTTGCCATCTGGAAAGCGTTGATGACCAACGAAAAGCCGGGTGGCCACGGCGAGCGCTCTGTCGCCGTCGGCACCATCGACATGGCGGTGTGGGATGCCGTGGCCAAGATCGAGGGCAAGCCGCTGTATCGCCTGCTGGCTGACCGTTACCGCAACGGCGTCGCCGACGACAAGGTCTGGGTCTATGCAGCGGGCGGTTACTACTACCCCGGCAAGGACCAGACCAAGCTCAAGGCAGAAATGCAAAGCTATCTGGACCGCGGTTACGACGTCGTCAAAATGAAGATCGGTGCGGTGCCTCTGGACGACGATATCCGCCGCATCGAAGCCGTACTCGAAGTGGTTGGGGACGGTCAGCGACTGGCCGTCGACGCCAATGGCCGTTTCGATCTGCAGACCGGGATTGCTTACGCCGAAGCCATCAAGAAATACAACCTGTTCTGGTACGAGGAAGTCGGCGACCCGCTGGACTACGCACTCCAGGCAGAGCTGGCCAATCACTACGCGTTGCCCATGGCGACCGGCGAAAACCTGTTCTCTCATCAGGACGCGCGCAATCTGCTGCGCCATGGCGGCATGCGTCCCGACCGCGACTACCTGCAATTCGACTGCGCCCTCTCCTACGGACTGGTGGAGTACATGCGCACCCTGAAGGTCATGGAGGAGATGGGCTGGTCCTCTCGTCGAGTGGTTCCGCACGGTGGCCATCAGATGTCTCTGAACATCGCAGCGGGCCTGCACTTTGGCGGCAACGAATCTTATCCGGACGTGTTCCAGCCCTTCGGCGGGTTTGCCGACGGCATTAAGGTGGAAAACGGCTACGTCGGTCTGCCGGACATCCCGGGGGTTGGCTTCGAGGCCAAGTCCGCGCTGTATGCCGTCATGCGTGAGCTGGGCGAAGGCTGATCAACCTCGGTCTGCGGCCTTGAGAAACGAGGCCGCAGACGCTCGCGTCCTTCGCGGATGCCAAGCCACACGCCCATCACAACAATAAAATGAGGTGCTCTCGTGGAAATCTCGAAATCTCGCTGGTACGGCCAGCTGTATGTGCAAGTGCTGATCGGCATCATCATCGGCGCGGCCATCGGTTACTTCCTGCCTGACATAGGCGCCAAACTTCAACCGTTCGCCGACGGCTTTATCAAGCTGATCAAGATGCTGCTGGCGCCCATCATTTTTGGTACGGTCGTCGTCGGTATTGCCAAGATGGGCAGTATCAAAGAGGTGGGGCGCATCGGCGTGAAAGCCCTGCTGTATTTTGAAATCCTGTCCACAATAGCGTTGGTCATCGGGCTTATTGTTGTCAATGTCGTCAAACCTGGCGTGGGCATGAACATCAATGTCAACGCGCTCGACGCAAGTGCCATCAACAAGTACAGCCAGGCTGCCAGCGAACAGGGCGGCACCATTGAGTTCTTCCTCAACATCATTCCCCACACCTTCATGGGTGCCTTCTCCAACGGCGTTATGCTTCAGGTCATTCTGCTTTCGGTTTTGATGGGCATTGCCCTGGTTCAAATGGGCGAGACCAGCAAACCGTTAATCAACACCATCGACCTGTTCCTGCAAGGGCTGTTCAGGATCGTCGCCATGGTGATGCGCCTGGCGCCAATTGGTGCGGGTGCCGGCATGGCTTTTACCATCGGCAAATACGGCATCGGCACACTGCTGTCTCTGGGTCAGTTGCTGGTCGCGCTCTACCTCACCACCCTGATTTTCATCGTGGTGGTGCTGGGCACGGTGGCGCGATGGTCAGGGATGCCGCTCATGCAGTTCCTTCGGTATTTCAAGGACGAAATTCTCATCACCCTGGGCACCTGCTCCACCGAGGCCGTGCTGCCAAGAATGATGGTCAAACTCGAGAAACTCGGCTGCAGGAAATCGGTAGTAGGCATGGTGCTGCCGACGGGCTACACCTTCAATGCGGACGGCACCTGCATCTACCTCACCATGGCGGCGATCTTCATCGCCCAGGCCACCAATACGCCCCTGACGTTTGCGGACCAGATGGTGCTGCTGGCTGTCTTTCTGCTGACGTCCAAGGGATCGGCGGGCGTGGCAGGCGCGGGCTTTGTAACCCTGGCCGCCACGCTCACAACCATCCACTCCATCCCGCTGGTAGGGCTGGTACTGCTTCTGGGCATCGATCGGTTTCTGAACGAGGCGCGGGCGGTGACCAACTTGATCGGCAACGGGATCGGCACCATCGCAATCGCAAAATGGGACAACTCGTTCGATGTCGGGGCGTGTGAGCGGGAACTGGCGCTGATGAAGCAGGACAAATCGGCGAGGAAGGGCTTGCTGGATCAGAAATAGTCGGCGACAAGGGCCGGTACGATTGATGGCCGGCCCAGTACTTGAAACCGTTTAGCGCGATGCGCTCAGTCACCCATGCCCCGCCTCACTGATTCAGACCGCCGAGCGCGAGCACGCAGGGATGCTTCGCAGGTCCCGCTCTCCAAAGCTCATCCGATAAACCCCCCAGCTGTTCGGTCGTTGACAGGCCAAGGCAGGCCATCTACTTTATGTAGCACACTACATTATAGTAGACGATATGAAGCAGACATCACCCAGCGTTGCCACTGAACTCTCCTTCGCACTCAACGCCGCTGCGAACCGGATGATTCGTTTGCACAAGCCATTCCTCGAGCCGCTAGGCCTTACCTTCTCTCAGTATCTGGTCACCCTTGAGCTGCTCAACGGATCGCCTCGGACCGTGAGCGAGCTATGTGAGCGGCTGGACATGGAGACCGGCACGCTTACGCCGCTCCTCAAGCGTCTGGAAGCCGCCGGCGTGATTACCCGTACACGGGATGCCTCGGATGAGCGCCGTGTGCTGATTGATCTGACGAACCTCAGTCGTGCAATGGAAAGTGAGTTGCGCAGCGTCACCGATAAGATCCGAACGGCATGCGAACTCTCAACTCAAGAGCTGGACGCGCTCCGTCATACGCTCGACGCCCTGGCCCGCCCTTCCGTTGAATAAGTGCTGCAGCGACCTGTGGGTTTGAACCCTGAATGGGGCGAATGTGATTTTCGGCGCAGACGTTCATCGCTTCACGGCACAACGTTTGCGCCGACGATGGCAACAGTGGTCAGCGCGCAACAATTACTGTTTTCTAACCATTAAGGATTGAGCCCATGAAAATTGGAATTATTGGAGCCGGTAATATCGGCGCCACACTTGCCCGCAAACTGGTGGCCTCTGGTCATAAGGTAAAGCTGGCCAACTCGAGAGGTCCGCAAAGCATCCGGAACCTTGCTGATCAGATAGGCGCCTCTGCCGTCACCAAAGAAGAAGCGGTTCGCGAGGTAGAGGTCGTTATCCTTTCCATCCCCTTCGCCCGCTACCCTGATCTGCATGAAACGTTGAGCCATGTGCCGCACGAGACCGTCGTCATAGACACCTCCAACTACTATCCGGCGCGGGACGGGTCGATAAAGGAAGTCGATGACGGATTGCCCGAAAGTCTGTGGGTCAGTGCGCAGCTTGGACGCCCCGTCATCAAGGCATGGAATGCTGTGCTGGCGGCGACCCTCGCTGAAAAAGGCCAGCCGGACGGATCTCCGAAACGCCTGGCTCTACCTGTGGCTGGCGCCGACGTAGACGCTGAATCGGTGGCGCAGAGCCTTGTTGAAGACACAGGTTTCGCTGCACTCGCCGCGGGCACTCTGGGAGACTCGTGGCGTCAGCAGCCGGGCACACCTGCGTACTGCACTGAACTGACGCTGACTGAGCTGAAGCTTGCACTCAATGCCGCTGACAAGGCCCGGGCACCTGAAAATCGTGACGCGCTCTTCGCCAGGTTCATGGCCTCCGAGAGCCAATTCACCCATGAGCAAATCGTCGCGTTGAACCGGACCATGACGGCCTGACCCGCTATCAGGGGCCGAGTGCCTCGACTCTGGCAACCGTCATATTCACAGCCCCTCCTAGCCGAACGTCAGAGCCGGAACCGGTCCACCGACCGCGACAGCTGGTCGGCCATGGCAGACAGCTGATCGGTGGTGGTCGCCGTCGTGCCGATGATCTGGCTGTTGCTCTCGGACATGCGCGCAATCGTTTCCACCTGATGGGCGATCTCGTTGCTGGCCAGGCTCTGCTCGCCGATGGTCCGGGTGATGTCGTTGACCAGATGAGTCGTGTTGAGCGTTGCATCAAGAATGTCCCGAATGCTTTGCTCGACTTCGGCCGTCACCGCCATACCCTTATCGACCTGTGCAACACCTGCCTCCATGCTGGTCACCGCCTCGCGGGTGCTGTGCTGGATGCGGGCAACCATGGCGGTGATTTCCTGGGTCGAGGCGCTGGTACGTCCCGCCAGGCTGCGCACTTCATCGGCTACTACCGCAAAACCCCGGCCCTGCTCACCGGCGCGCGCTGCCTCAATGGCAGCGTTCAGCGCCAGCAGGTTGGTCTGGTCGGCAATGCTCTTGATCACCTGGATGATGTTGAAGATGGCCTCGGAGTCCTTGTCCAGGGTGCGTATGACCTGGGCGGACTGTTGCGCCGATCGGGCGATGCCGTCCATGTCGCTGACCACTTGATGGATGACCCGCCCGCCATTCTTGGCGAGTGCCTCGGCCTGACTGGCCATTTCGCGCGCCTGCTCGGCGTGCCGGGTGATCTCCTCGATACTGGCGGTCATCTCGGTCGCGGCCGCAGACATGGTTGCCGCAGCAGCGCTTTGTTGCTGACTGCTGCCGGCCACGTGATGGCAGCCGGTGCTGAGTTGCGCACTCATGCGCGTCACGCCGTTGGCATTGCCACGCACCGCTTCAATCATGCCGCGCAGGTCCCGCTGCATGACGGCAAGGCTGCGAATCAACAGGCTCGCTTCGTCGCGGCTGGCGGGCTCGGTAATGGGTTCGCTGAGGTTGCCATGGGCAATGCTGTCAGCGATCCGACTGGCCGATTGCAGGGGAAGCATGATGCTGCGGGTGACCCAGCGTCCCTGGGTGAGCAGCAGCAACAGGCTGGCGATGAGCACAGTTGCAAGGGTGAGGTTGGCGACACGAATGGCATTGCGGGTGGTCTCGGCGCTGGTTTTCGAGTTGTCTTCGATCAAGTCGCTGAGGGCTGACATCCGGCCTTCGAGGTCAGTAAAGGCCGCCGAAAAGGTGCCCAGTTCCTGCTGGGCTTTTTCGGGACTGGCCAGCGCCAGGCCAACAATGCGTTCGCCGGCGTCGATATAGCCATCCAGGCTGGGTTTCAGTTTGCCGAGTTCGGCCTTGAGGGTGGCATTGATGGGCAGCGTGAGATTATCGCCAACGGCCTTGCGAAACTGGGCAGCATGTTCCTTGAGGCCATCGAGCACTTCGCCACGGGTTGTCTCGCTCTTGCCCAACCCGACCAGCATGGCCGAGAGCACGTCCGCCCGCAGGGCGTCATGCATCATGTCGGCCTGCAGATGATTGCCCAGCGCCGTCAGGCTGACTTCGTTGTCGATCATGGCCGAAGCCATGCGTGCGTTGCCCAGATAACTCACCACACTGACAATCAGGACGGCCAGGGCACCCGTCCCCACCAACAAAAACAAACGAAGTTTGATCGACATCCTGAAGCTCCCCTGCGGTCAATGAATAACGCGAGCTACGGACTGCTCTTATACAAAGCATATCGACGCACCGTCGCGGATATTTAAGACTCTTTTCGGGAAACTTCTCGGGTGATTGGCGCAAAGTCCTCGGTAAGAGGCAGTGGCTCAAGACACAGCAATCAGGCGGGCAGCGCAGGCTCTATGAACAGGCCGAGCTCTACGCCCAGGGCCATGACCTGCTGCACGTCGGCTCCATAGACCAAAACCGCCTGCAACGCGTGGTCCAGCGGCTCGCTGAAGTTCATCAGCACGTACCCGCCCACGTCCTTGTTCATGCTGGACAGCTGGATCTGGATTCGGTTGAGGGCCGCCAGCGGTTCGGCTTTGGCCAGTTGTTTGGGCTTGATGTTAAACGCCACGTTCGGCCCGAACGACGCCATGATCTCTCCAAGCAACTCGGCGTAAGTGTCTGCCTGGAACAGGACGGTATCGGGAAGGCTGCCGACGACGACCCACTCGCCCAGCGGGATGGGGAAGGTTTCGTCAAAGTTGATGTCGGGATTGGCTGCCAGGAAGGCTTCAGGGTCAGCGTAAGCCTGCGCCGCCTCTTCGGCGACCATTTCGATTCCTTCATCGCTCATGCAGCCGGAGCTGATCTTGCTGATGAATTCGATGAGTGAAGCTTTCATGGCGGATCGTCCGGGGGCTGAAAAACAGGCGCGCAGGATAGCCGGAAATGCCGCGCGCCTCTATCGCTCAGGCGCCTAAACGCGTGAGCTGTTCGGCCGTCTCGGTGGCACCCATCGTCTGCGCCGCCATCAGCGGGGTAACGCCCTTGGCGTCCTTGATGTGCGGGTTGGCACCTTTTGATATCAGGTAATCAACGATAGCGGTGCGGTTGAACATTGCCGCCATCATCAAGGCCGTACGCCCGTCCGCCGAAGCGCCTTCGACGTCCGCGCCGCCCTCTACGAGAATTTTGACGGTCTCAAGATCGCCCTTGAACGCCGCGCCCGCGATGGGGCTTTGACCATTGTCATTGCGGAGTTCGGGATCAGCCTTGTGCTTGAGCAGAACCTTCACCGCGTCCTGGTGACCGTGGTAGCTGGCAAGCATCAGCAGCGTGTCGCCCTTGTGATTACGAAGATTGGGCGTCAAGCCGTTTTCCAGCAGGCGGTCCAGCATGGGGGCGTCGCCTGCACGGGCGCGGTCGAACACCTGCTCGGCGAATTCCAGCGCCTCTTCGTCCGTCATGCGGGTAGCGGAACCGGGGGTCGGGGTGGTGTCAGACATTTTTAACTCCAGTAACGCGATATTGATCGCGCCAATAATCGAAGGGGGCCAGGCAACCTATGAGCAACGCGCAGTACCGCTAGTTCCACTTGGGCCTGATAGCTGAATGGAGGCGACAATGCCAGCCAGGCATGGCGGCGCCAAATCAGCTGTTTAAATCATCGTGATAGCAAAAAGCCGGTTTTTACGAAAAATTTCAGTGTTTCGCGAAATAAATCCCGGATAACGCTGTCTCACCATTAGCTGCCACTTGCTGGACGCCCTCTCGTACCTCCCTCATCCCCCTCATCTCCGGTAAATTGCAGGATGCCCGACGGCCTTTCATGCAAATTGCACGGCGCACTATTTCACGAATAAATTTAATCCCTTGATTTTATTGGTTTTTTTACCCTCATTGAAATTGGCACAGTCGCTGCACTAGTAATTCCAAGCTTGTTATCCCATGAGCAATGGAGCCTCTAGACATGACTTTCATCCAAGAAAAATTCGCATCCGTATTTTCCGATTTCGAAGTCACTACCCAACCTCGTCCGGACGGCGGCGTTCTGTTGACCCTGCGTAACGATGAAGGCACAAATATCCGTCGCTGCGTCTCCTACGCCCAGCTGCACACCCCTGTCCAACTGGAATGGGTGATCAGCGCGATTCGCCGCGACCTGGCTGCGCAAGCCAGTGAACTGCCGGCCATCTCGATGCTACAGAGCCAACACCGTTTCGATCTGCCGACCTACCACACTCGCTAATTGTTCAAACCGGGCGCTGTGCAGGCCCGGTGGTTATTCGTTCCACTCTCTCTCGAAGCATCCCTTGTAGATTTCCGCGATAGTTAT
Organism: Pseudomonas sp. ME-P-057; assembly: GCF_030208975.1. Taxonomy (NCBI): domain Bacteria; kingdom Pseudomonadati; phylum Pseudomonadota; class Gammaproteobacteria; order Pseudomonadales; family Pseudomonadaceae; genus Pseudomonas; species Pseudomonas sp. ME-P-057. The sequence continues at coordinate 71,126 of NZ_JARVSX010000040.1, forward strand.
TGCTATCGCGGTTTTTTTTGCCTTTTATCTGACCCTTGAGGCGCCAGCGTTAGTGCATCCTTTACTACTGAATGATGCCTCGACACAACGCCTCGCCAACCGCCTGCGCCCGGTTGGTGACACCTAGCTTGGCGTAAATGCTCTTGAAGTGATGTTTGACGGTGGCTTCCGACACTTCCTTGATCAGGCCGATTTCCCAGGCAGTCTTGCCTTCGCGCGCCCATTTCAGAATTTCGAGCTCCTTGGGCGACAGCGCCCGGGTCTGCAACTGGCGGCCCTTCCCTGCCACGTGTAGCATCGGCACCAGGCTCGTCAGCAAATAACGGTCATTGTGGGTCAGCGGACGTTCCATGCCGTTGAGCGTGCAGATGGTGATGACATCCTGATTGGCGCGGCTCTGGCTGCTGTACCCATAGGAGCACGCCGGCAGCAACTCGCAGTCTTGCACCGCCGCCATGAAGGCGGATGAGGGCGGATACGTCTTGAAAGCCTCCTCCCAGTGCAGAAAACCGAGGGTGTGGCGGTAGCAGCGAATGACCGGGTCTTCGATCATCAACCGTCCCTGGCAATACAGGTCCTTCCAATAGCTGTCGACATTGGATGTGATGCAGCTGAGCAGTACGCCGTTGCGATACTGGTAAAGCATCGCCCGCTCGCTGCGGCACTCGGCCCGAAGCCAGTCGAGCGCGTTGGCGATCGCCGCATCGCCATCCTGTTCAGTGATGCTGCTGACCATCTGTTGTATCAATGGACTCAGCGTCCCTGGCTGTGCGTTTTTCATCTTCCCTCCCGTTAAAACCATCAAAAACGCGGCCCTGATAACCCTTGGATTTTTTTATGCATGGCAGCTGCAACAGCGCGCCGGGTCTCGTCATGAAGACAAAGACGCCGGCTGCAGTGACTCGCTGTCAGGGTCCGACAGGCGAAGGGTTACACAGTCCAGAAGGGTTAAACACAGGGGGGAAAACAAACAGGCATGCCTGACCGTGAAACCAGCAACTTCCCACAAACGAACAAAAACCTGCTTACATTTTTTCGCATTTGGATACAAAAACGGCCAATGTCATGGACATTGGCCGCCTGTTTTCGACACACCTTGAAGGTCAGAAAGCGCCAGGGTCGATCGATGCGAAGCTGCTGACATTCAGATGCCCGACCAACGTGCCACCGTCGCGCACCAATGCGCAGGTGCACATGCCGGACCGCTGTGCAGCGTCGAGCTCTTCGACGATGTCGGACAGGAACAGGATGGACTCGGGCGGCTGTCCGATGCTTGACGCGATGGATCGGTAGGACGCCTCCTCGCGTTTGGGGCCTGAGGTGGTATCGAAATAGCCGCTGAACAGCGCGGACAGATCGCCCGCCTCCGAACAGCCGAAGATCAGCCTTTGCGCCTGGATCGAACCCGACGAGTAAACGTAAAGCGCGTAGCCGGCCTGATGCCACTGTTTCAACGCTATAACGGCATCTTCGTAAACATGTCCCTTTAGCTGGCCGGCCCTATACCCCTGCTCCCAGACCATGCCCTGCAGAGCTTTGAGCGGCGTGGCCTTGCGGTCTTCGGCGATCCATTGCAGCAGGATGGCAATGACGCGATCGATGTCCGCACCCTGCTCACCGCTGTCGTTGCGGACCGCCTGCAGTTGCGCAGCGACAGCCGGGTCAGCGGCGTGCTGTCGGACAAAGGCAGGCAGATGCTCCCGCGCGTACGGGAAAAGCACGTCAAAGACGAAGCTCACGGCGCTGGTGGTGCCTTCGATGTCGGTCAGAATCGCTTTGATGGCCATGAGAGGTCAGTCCTCCAGACGCGGGAATTGGCTTGCGATGCTCTCGCCGGTGAATTTCGCCACCCAACCTTCGGGGTTGTTGAACAGGCGAATCGCGATGAAGTGGGGATGTTCGCCCATGTCGAACCAGTGGCGCGTGCCGGCCGGTACCGAGATCAGGTCGTTCTTTTCGCACAGCACGGCGTAGACAAAATCGTCGATGTGCAAGGTAAACAGGCCGCGCCCCGCCACGAAGAAACGCACTTCATCCTCGCCATGCTGGTGCTCTTCGAGAAACCTGGCGCGCAGTTCGGCTTTTTGCGGATGGTCGCTGTTGAGGCTGATCACATCCACGGTCACGTATCCACGCTCGGTCATCAGCCTGTCGATCTGGGTGCGGTACGCCGCGATGACTTCCTCCTGGCTGACGCCGGGGGTGATGGGGGTTGCCGCCTGCCAGCGGTCAAATGCCACGCCGTGCTCGGCCAGGGTCGAGGCAATATCCTCGAAGTGGGTCAGCACTTTGTTCGGCAGTTCGGGGGATGACACGTGGTAAACGGACAGACTGCTCATGGTGTTCCTCGATTCGTTCCGCGCCCCTCGACGCTGAGGTGGAGGTGGCGTGTTGATTCAGGCTGTGGGAGCGCCAAGGCTGCTTGGCTTGGCTTGGCTCGGCGATCAGCGATCAGCGATCAGCGATCAGCGATCAGCGATCAGCGATCAGCGGTTGAGCACCGACAGCATTTTAAGCTCGCACTCGAACAGAAATTCAAAGGCTTCGATCTGGCGCAAGGCATCCGTCATTTTCGCGCCCCAGGTGTACAGGCCGTGGCCACGAATCAGATAGCCCGCGCAGTCCGGGTGTTGATCAAGCCAGGGTTGAACCTTGCCGGCGAGGCGGGCAATGTCCTGATCGTTGTCGAAGATCGGCACCTGAACCTGCGACTCGTGGGTTGACACACCACTGAACGCTTTTTGCAGTTCGTAGTCTTCAAAAACCAGATGATCAGCGGCGGTCAGCCTGGAGAGTACAGTCGCGTTGACCGAGTGGGTGTGCAACACGGCGCCCACTTCTGGCCGGCAGCGATAAAGCTGGGTGTGGAGCAGGGTTTCTGCGGACGGTTTTTTGCCCGGTTCCAGACTGTTGCCTGCTAGATCGGTCGCCAGGACGTCGCCGATGCCCAACTGCCCCTTGTGCTTGCCGGAGACCGTCAACAACGCTTCGCTGGCCGAGAGGCGAACGGAGTAATTGCTGCTGGTGGCGGGCGACCAGCCCCGGGCATACAGAAACTGCCCGGCTTCAATGATTTCCCGAGCCAGTGCTTCGCGACTCATACGCGCTCCTCTTTCATACATGTGGCGGTCAGGACGGCAGCGGCCATTGCCGCCAGACTCGCAATGGCAAAGGTCCAGCCGGCGCCAAGCGCGTTCCAGCTGTACCCGGAATACAACGCACCCATCGCGCCGCCGGTGCCGGAAAGGGCAGCGTACAACGCCTGGCCCTGGCCTTGCTGACGCGGCCCGAAACTGCGTTGGACATAATGCACGGCTGCCGCGTGAAAGCTGCCAAAAGTGGCCGCGTGCATCAACTGGGCGACGATCAGAATCGCCAGATGATCGGCCAGGTGACCCAGTAAAAGCCAGCGCAACGCCGCTATCGCAAAGCTTGCCACCAGTACCTGACGCACGCTGAAACGCTGCAACACCCGGCTCATGGCCATGAACATCAACACTTCGGCGACCACCCCCAGCGCCCACAGCATGCCAATCAGGCCGCGGGTGTAGCCAAGGTGTTCGAGGTGCAGCGTGAGGAAGGTGTAATACGGGCCGTGGCTCAGTTGTATAAGGGCGACGCTGACGTAAAACGCCAGTACTCCCGGCCGGATCAGTTGCTTGAGAAAGCCATCCCCGGCCACCCGAGCGCCGGCAACGACCGGCTGTGCATTTGGCACCCACCAGCTGCTTGCGACGATACCCACCAGTATCACCAGCAGCAGTTGCGGATAGAGGTCCAGGCTGAACCACTCCAGCATTCGGCCAAGCATGACCACCGAAAGGATGAAGCCGATCGACCCCCATAGCCGTATCTGGCTGTAGCGGGACGTCTGCCCCTGCAGATGCGTCAGGGTGATGACTTCAAACTGAGGCAGCACCGCGTGCCAGAAAAACGCATGCAGCGCCATGACCATGGCCAGCCAGGCGTAGGACTTGTCGACCAGAATCAGGCTGAAACATGCCAGCCCACAGAGGGCGCCGAAGCGTACGATAACCAGGCGCCGGCCGGTGTAATCGCCCAGCCATCCCCAGACGTTGGGAGCAATGCAGCGCATCAGCATCGGAATGGCCACCAGCTCGCCTATTCGCGCCGCGGAAAATCCCAAGTGGCTGAAGTAAAGCGCCATGTACGGCGCGGTGGCGCCCAGCAAGGCGAAGTAGAACAGGTAGAAGCTGGCGAGCCGCCAGTAAGGAAGCGCCGCCACGCTCAAGCGACCGCAGCGGCGATACGCGGCTCGGGCATTACAGCTGACCCAGAATCGGCGTAGACACGTTCACGTCATTATTCTGGCCGCGGTGGCGCAGCAGGTGGTCAACCAGCACGATGGCCATCATCGCTTCCGCAATGGGCGTTGCACGAATGCCCACACACGGGTCATGGCGACCCTTGGTGATGACTTCGACCGAATTGCCATCGACATCGATCGAGTGCCCTGGCGTGGTGATGCTGGAGGTCGGCTTGAGCGCCAGATGCGCGACGATGGGCTGGCCGGAGGAAATCCCGCCCAGAATGCCGCCAGCGTTGTTGGACAGAAAGCCTTCGGGGCTCATCTCGTCGCGGTGTTCGGTGCCGCGCTGGGCGACGCAGGCAAAACCGGCGCCGATTTCGACGCCCTTGACCGCATTGATGCTCATCAACGCATGGGCAAGTTCAGCGTCCAGCCGGTCGAAAATCGGCTCGCCCAGGCCGGGCATCACGCCTTCGGCAACGACGGTGATCTTGGCCCCCACCGAGTCCTGATCGCGACGAAGCTGATCCATGTAGGCTTCAAGCTCCGGCACCTTGCTCGGGTCGGCACTGAAAAACGCATTCTCTTCCACTGAATCCCAGGTCTGGAACGGGATTTCGATAGGCCCCAGCTGGCTCATGTAGCCGCGCACGGTGATGCCCTGAGTGGCGAGAAACTTTTTGGCGATGGCGCCGGCAGCCACGCGCATGGCGGTCTCGCGGGCGGAGCTGCGACCGCCGCCACGGTAATCGCGGACGCCATATTTGTGGTGGTAGGTGTAATCGGCGTGGGCCGGCCTGAACAGGTCTTTGATTGCGGAATAGTCTTTGGACTTCTGGTCGGTGTTGCGGATCAGCAAGCCGATCGCGGCGCCAGTGGTCTTGCCTTCAAACACCCCGGAGAGGATCTCGACCTCGTCAGGCTCCTGACGCTGGGTGGTATGACGGCTGGTCCCCGGCTTGCGGCGGTCCAGGTCACGCTGCAGGTCCTGCAGCGACAGCTCGATGCCGGGCGGACAGCCGTCAACGATGGCAACCAGTGCCGGGCCGTGGCTTTCGCCGGCAGTGGTGACAGTGAACAGCTTGCCGTAGGTATTGCCGGACATGCGGGAGGCTCCGAGGATGTTCAAAAACTCAAGCGCGCCAGTATACGCAGGCTTATGACGCAGTTCATCCTCGAACCTTATTCATTTGGCCGCGTCCAATTGACACTTTATTGATGATGGTCCTGCAATGCTAAGCGCCTTACCCCTGATTCGCGGCTTCTGGCCGCTGCGAGCGATCATCTTGAGCCTGACCCTTCTGTCGTCCATCGCCCATGCCGGCACGCCTGTCGTGCTGCAACGCCCCATCAGCCTCGATACCGGCAGCGGCGAATTGTTCGGGACCCTGCTGCTGCCCAAATCCCCAAAGCCGGTGCCGGTGGTGCTGATCATTGCTGGCTCGGGGCCGACAGACCGTGACGGCAACAATTCTGATGGCGGACGCAACGACAGCATGAAGCGCCTGGCCTTGATCCTCGCCAAGCACAACATTGCCAGCGTGCGTTACGACAAGCGTGGCGTTGCCGCCAGTCGTCCTGCAACGCCGGATGAGCGCGACCTGAGCATCGAAAAGTACGTCGACGACGCCGTGGCCTGGAGCGCCAGGCTCAAGGCCGACCCGCGTCTTGGCCAGCTGATTTTGATGGGCCACAGCGAGGGCGCGCTGGTTGCTACTCTGGCGGCCGAACGCGCCGGAGCGGTCGCATTGATTTCCGTCGCGGGCACCGGTCGCCCCGTCGATCAGGTGGTGCGCGAGCAACTGCAGGACCGCCTTCCTCCCGAACTGCTGGCGCGCAGCGAACAACTGATTGAAGAGATCAAAGCAGGCAAGACTGACGACAACGTCCCCGAGCCCTTGCAGGTTGTGTTCCGTCCGAGCGTACAGCCGTATCTGATCTCCTTGTTCCGACAGAACCCCACGGCCGCATTCGGGCAGCTGAAAATCCCTACGCTGATCATTCAGGGCCGCAACGACATGCAGGTCGGGGTGGGCGACGCCGAATTGCTGCATAAAGCCAAGCCCGACTCGCAGCTGGCGATCATCGACGGCATGAACCACGTGCTGCGCATTGTGCCAATGGACATCAAGCGGCAACTGGCGTCCTATAAGGATCCGCAGCTCCCGTTGGCCAGCGAAGTCACTGATCGCATATTGAAATTCCTGGATTCGGTACCGGCCACCTGAAGCTGCGCTGCCTGGATGCATGGCCTTAAGCTTCGTCGATAACGGCCGATAGTTGTCTGCTGGCATTGTATGCCGGGCAATGTCGATAACAGGATCGCCGTGATGACAGAAGAAACCAAGCAAACCGACGCGGTCGAGCCGACCGATGCCAACGAAGGCGAGGTCGTCGCCCCTGTGTTGTGGGAAGAGGTGCATGCAGAGCATTTTTCGATGCTGCGCCTCGCCCCTCTTCCTACCGATCGCGCAACCGGCGCCCGGCCCCTGCGCTTCGTCGAATTCGGCAAGGCCGAGCGCCACAGCCCGGCGTTCAGCCTGCTGCGCATGAGCTACCAGTTGCCCGGCCAAAAAACCCGCAAAGAGCAGAATCAGCTGGATATCTGGGTGGACCACGCCAACCGGAGCGTCCGCGTTGGCCCTGCATCCGGCTTGCAGATTGATCCGTGGAACCGCGGTCTGGGCCGTTTCATGCTGGCTCAGGGCATCACTTGGGCGCAGAAGCGCTGTGCCGAGTACAAGATCGAAGGCATTGCGCTGGCCAACAAGGATGCGCTCAACGAAGACACTCGCCTGCGTCGCGATCACTTCCTGAAAACCCAGGGTTTTGAGGTGGTCTACGCCGATGCCCAGCACCTCAAGGGCACGATCAAGGATGCCAAGGTCGGCAACCTCAACAACACGTGGAATGCCGATAAAATCCAGATCGTGCAGATTCTCGACGCCGCGCAAATGCTGCAACAGGCCGAACAGAGGATTCAGGAACAGGACGTCACGATCAAGAAAACCGAGGAGAAGGTCAGCAAGTACCGCCGGGACGACAGCGGCTTGCGTTTTACCATCGCTTGCCTGGTCACGTTTGCGGTGTTCCAGGCCGGCCTGCTGATCTGGATTGCAACGCATCGGTGAGCCGACAGTAAGCTGCGAAGTAAGCCGGTGTGCTTGCCATCAGATGTGTGCTGTGAATACCGACGCCTTCCCGGCTGAAGCCGGTCCCACAGGTTGCATGCTGTCAGTAGGACCGGCTTTAGCCGGGAAGAGGCCAGTGTGCTCGCCATCAGAAGTGTGCTGTAAACACCGACGCCTTCCCGGCTGAAGCCGGTCCCACAGGTTGCATGCCGTCAGTAGGACCGGCTTTAGCCGGGAAGAGGCCAGTGTGCTCGCCATCAGAAGTGTGCTGTAAACACCGACGCCTTCCCGGCTGAAGCCGGTCCCACAGGTTGCATGCTGTCAGTGGGAATGGCTTTAGCCGATCCTGCAGGTTGCAGGCCGTTTGTGGGACCGGCTTTAGCCGGGAAGAGGCCTACAGGTAGTCTGGTCAGACCCGCGCTGCAAACAGGTCCTGATGGTTGCGGCACTGCTCGGCGGTCAGCATGAACACGCCGTGGCCGCCACGCTCGAATTCCAGCCAGGCGAAATCCACTTCCGGGTACAGCGCTTCGACGTGAACCTGGCTGTTGCCGACTTCCACGATCAACAAGCCCTTCTCGTTCAGATGATCGGCAGCCTGCGCCAGCATGCGTCGCACCAGATTCAAACCGTCATCACCGCAGGCAAGCGCCAGCTCGGGCTCATGCTGGTACTCGTCGGGCATGTCGGCAAAGTCCTCGGCATCGACATACGGCGGATTGGAGACGATCAGATCGAAACGCTGGCCCGGCAGGCCGTCAAAACCATCCCCCTGCACCGTATAAACGCGCTCATCCAGGCCATGCCGCTCGATATTCTGATTCGCCACTTCCAGCGCCTCGAACGAGAGGTCGGCCAAGGCCACTTCGGCGTGGGGAAACACTTCGGCGCAGGCAATGCCGATACAGCCGGAGCCGGTGCACAGGTCGAGAATCCGCGCCGGGTCAGTGCCCAGCCAGGGTTCGAAGCGCTGTTCGATGAGTTCACCAATGGGCGAGCGTGGAATGAGCACACGCTCATCGACGATGAACGACATCCCGCAGAACCACGCTTCGCCCAGCAGATACGCCGTGGGTACGCGTTCCTCGATTCGGCGCTTGATCAGGTGTTGAACGGCAACCAGCTCTTCGTCTTCAAGGTTGCAGTCCAGATAACTGTCGGCGATTTCCCACGGCAGATGCAGGGCGCCGAGCACCAGTTGGCGAGCTTCGTCCCACGCGTTGTCGGTACCATGGCCGAAGAACAGGTCCTCGCCGTGGAAACGGCTGACAGCCCAGCGGATATGGTCGCGCAGGGTGCGCAGGCGGGAAGTGATCACGGCAGACTCCTTGAAAAAACGACGGGCGATTCTAGCAGCCATCCACGCAACAAACGATGCCTGCACAGGGCCCGGGCGTTGCGCTTGAAACTTTCCGCAAGTGTTTGTCTCGTTTTGCAGGCACTATGACAGCAACCGCGACCTGCTCGACGGCTTGAAGCCCGGCAAAAAGCGAGACCTGTGAGCATGGCGATTCACAGAATCGCTCTGCCAGTGGACAATGTGGCAAAAGCCCCACTCGAAGGAGCCCCCCGATGTCTGTTTCAAACACTGGTCCCAAGACCATGTTTCAACTCAGTGGCCGTGAATACGCAGCGGCCACTTTGAGTAATGCCACGCTGATCATCATTGATGCGCAGAAGGAATACCTCAGCGGCCCGCTCGCCCTGACCTGTGTTCAGGCGGCGATCGACAACATCGTCAAGCTGGTGGCCGCCGCGCGCGCCGCAAAATCGCCCATTATCCACGTGCGTCATCTGGGCACGGTGGGCGGCATGTTCGATCCACAGGGTGAGCGCGGGCAGTTTGTCCCCGAGCTGCAGCCCCAGGACGATGAGATCATTATCGAAAAACGCCTGCCCAACGCCCTGAACGGCACGGTCTCCACCGACGACCGCACGACGTTGCACAGCCTGCTCGAAAGCCGGGGCCGACTCGACCTGGTCGTCTGCGGTTTCATGAGTCACTCCAGCGTCAGCACCACCGTGCGCGCGGCCAAGGATTACGGCTTTCGCTGCACGCTGGTCGAAGATGCCTGCGCCACCCGCGACCTCCCGACCCCGAGCGGCGTCATCAAGGCCGAACTGGTGCAACAGGCGGAAATGGCAATCATGAATGACAACTTCGCCAAACTGGCGCTGACCGCGAACCTGATTTGATCGCCCTCTCACCCTTATCCGTTCACGCGCCTCACAGGAACTGTTCCGACTGAGCTGACTGCAGGCCTGTAGGTTTAGCAGATCATTTTCCGGCAGTTCCTGAAGAAAGGGCGTACAAATGCAGTCGTCTGCGGTGTGGTCCAGCGCACCTGACCGCTTATCCGTTATCGAACACGCGATGCCCTTGAAACCCTGCCAGACGGGAACCACCCCACCCTGAGCGGGTCAGAGCGCCGATACCCATAGAGGAAATCGGAATGAAGATATCCGATGGTTTTGATGCCCGCCGCCTGCGTCCCAAAGGCCAGGGCAGTTGGCGGATGCGCTTTGTCGCTGCCTTTTCGGCCATTCTGGCCACCGCCGGCGTGTTGCTGGCAATGGCCGGTGTTGCCAGCCTGATCGGCAATCCTGTGGCATTGGGTGAGCTCAACGCCAGTCCCGCAGGCGCCGTGGTTACGGTCGTCGTGGGTCTGCTCATGCTGTACGTGGGTGTGTGGTTCTGGCGCCGCAGCCGTCGCCGCCGTCGTCGCGCAGGCGAGCTCAACATGTCGCCCCATCTGATGAAGAAACACGACTGAACCTCGGTCATCCGCTGCCATTTGATCACCGATAGTCGCGCCGATCTGGCGTGACGTGGTTAAACTGGCCCCCTTCGCGGAGACCATCATGCAAGACGACGATTTTTCCCTGTTCAGAAGCGAGATTCGCGGCGTCAAGCCGATCAAGACTGAACATGCGGACGTAGGAAAACCCAAAACCGACCGTAAGAATCTGGCCAAACTGCGTCAGGCCGCGACCGTGCGCTCGGATGCGACGATTACGGTTGACGGTCTGTCAGATCAGTTCGTGATCGATGTCGGCCCTGAAGACATGCTGTACTGGGCGCGTGACGGGGTTCAGGAAGGCCAGATGCGCAAGCTCAAGCTGGGTCAGATCAGCTTCGAGGGAAGCCTGGATCTGCACGGCATGAGCGTCGAAATGGCGCGTGAAACCATGTGGGAGTTCCTCGCAGAAGCGGCAAAGCTCGAAGTGCGCTGTGTGCGGATCACCCATGGCAAAGCCGTGCGGCTGGACGGCAAGCGGCCGATGATCAAAAGCCACGTCAACACCTGGCTGCGTCAACATCAGCAGGTACTGGGTTTTGCCTCATGCGTCGCCAAGCATGGCGGCGCCGGTGCGGTGTACGTGATCCTCAAGCGGACCATGATGGAAGGGCGGGACGAGTAAGGCAGGCTGCGTTCTTGTGGTCCTACGTATTCGGCTGTGGCGGTACTTGGTCAAGGCATCACTTGTAGGAGCCGGCTTGCTGGCGAAGGGGGTGGGTCCGTCTACATTTCAGCCGCTGATACACCGAGTTCACCAGCAAGCCGGCTCCTACAAATTATGTGGCGGTTGTTTGATCGGCAGCCCAATCGATTCAAGCCGAGGCGTCAGCGCGGGCCTTGGCCGCCACCACCGCCGCCTGGACCGCCGCCCTCATAATGCCCGCCACCGCCACCATGACCGCCATGGCCTCCTCCGCCCGGCCCCCAAAAAGGCCAGCACCCGGACATTGCTGACATTACCGCGATGACCATCGCGACTTTAGCGATACGACTCAACATTGTGGTTCTCACTCCAAGCGATTCTGATTCAAGGCATTCATCACCTGCTGCGTCTGACATCAGAGGCCGCTTGAACTGCGTCGCGGTTTGGTACCCACCGCGTGTCAGTGTTGATACGCAAGGCCACTGCAAACAAAGAGGCCGCGATGGAAGCACGTTCCTGTCGCGGCCTGATGCGGCGTTCACTGCAGTGATCAGCGGCGGTAGTAACCGGGGCCCGGGCCATACCCGCCGCGCCCACCGTCGTAGGGCCCACCATCGTAATAACGATGTTCGTGCCAGCCGCCATGACGACCCCAACCCGGTCCAAAAAAGCATCCCGAAACAGACGACGCCAGAGCAATCACCAGTGCGATTTTCGCGATTCGGCCAAGCATGATAAGCACTCTCTTCATCCGGGCATCTGTCACCCGTTACTTAAGACACCGACCCGACACATTTCGACGTAAAGGCTCGGTAAAGGTTGGGTAAAGGACGGCTTGCTCCAACGAAGCGGCGCCATGCCGCAGGCTCCGGGGGCGGCTGCCGTACCCCTGCGCGCCCAGCTACGCTACTATGTGCGCCTTTGCAGGCCCGCAACCTGCGTTTCTTGAACCCGCACGGAACACACCCCTGTGACTCTGGAACAGAACTACACCGCCATCCTTGGTCAACTCGGCGAGGACGTCTCCCGCGAAGGCCTGCGCGACACCCCTAAACGGGCCGCCAAAGCCATGCAGTACCTTTGCCGCGGCTATGAACAAACCCTTGAAGACGTCACCAACGGTGCGCTGTTCAGCTCCGACAACAGCGAGATGGTGGTGGTCAAGGACATCGAGCTGTATTCGCTCTGCGAACACCATCTGCTGCCCTTCATAGGCAAGGCCCACGTGGCCTACATCCCGAGCGGCAAAGTGCTCGGCCTGTCGAAGGTCGCGCGCATCGTCGACATGTACGCCCGCCGCCTGCAGATCCAGGAAAACCTCAGCCGCCAGATCGCCGAAGCCATTCAGCAGGTCACCGGCGCACTGGGTGTGGCCGTGGTTATCGAAGCCAAGCACATGTGCATGATGATGCGCGGCGTAGAGAAGCAGAATTCTTCCATGATCACCTCGGTCATGCTGGGCGAATTCCGCGAAAACGCCGCCACACGTACCGAGTTTCTCAGCCTGATCAAATGATCGTGGCGTCCTGAATGCCGCAGCATCAGGCTGCGGCAGTCTGGCGGTTGTTGCCGCCGAGTGAGGTTTTATCGTGTTGATGAAAGCAGTGAGGGTCGGCCTCGGCCAGCTCGTGATCGCGGGCGACTTCCTGACCCGGCCGAGCAAGAAGAAGCGTACCCCCGAAGCTCAGGCTGCCGTCGATGCGTCGGCCAAAGCGCTGACGCTGTACCAGTTTCACGCGTGCCCGTTCTGCGTGAAAACCCGTCGCGCAATGCGTCGTTTAAACGTGCCTGTGGCTCTTCGCGATGCCAAGAACAACGAGCCGGATCGTCAGGCGCTGCTAAGCGGCGGCGGCCGAATCAAGGTGCCGTGCCTGCGGATTGAGGAAGAAGGTCAGACGGTGTGGATGTATGAATCGAAGGTGATCATCGATTACCTGGAAAAGCGATTCTCGGCGGCGTGAATCGCTATCCGTCGTAATGGTCAGCTTGGCCGCGGCGGCGGTAGTACGAACTCCGGAGATCCAGCGGATGCGCCGGCCCCTTTGCGGGCAAGCGCGCTCCTGCAGGTAGTGCCGCTACTTCGGGCAGCCTTCCTGGCGACAGGCTGTGTAAGCCTTCAACTGCTCGACCCTTACTTTGGTCTGCGCCGACAGGCATTGCGCCTGAGCGAGCGGCCACAGGCTACCGCCCTCCTCCCGCTTGCCAGCCTGATACTGGCAATCGGCATCACGAAAGGCGATCCACTTCTTCTGCGCGTCCTGCAACGCCTTCTTGCGTGCCGGCGTTTTCAGATAACCCATCTGCGCGTTGTACTGCGTGTTCAGTTCGGCATCCAGCGCCGCGTACTCTTTGCTCGCGCACTGATTCATGGACCCCTGGTTGGCATCACAGTCCTGGGCTTGTGCCGAGCAGCCGATGCCCAGTGCCATCAGCATGCCGACCGCGATCATCCTGCATTGCATGTCTTATCTCCCTAATTAAAAAGGCCGAGGTCAGCCCAGCATGCCGACATAGCCCGTTTGCTGTTGAACCCGGACCAGCCAAGCCTGGATCGCCGGGAACTGCGCCAGCTCGAAGCCGCCTTCATGGGCGACGTGGGTGTAGGCATACAGCGCAATGTCGGCGATGGAGAAGTGTTCGCCCACCAGAAACGGCGTGCGCTGCAGTTGCTGCTCCATGACTTTTAGCGCCTTGTTGCCTCGTCTGTGCAGCGAGTGATACTCCTCCATCCGCTCTTCTGGTAACCCCAGATAAAACTGGATGAAACGCGCCACGGCGAGGGTCGGCTCGTGGCTGTACTGCTCGAAAAACTGCCACTGCAACATTTGCGTGCGCAAGCGTGGCTCGGTCAGCAAATAAGGCGTGCCTTCGGCAAGGAAATTGAGAATCGCGTTGGACTCCCACAGGCAAGTACCGTCTTCCAGTTCAAGCACCGGAATCTTGCCGTTGGGGTTCTTCGCCAGAAACGCCTCGGTTTCGGTCTCGCCCTTGAGGATATCCACCGGCACCCACTCATATTCTGCACCGAGCAGGTTGAGCATCAGCTTGATCTTGTAGCAGTTGCCCGAGTTGTAATCGCCGTAAACCTTGTACATCCACCCTCTCCCATCAATCGTGTACGGACGGTCGCGCCGACCATGTTTGAGCCTAATCTATCAGGCCGCCTGTGAAAGCTGCGTTTCGCGGATCACGGCAGCGAGTCGTTTCAAGCCTTCGTCCAGGCGCTCGGGATCGATGTGGCTGAAGTTCAGCCGCAGATAACCCGGGTTGGCATCGGGATCAGCGAAGAATGGCTCACCTGGCATGAACGCGACGTTCTGTGCCAATGCGCGGTCAAGCAGTCGGCGCGTGTCGAGCTTGTCTTTGAGTGTGAGCCAGAAAAACAACCCGCCCTGTGGGCTGTTCCACTCGGCCAGGTCAGCGAAGTGCCGCTGCAGCGCGGCTTCGAACGCATCGCGGCGGGTACGATAGAAGCTGCGTAACTCCAGCAGATGCTGTTCATAGCGCTCGCTGCCAATCCACTGCAGCGCCTGCCACTGACCGACCCGATTGGTGTGCAAGTCGGCCGACTGTTTGAGTTTGAGCAGATGCGGAAACAAATCGGGCGTGGCGATCAAATAACCCACGCGCAATCCCGGCATCAGGGTTTTCGATACCGTGCCGGTGTAGATCCAGCTGGCTTTTTTCAGGCGACCGGCGATGGGTCGGGCACTGGCGCCATCGAACGTCAGTTCGCGGTACGGCTCGTCTTCGATCAGCGTAACGCCGAACTCGTCCAGCAAGGCCGCGACGGCATCCCGCGCGTTCTCGCTGTAACGCACAGCCGACGGGTTCTGAAACGTGGGAATCAGGTACGCGAACGACGGCGAGTGCTGCTCCAGCCGCTGACGCAGCGCTTCGAGGTCCGGGCCACCGCTCAGCAGCGGGACGGTCAGGCAATCAGCGCCGAACAATTGGAAGATCTGCAGCGCGGCCAGGTAAGTCGGTGCCTCGAGCAGGATCTCGGTGCCCTTGTCGATGTACAGCTTGGCGGCCAGGTCCAGCGTTTGCTGAGAACCGCTGACGATCATCACCTGACTGGCGTCGCAGTCGATCCCCAGACCTCGTGCCTGTGCTGCGATCGCTTCGCGAAGCTGCGGCTCGCCCTCGCTCATGCCGTACTGGCCGATGCTGCGGGGCATGTCGGACCATTCGCTTTTCGGCAACATGGCTTCTGCTGGCAGCCCGCCAGCGAATGACATCATCTCCGGGCGCTGCGCCGCAGCGAGGATTTCGCGAATCAGTGAACTCTTCAAACGGGTAACGCGTTCGGAAAATGGCATCGGATCACCGCTGGCGCAAAGAAATGAAAATACGTCAAACTGCTTGACCGAAATTACGATGCCGCGCACGGATACGTCAATATGCTTGACCTTAAAAATTCATCGACGCAACAAATCGCCATGGAGGCGTTTTTTTTCGGCTATCAAGCGTTCACTGCCAAGGCGGATGAAATGCTCGACCGCCGCGGCCTGAGTCGCGTCCACCAACGCATCGTGTTTTTCATCGCCCGTTACCCAGGCCTGAGCGTCAAGGAACTGCTCGGCGTGCTGGGAGTGAGCAAGCAGGCGCTCAATACCCCGCTTCGGCAATTGATCGAGATGGAACTGGTCCTCAGCGTCGCGCCCGAGGATGACAAGCGTAAGCGCCTGCTGGAGTTGACCGCCGAGGGCCGCAAGTTTGAAGAGTCCCTGCGCCGTGAGCAGGTCAAGCTGCTGCAGCGGGTGTTTGCCGACGCTGGCCGCGAGGCAGTGGATGGCTGGCTGGCGGTGAATCAGGCGTTGGGCAAGACGATGACGCGCGGCTGACCTGTCGGGCTCCGGTCGATTTGGCCAACTGTGCCGACTATTGCGCTGACGGCTGTACCGCAACGCCATGCGGCCACTGCGTATAGGCTTGCAGCTCTGTTCAACCGGTGTGCCAAGGATCGAACCGCATGACTGACCTGCCCCTCGCCCCGTTGCGGCCCATGGCTGACACGTCGCTGTCCGCCGTCGTTGCGGGCTTCATCGCCATGATGACCGGCGTCACCAGTTCGCTGGTGCTGATGTTTCAGGCCGGACAAGCCGCGGGCCTGACCCCGGCGCAGATTTCTTCGTGGATCTGGGCGTTGTTCATGGGCATGGCGGTGTGCAGCATCGGCTTGTCGCTGCGCTATCGCTCGCCGATCACCGTCGCGTGGTCGACACCCGGTGCGGCGTTGCTGATTACCAGTCTCGGCGGCGTGGCTTATCCCGAAGCGATCGGTGCATTTATCACCTGTGCCGTGCTGGTGATCATTTGCGGCGTGACCGGCAGCTTCGAGCGCCTGGTGAAACGCTTGCCCACCTCGCTGGCGGCGGCATTGCTGGCGGGCATTCTGTTCAAGATCGGCAGTGAAATCTTCGTCGCTGCGCAACACCGCACCGGCCTGGTGCTGGGCATGTTTTTCACCTATCTGATCGTCAAACGCTATTCACCGCGCTACGCGGTGCTAGTGACGTTGCTGGTGGGCGTCGCGCTGTCAGCGATGCTCGGCCTGCTGAATTTCAGCGGTTTCGCTCTGGAAGTGGCCCTGCCCGTCTGGACCACGCCATCGTTTTCCATCGCCGCAACCGTCAGCATCGGCATCCCGCTGTTCGTTGTTGCCATGACTTCGCAAAACATGCCGGGCGTGGCGGTATTGCGCGCGGACGGTTATCACGTGCCCGCCTCGCCACTGATCACCGCCACCGGCATCATCTCGCTGATTACCGCGCCGTTTGGCGCCCACGGCATCAACCTCGCCGCCATCAGCGCGGCCATCTGTACCGGCCCGCACGCCCACGAAGACCACAACAAACGCTACACGGCGGCTATCTGGTGCGGGATTTTCTACGCCATCGCAGGCGTGTTCGGCGCCACGCTGGCTGCGCTGTTTGCGGCATTTCCCAAGGAGCTGGTGTTATCGATTGCCGCCCTGGCGCTGTTCGGCTCGATCATCAACGGCCTGACCGTGGCCATGCACGAGCCCAAGGAACGCGAAGCCGCGCTGATCACCTTCATGGTCACCGCATCGGGGCTGACGCTGTTTTCCATCGGTTCGGCGTTCTGGGGGATTGTCGCGGGGGTGCTGACGCTGGTGATTCTCAACTATCGCAAATGAACGCTCGCGGCATGAGTGCGATCACCGCCGCCCTCTGGTTACTCGCCGCCTGAACGCGATAGCCGCCGCCCCCTGGTTACTCGCCGCCTGAACGCGATAGCCGCCGCCCTCTGGTTACTCCCCGCAGGAACGCGATAGCCGCCGCACTCTGGTTACTCGCCGCCTGAACGCGGTAACCGCGGTCCCCTTGTAGGAGCGCGCTTGCCCGCGAATGCGGTGGGTCAGTCGCTGTTGTGGTTTGTGACCGGATGCTTTCGCGGGCAAGCTCGCTCTTACACGCTTTGCCCAAGGCTGGTGCTCGCCGGTAAAACGCGGCGACAGCTGAACCGTGGTGGATGGGTTATTGGCGAGTGGCTGAAGCCACCGTCAGCGTGCCCGCCCCGGTATCCAGAACCGCATGACTGCCCAACGCGACTGCCAGATTGCGCTCACCGTGGCCGATGGACAGGCCGCCAAGCACCGGAATGCCCAGATCGCCCAAGCGCTCGATCAAGACATCGGGTGGCCGGATCGGGTTATTGCCGTGGCCCGGTTCGCTGAACTGACCCAACGCGATACCACCGAGGCGCTGCAGAATGCCGCAGTTGTGCAGATGGGTGATATTGCGGTCAACCCGATACGCCAGCTCGCCGACGTCTTCGAGCAGCAGGATTACGCCTTCCAGATCAGGCATGAACGGCGTGCCGACGCAGGTGCTCAGCATGCTCAAGTTACCGCCGAGCAACACGCCCTCGACCACGCCGGATGTGCGCACGCTGAAGGTGGGCTCGGATGGATCGGCATGAATGATGGAGGGCTCGGTGCTCATCAACGCCTGCTTGAGCGTGCTGGCAATAATGCCGCCCTTCTCAAGCTGCGCTGCCACCGGACCGTGAACCGTGGCGAGGCCGGTGTGGGTCCAGAGTGCAGCGTGCAAGGCAGTGATGTCCGAGAAACCGACGACCAGTTTAGGGTCGCGAAGCACGGCTTCGTAATCGAGTTGCCCGAGGATGCGTTGAACGCCGTAGCCGCCCCTGTTACAAAGCACTGCGCGAATTTCGGGGTCGGCCAGGGCGTCGTTAAGGTCAGAGATGCGATCAGCGTCGTTGCCGGCCAGGAATCCGATGTTGTCCAGTGCGTGGGGGTAGACGCGAGGGCGTAATCCCCAAGAGGTGAGTTCCCGCACGGCTGCTTCCACCCGGGCTTCTGCGACCGGGCCGGCTGGGGACAACAGCGCTACGGCGTCGCCAGCGCGGAGGGCTTGAGGGTAGAGGGTTGGGCGGGAGGCAGGCATTTTCGGGATGGCTCGACGGATGGCAATGCAGAGCAATGTAGAGCACTGACGGGCTTGAATCCAGCGGGGCACGCAGGCGCGGGTCGGTGAACTGGCCGCGCGCCCGCAAATGGCCGAAGGCCAAGGGAGTAGCCTCCCGTGGCGCAAGGCATTACGCAGTCACCTCTTCGCTATAGAACTCGTAATCCGTGTAACCCACCTCGGTACCGCCAAAGAAGGTTGGACGGTCATAAGCGTTGAGCGGCAGATTGTGCCGCAGGCGCTCTGGCAAATCCGGGTTGGCGATGAAGTGACGACCGAAAGCAACCAGGTCTGCGTTGCCCTCCTGGATGATGGCCTCGGCGGACTCGCCGTTAAAGCCACCGGCAGCAATGATTACGCCTTTGTAGTGTTTGCGCATCAATTTGGCAGCGACCGGCGTCGGGTCGGCGTTCTCGTCTTCGATATTGCCAAGGATGCGCGGCTCTATCAGGTGCAGGTAGGCAAGGTTCAGCGGCGCCAATTGTTGTGCAACGTAGGAGAACAGGCCTTCCGGATCGCTGTCGCCCATATCACCCCAAGTGCCGCTTGGCCCAACACGGACCGCTACACGATCACTGCCCCACACGGATATCAGCGCCTGAGTCACCTCCAACAGGAAGCGCGCCCGGTTTTCGAACGATCCCCCGTAAATATCAGTGCGCTGGTTGCTGTTGTCCTGCAGGAACTGGTCGACCAGATAACCATTGGCGCCGTGCAGTTCTACCCCGTCAAAACCGGCTTTCACACCGCGTTCGGCAGCGGTCCTGAAGTCTTCTACCAAGCCCGCGATTTCGACGAGTGTCAGCGCGCGGTTCGGGGTATTGGGTACCCATCCATCAGCGGTATACGCCACGCCGCCGTGCAGGATTTCCGATGGGCCAACAGGAATACTGCCCGCAGGCTGCACGTCGACATGGGACTGGCGACCCGCATGATAAAGCTGCAGAAAAATTTTGCCCCCTTTGGCGTGCACGACGTCGGTGATCTGTTTCCAGCCCGCGATCTGGTTGTCGTCGAACAGACCCGGCGCGCCGAGATAGCCGTTACCGTTTGGCACGGCGATGGTGGCTTCACCGATCAGAAAACCGCCTTCGGAAGCGCGTTGAGCATAATACTCGGCCATCAGCGCACCAGGACGAGCGCCTTTTTCGGCGCGCATGCGGGTAAGCGGTGCCAATACAACGCGGTGGGTAAAGGTGAACGGCCCTACATTAACGGATGAATGAAGTTTGGACATGATTGCCTCGATGTGAAAAGCAAGAAGAGTCTTTGGATATCTGCCCGGGTCGTAGCCGTCTGGCCTTTCCGGTCCGGGGCGCTTGGCATCAGTTAATGCGATTATCCGCAGGGAATAAATGGGCTGGGATTCCCAACACTTCGGACTTTTTGGCCGTAATGCTGGCGCCCATAAAACAGCCGGGGTGCGCGACCTGGGTCCAACCGGTAGCTACCACTGACGACCTGGCGGCACAGTTTATGGTCGTAGTTCTGCGTTTAACCGCCCGTATGGAAACCGCGACCGACACCCATTCCTGATTTCATCTTCTTTTCTGTCCTATTTCCTCGCCCGCCTTTACTCTCCATCAGCCCTCCTTCCGTACCGAGCACACTTGAAATGATGGACAGCCTCAGCGGCATCACAGCCTTCATCAATGTGGCCGAAACCCGCAGCTTTACCGCAGCCGGGCGACTTCTGGAAATCTCCTCATCTGCTGTGGGCAAAAGCGTGGCGCGCATGGAAGAGCGCCTCGGTGTCCGGTTGTTCCATCGCAGCACGCGCAGTGTCACCCTGACCACCGAAGGCGAGCTCTTCCTCGACCGCTGCAAGCGTATCCTCAGCGAGGTCGAAGCCGCAGAAATGGAGCTGCTCGAGTTGTCCGCTACACCCCGGGGAAAGGTGCGTATAAGTGTGCCGATTCAGAACGTGCTGATCATGCCCGTCCTTGCCGGGTTTATGCGCACCTACCCTGACATCGAGCTGGAAGTAGACATGTCCGACCGGATGGTGGATGTGATTGAGGAAGGCTTCGATGCGGTTATCCGAACCGGGGCGCCTCAAGACTCGCGGCTGATGGCACGCAAGCTCGGAGGCTACCGACTCCAATTGGTGGCCTCGCCCGCGTACCTGGAGCGCAACGGCACCCCTGCGCATCCCGATGACCTCATCAGTCACACCTGCCTGCTGCACAAGTTTCCGGCCACCGGGTTGGTCGAGCGCTGGCCGTTGCGCGTCCACGACACGCACATAGAGCCGAATCTGGCGCGGGCGTTAACGTGCACGACGATGGACCCCCTCACTTACCTGGCGATAGATGGGGTGGGTATAGCCTGCTTGCCGGATTTTTCGATCCATGAACCGTTGGCAGACGGCAGGCTGAAGGTGGTACTGGAGGATTACACCGACCACACCGGCAACCTGTGGATGCTCTGGCCTGCCTCGAAGCAGACAGCTCCGAGGCTGCGAGTGTTGATCGACTATTTCAAAGACAACATTCTAAAAACTTGAATTCACCGCAACAGCGATTCGGCGATGGGCGTTTTTTTGATGCCAAAACTGAGCATCACCCCCAACCCAAGCAAACCGATCGCCGCGCCCAGCCACAGCGCCGACGGCACACCGGCATGATCGACCATCACACCGCCGAAAAGGGAACCTGAAGCAATGGCAATCTGGAAGGTCGTCACCAACATTGCCGAACTCGCCTCTGGCAAGTGGGGCGATGTCAGCTGCATCCAGCTACTCACGCCCAGAGGGATCGCACCGTATGCGACTCCCCAGACCAGGACCGCCAGCGAAACGGCCATCCCTTGCAACTCAGGCAAGGCGAGCTGGGCTAATACCATCAGCAATACCACGGCGCCCAACGAGGCACGCAAATGGGTCGTGATGGTCCCGGCCATCGCGAAGTTGGCAAGCATGCCGGCCAGGCCGAAACCCAACAGGATCGCAGTGATGGCCGTTGGTGAAAAGCCAGCGTCATGACCAAGGAAGGGAGCGATGAAGGTGTATGCGGTGAAATGAGCGGCTACCACAGTGCCCAGCAGCCACATGCTCCGACGCGCATTGCTGCGCGACACGAATGCCACGAGCGCGCGCCAGTTCAGGCCTTCGGTTGAAGGCAATGACGGTAACGTCAGGCCTTGAGCAATCAGCGCCAGCAAGGCGAGCCCTGCTGTAGCGGCAAAGGACATGCGCCAAGAAAAAAGCGTGCTGACGAACGTCCCGAACGGCACCCCCAATACCGTAGCCAATGTGATGCCAGCGAAGATTAACGCGGTGGCTTTTCCTGCCTTCGACTGATTGACCAGCCGCCCCGCCGCCGCAATGGCCACCGCCCAAAATCCCCCCAGCGCAATACCCAGCAGCCCGCGCCCCAGCAACATGATCGCCAGGGACGGGGCCAATGCAGACACCGCATTGGAGGCCACCAGCAGGAGCGTCAATAGCAGCAGCAAGTGACGTCTGTTCATACGCCCCGCGCCAAGCATGACTGCCGGTGCTGACAACGCGGCGACAACACCCGGCACGGTGACCATCAGCCCTGCAACCCCTTCGCTGACGCTGAGGCTGTCGGCAATCTGCGGTAGCACCCCTACCGGGAGATATTCAGTCGTGACGAAAGCAAAAGCGCCAAGGGCAACGGAATACACCGACAACCAGTCGCGTGAGGAAGGAACGTTTTCCAGAGGTTGCGCTGAGGCAGCAGGTAGTGCTTTGCAATCGTTCATGGGCCAGCTCCACAAGGAATAAGTGGCGCCATGTTAGGTATCGACCAGGCAGCGAAAAACAGTGCAGGGCTCCAGTCACTGCGGATCAATAGTTCCACAATCGAACGAGGTATAGCCCCTGCATTAGCGCCATCGGTGTCCGGAGTGTTCTGCCTTCCGGCCGGTTTTTCCCCAGGCGCTCGCTCCATACACTCCGCCTCGACAACCATTACCTTGCGAGGGCTTTCCCATGACATCCAGGCAATCACCGATTCGCGTCGGCATCATTGGCGTAGGCAACTGGGCTCGCCATGGTCACCTGCGCATACTTGATCTGTTGCCCCAATACCACTTGCAGGCGGTCTACAGTGAACGGCGTGAGCGGGCTGAAGCGGCGGCCGACGAATATTCCATACCCGACATTGCGGGGTCAGTCGAAGCATTGGTCAACAACCCTGAAGTCGATCTGATAGTGGTGCTCAACACTGCGCCCCAGCATGAAAGAACCGTACAAGCCGCCATTGCTGCGGGCAAGGATGTTTATTGCGAATGGCCATTAACGACCACCACTGCTGATTCTCAGAACTTGCTGCAACTGGCTCACAAGGCGGGCGTACGACACATCGTCGGGCTGCAACGCCGCCACGCGCCGCACAATCGTTACTTGCAGGATCTGCTGCGGCAAGGGTATGTCGGCAAAGTACGGTCCGTGCGCATGCACGTCAGCATGAATTACTTCCAGGCCGTGCGACCCAATGCGCTTCGCTGGACCGCAGCCGAGGAAAACTTCTCCAGTGTGATTGCGATCTATGCCGGTCATTTTCTCGACATGCTCTTCACCGCGACTGGCTGGCCGCTCAGCGTGTCAGGCCTGATGGTCAGCCAGTTTGCGCAGGTGACCATCAAGGAGACCGCAGAGGTGCTGCCGAGTACTGCGCCTGACCAATTAGTGCTAAGCGGCATGTTAGAGGATGGGGGCGTGGTCTCTATTCACATTGAAGGCGGCAAGAGGAATGGCTCCGGTGTGCAGATTGATATCACTGGCGATCAGGGCGACCTCAAAATCACCAACCGCTCGGCGTTTGGCGATGTTGGCGATGACTATGTCATCGAGGGCGCACATGGCGATAACCTGACGCTAGAAGTGTTGCCGGTGCCTGAGCAGTACCAGCGCCTGCCTGTCTCGGCGTTGCCCTCTGCCGTGCTTGAACTTGCAGAGCTCTATCACGCCTATGCGCAGGACGTTGCGGAGGGCACCGACGCAGCGGCGACGTTCAGCGATGCTTTACGCCTGCATCAGTTGCTGGATGCGGCAAAGGGCGGAGTTCAATCGCCCCTCAAATGAGAGCACGACCCTCTCGCGTAACCAGGATGTTTGCGATTGGCATCGGTAACGCCGGGATGAGGGAAGCGCATGACGCGCTCCCCCTGGGCTCAGCGGCCGACGATCAAACCACCATCAGTGTGCAGGATTTGGGTGAAAGCCTGATCATCCAGCTCCCATCGGCAAATCATCAAGTGCCTGACTTGATCTTGGTCCATGCCCGTGTCCTGGCGCGTTCCGCATCACGCCCCAGAGGTTTGAGTGTGTACAGCGTGGTCATCGCCGCCTCGGTCGGGTACAGATTGGGGTTGTTGCGGATCGAAGGGTCAACTTGGTCCGTTGCGTCCTTGTTCGGGTTCGGGTAGCCAACGAAATCGCTGATCGGCGCGATCACACCGGGCTGCAACAAGTAGTTGATGAATGTGTAAGCGTCCTGCGGATTGCTGGCACCTTTAGGGATGGCGAGCATGTCGAACCAGATCGGTGCTCCCTCCCTGGGCAGGCGCATGTCCACCGTTACCCCGTTATTCGCTTCTTTGGCGCGGTTGGCGGCCTGGGAAAAACTGCCGGAGTACCCGACCGCTACACAAATGTCTCCGTTGGCAATATCGGCCATGTATTTGGAGGAGTGAAAGTAGGTGACATAGGGACGGATTTTCATCAACAGCGCTTCGGCTTTGGCATAGTCCTTGGGATTTTCACTGTTTGGGTCCAGCCCCAAGTGCTGCAAGGCCAACGGCAGGATCTCGGACGGCGAGTCGAGCAGCGCGACGCCACACTGTTTAAGCTTGCTGATGTTCTCTTCCTTGAAAATCAGGTCCCAGCTGTCCACCGGGGCATTGTCGCCAAGCGCAGCCTTGACCTTGCTCGGGTTAAAGCCAATCAGGATGGTGCCGTACATGTAGGGCACTGCGAACTTGTTGCCCGGGTCATTGGCTTCGATCAGCTTCATCAACTTGGGGTCCAGGTGGTTCCAATTCGGCAACTGGCTACGGTCCAGCGGCTGAAACACCCCGGCTTCGATCTGCTTGGCCAGGAACACATTGGAAGGCACCACCACGTCATACCCGGAATTGCCGGTAAGTAGCTTGGCTTCCAAGGCTTCGTTGGTGTCAAAGATGTCGTACACCAGTTTGATGTCGGGGTGCTGCGACTTGAAGTCTTCAAGCGCCTTGGGCGTGATGTAGTCAAACCAGTTGTAGACCCGCAGGGTTTTCTCTTCGGCGTGGGCCACCCCACTGACAAAGGCCGCGCATAGCAAGATCGACTTGAGCATCTTCATTGAGCAATCCCCTCAAAACCTTCGAGAACGTTGACGGCATTGATGCCGATTTCTTCCACCGCGTAGCCGCCCTCCATCACGAAGAGCGTGGCTTTGCCCAAGCGGGCAATGCGTGCGCCCATCGCCAGGTAATCGGGACTGTCGAGTTTGAATTGCGAGATCGGGTCGTCCTTGAAGGTGTCCACGCCCAGGGATACGACGATGATTTCGGCGCCGTAGCGATCGATTTCTGTGCAGGCTTGCTCAAGCGCTGCGCTCCAGGCTGCCCAGTCAGCACCGGCGGCCAGAGGGTAGTTGAAGTTAAAGCCTACGCCTGCGCCTTCACCCAGCTCGTCGGCGTAGCCCAGGAAAAACGGAAACTCCGCTTCAGGGTGACCGTGGATCGAGGTAAACAGCACGTCGCTGCGTGCGTAGAAAATCGACTGGGTACCATTGCCGTGGTGGTAGTCCACATCCAGAATCGCGACTTTTTTGTGGCCCTGATCAAGAAAGGCCTGGGCGGCAATGGCGGCGTTGTTGAGGTAGCAATAACCGCCCATCAAATCGCTGGCTGCGTGGTGTCCCGGCGGACGGCACAAAGCGAAAGCACTGCGGGCGCCTTGCTGGATCGCCTGTTGAGCGGTAAGCGCAACCTGCGCCGCCGAGTACGCTGCCTGCCAGGTCCCGGCGGTAATCGGTGCGCCGCCATCGAAGCTGTAGTAACCCAGCTGCCCATGCAGGCTGGAGGGCAATACCCGGCGCAACGTGCGTGCCGGCCAAGTGTAGGGCAGCAAGTCACCGTCCTGCCCGAACTCGGCCCAACGCGTCCACGCACCCTGGAAGAATTCCAGATAGTCGCGGCTGTGGATTCGCTGCAGCGGCTCCAGTCCAAAATCCTGCGGCGCCAGGACCGGGCCCAGCTGACGGTCCTCGACCCGTTGCAACACATGGTCGGCCCGAGAAGGCATTTCGAAGCAGGGCATCAACTGCCCGTCCATTAGTTCACAGCGTCCATGGTGCAGATGATGATCATCAGAGTAGATCGTCAGCATTGGTGTTCTCCGCAGACTGTATCGGTGATGCAGTCTTGCGGCAGCCGCAGTTTAGGAGAACGGCAGACGCGGCCAAAAGGGGACAAATATGGCCAGACTTTCTGTCCGTAAATCGCCCCTCAACGAGGCATCATGTTCGAAACTGACTCGGCGCCACCCCACTCCAGCGCACAAAAGCGTGCCTGAAACTTGCAGTTTCACTGAAGCCCAGCGCCTCGGCGATCCGGTGGACGGGCCACCGGTCCTGCGCCAGCAACTGTTTGGCGCGTTCGAAACGAAGTTCGTCGAGCAGCTCCTGATAGCTGCAGCCCATGCCATGCAAATGACGACGCAGAGAGCGCGCCGAACAGTTCATTTGTTGAGCCAGCCCTTCCAGCCCGGGCGCAGCATGCAGTTGAGCAGCCAGTAACTGACGGATCCGCCCAAGCCAGGCCTCACGCCCAGTGAATTCCGTATTCTGTTTGCGACAGCGCTCGACCATGGCCTGGTGGGTCACCGTGTCGGCCAGTGGCAAGGGCTGGGCCAGCCAGCGTTTATCAAAGGCAAACGCATTGGCGGTTGCCTGAAACTGTAACGGACAGTCAAAACACTCGGCGTAGCGCGCTTGGTAATCTGGCGCAGTGTGCTCAAAACGAGCGCCCAGCAAAGGCAACGAGTGGCCGAGCAGGTCATCGCAAATGACTTTCAGTGAACCCAGGCACAGCTCAACGTTGAAAGCGGTCAGAGCCGGATTCTCACGGTAATCGCTGGCGGTGAACCAGACACACTCACCCTCCTCCTCCAGGCTCAGCTCAAAGAGCGTTCCCAAGAGAGCGGGATAACGCAGGGCCAGACGTAACGCGTCACCGAAAGTGGCACTGGTGAGCAATGCATAACCGAGCATGCCGTAAGACGATACATGCATGCGCAAGCCCACGATCAGGCCTATATCGCGCCGCAAAGCGACAGCATTGGCGCACACCTGCATCTCCTGATGCGTGGCGATACGTGTGTCGGCGCGGCTCAAATCCGTTGCGCAGATACCACTGCCGGCCAGCAGCGCCTCGGCGGACCATCCCTGCGCCGTGAAAGTGCTCAGGACCAAGGAGACCGCGTTAAGGGTAGTGAGGTGGGAATGAAGCATGGGGAGTTCCGCCAGGCGATGAGGACAAGAAGAGCAAGTTATGTGCCGGGATACTGTCTGGTTAGTTTGCCCCTGTGCTGCGCCATTAGCCAAACTACATACGGCTCAAACAACGCACCGCGTCTGCAGCGACAGTTGACGTGCGGGAAGCATGCGGCCGAGATGAACTTTGTTTAGCATGAGGACATATACGCTCCGATGCGCACGCTCTAACGCAACGCTCAGGCGCCTTATTCTGGGTGCGTGAGCGAACCGAAGTCATGTCTTCAGAGGGCGCCCCTCACCTGTCTGAAAGAGCCAGCCCAACCAATTCTTCAAAAATGACGGTTTGAGAGAAGATCCAATGAGAACTGACTGGCAACAAATTCGAGAAATGATGAACACTGTCATCGACAGCTGCGAGCAGATCGAAACAGCGGGGTTCAGCGAAGACCATCGTTGCGCGACGGTCCAGATCAAAGGCGTCGATTACTCCGTTCAGGAGTTTCTGATCAGTGCCTGGACGCTCCCGGAGAACATTCGCTATCAGATCATTCGTGAGCGTCACGAAGCTGGAAATGACCTCCCCTACGTTCCTGAAGCCGCCCGCATTCTCGTCTCAATGGCTCAGGCCTGCGCGGAACTGGTTGGAGCAGCCGACACGGCACCCGCCAAGAAAGCGATTGAAGGGATGACTCATTGGTACAGGGCTTACGCGGTTCCACACGTGACGACGGCCATCAGGCTCGCAAACAAGGAGCCTGACGCTTAGGTCGGCGAAGCTGCCGCTAGCGGAGGCTGATCTGTCATCCGTGGGGTGGGTGTTTGACAGGGGTCGCAAGCCCCCTGCCGTTAAAGCCAACCGCATGATCAGCTACCGCGGATCGGGCTGTGGACGCTGTGGAATTGCCTTCTCTCTGGCCCCGCGTTGGTGGGTCACTGGGAGGATCTGCGCGATGGCAAATATTATCTCGAAGCAGGTAAAACCCAGAATAAGGAAGCTGGCTCCTTTAGCCACCGCGAGGAGCTGCCAGATCGCAAATAGCATTCGTGCCACCGCGTCATATAAGCCAACAGTGCGGCTGGGTTGCATCAAGCGCCAGGCCGACCAGATAACCACTACAGAGCCCAGAAGATTCGTGAAGAGCATGGCAGTAATGTCCGGTGTCGATACTGCCCGGTTTAACGCCAATGCATCCGACAGCGCCGAGAATCCTGTAAACATCAAGGATGCCGTCCAGGGTGTCATGAATCCTGCCGTAACGATCAGGTCGTAAATGGCGCTGGCCCGAACAATTTGCAGATTTTTATTTACGCTGATCATCGTCAACCCTCACAGTTCGAGCCCGCAGGCTAAAGCCTCGTGTTAGGTCCAGAGTCAACCAGAGAATTGATCGATGAAAATCGGGGAAGTGGCTGCGCACACGGGGGTATCAGTCGATGCGCTACGATTTTATGAAGAGAAGGGTCTGATCAAGCCGCATCGAGCGGCGAACGGCTACAGGTTCTATTCAGAGCAAACGCTGCAAATCGTCGGGTACATCAAATTAGCTCAGCACCTCGGGTTTTCACTTAGAGAGATCGGTGAAAACTTGCCACTTTTATGGAACAGCGAGGGGACATCAAGGGCCCACATCGCCCAGTTGTTTGAAGAGAAAATCGCTTTACTGGACGCAAGAATCAGCGAAATGCACAAACTGCGTAGTCTGCTGGCTGAACGAGCAGCTCAGGTATGTCCCCTGGCCGGTATCGGCGATTGAATGATGAGGGCGGACGGCATTTTCGCTCTGACTCATCTTTGCCGAACAACACTACCGTCGAAACGCACCCCGGATTAGCGACGAAAGAGTGTCTATCGCCTCATCGACGGTGTGACGTCCTCGCACTGTTGCCCCCGAGAGCGCTTCGCCTGCTCCCACCAGGGCGGTGCAGACACGCTCCATTTCTTCAGATGACAGCCCTGCATGGGGCTCCAGCACAGCTATAAACATGCGCACGCAGTTGTCCAGCAACTCTTGGAACACTGCCGCTTTATCGCTGCTGCCTGCCAGCGCAGCTCCCACGACGTGAAATTCGTCGGTATGGTCCGCCGCACAATGGATATAGGCGCTGGCGAGCACCTGCGCGGTCTCCTCCAAAGTCTGCGGACTGCTCGCCATGGCATTGCGGAAGGCATCAACCCGCTCGGTATCGATCCATCGGTAGAGCTCAATCAAGAGCGCCGAGCGGGTGCTGAAATGGTCGTATACCACCGGTTTTGAGACGCCGGCGCGGACCGCCAAATGGCCCAGGGTCAGCCTGTCGGCGTTTTCCTCGCGCACGATCAGCAGTGCGGTCTGGAGCAATTGTCGCCTGCGCTCGGCTTTTGACAGCCGACGCGAGCCTGTGCCGCTTGCCGGAGGGGTGCTGACTTTTTCCACGTTGATCCTCAAAGACAGGAAAGCTACCGATGGTAGGTTACGGAAAAGAACACTCGTGTTAGGTTTCCTACCAACAGTAGGTTAACCGAAAGGAGAACACACGATGTCATTGCATCCGATACTTTTCATGGGCGGTTCAGGCGCAATAGGCCACCGCACCGCTCAAGCGTTACGCACTGCTCATCCCGGGATTTCACTGCTGATCGGCGGCCGCGATCTTGCCAAGGCCCAGCAAGCGGCAGAGCAACTCGGCGGGGCGCAGGGGATAGTGATTGACCCGGCAGCCGATGATTTGGGCCTCGGCGATCGCCAGGTTAGCGCCGTGGTGGTCCTTTACATGGATCATTCCCTTGCCGGCCTGCGTTACGCCCAAAAACGTGGCGTGCCGCATCTGAGTATCTCCTCCGGGGTTTTCGAGATAGCGCCGCAAATCGCAACCTACATGCACAAGCCTGACATCGCGCCCATTGTGCTCGGTTACGAGT
Source organism: Pseudomonas sp. ME-P-057 (assembly GCF_030208975.1). Taxonomy (NCBI): domain Bacteria; kingdom Pseudomonadati; phylum Pseudomonadota; class Gammaproteobacteria; order Pseudomonadales; family Pseudomonadaceae; genus Pseudomonas; species Pseudomonas sp. ME-P-057. The sequence goes on from NZ_JARVSX010000040.1 coordinate 100,780, forward strand.
GGATGGTCGGCGCGACAACAGTGGCGACGCTTAGCATCGCCAACGCTTTCAGCCGCGTTCAAGACATCGTGATCAACGCGCTAGTCGATGAGCAAGACACTGGGGGCCCGACTGTCGCGAAGGATTTCGAGCATCTGAGCAAAATGTTGCCTGCGGCGCTGAGCAGACGCGATCAAGCCTACATCTGGCGCGACGGACAGGATGCCAAGGTCACCTTCAACGCGGTGGATGGTACCCCGATCGAAGGCAGCGGCTTCTCCTCTATCGACGTTGCCGGCTTGGCTGCCGCGACCGGGGCGCCCAATGTCCAATTCAATCTCGCCATCGGCGTTAGCTCGACCCGACGCCGAGGTCAGCCAATGTCGACGGAGATCATCATCGAGCTTACCGGCGAGGATCTGCACGGGAAACACCTGCGCACGCGTCATGCAGTTATCCATCCAAGAGGCGCTGCCGCCCTCACCGGCCTCAGCGTGGCAATGCTGCTGGAGCGGTTGCTTGGGCTGGATGGCCAGCCTGCCCCGCTCCCCGGTCTCTACTTTCCCTACCAGCTTCTGGATGCAGATCAATATTTGAAACGCTTGGCACAGGATGGTGGGGAGCTTTGTGAATTACCCACGTGAATAAACGTCGACCGTGCCGGTAAGCCGGGTGTTGTCATCCGCAGATTGGCAGCCCCTGCTACGGTGAGTGCCCCACCTGAGTTTTGGCTCATCGCGCGGCTCCCGATAACTTCGTATCGGCGCTCCTCGGTTTGAACGGCCATTGCGCCGCTCAAGGAGACGAAGGCATTCGGTTTTGATGTTCGGGACGTTGTGCGCGCGATCGGCTTGGGTGAACGAGCCATTGGATCGGCCGGATCACTGGCGAGGTGTTGCCAGGGCTAATGCACGCCGACAAATTGTGCCGATATCTTGAGAATGCCAAGGCTTGGGGATGAACAGCGGAGCATATCCAGACTCCAGGATTTGTTGCCCTTTTCCACCGGAGGACAAGATCACGGGTATGCGCGGCCAATGAGCCTGCACTCGATTAGCCAAACCGATTCCGTTCAGCCCACCAGGCAGATGGATGTCGGACAGCAGAAGGTCTGCCCCTCCCAAGGTCTCGCACAACCAGTGCCAAGCGTCATCGCCTGTCTCTGCTGTTACTACCTCGAAGCCTTCCATCTCCAGAATTTCATGTATCAAACTGCGGATGAGCCAGTCATCTTCCACGACTAAAACCGTTGATACCACTGCCATGTGCTCGTGCTGGTTTGACATGGACGTTGGACTGGGTCGCTGCCTGCGGGTTCCACTAACGATACGGCGGTTGCTCAGCCATCGTCGCGTAGTCATGACGCCCAACCTGAGTGGCGTTTAGCTCTGTGCCGAGCCTGAGCGCCCCAATGCTCTACACGCTTGCGAGTCGCTGCTTTCGACCAGACGCGGACATCCTTCCATGCCCAGATCGCCGGGCCTGCTGCTTCGCTGGCCCGCAGCACGTTGTTGGCAGCCTTGGGGGCAGGCTTAGGCGATAGCACCCAAGCCTGCCCAGGCTTTCAGGCGGCGCGTGAGGTTAGAACTGCCAATCCAGCGACAGCCCTACCCCGTGGGTTTTATCCCGGGCACCCAACAGGCCGTTGTAGTCCAGATTGATCCGCGCATCCCGGCTCAAGGCAAGGCTGGCGCGGGCGCCCACGACGGCAACGTCCCGGTCCATCGACACGCTTTGCACGGCAAAGGTATTCGCCCCGCTGGCAAAGGCCAGATGCTGCTCGGCCGAGGTATCGCTCAGGTTATGCTGCCAACCCAAGGTAGCGGACACATCCAGCTTCTGAGTGTCGTTCAGATTGAAACGGCTACCGGCGCGTGCGCCAAGGGTGGAGAGCACAGTGTCGCGGGTGTCGTCGCTCCCCTTGAGCGCCGTGGCACCCCCTTTTTCGGTAAAGCTGTCGCTATCGAAGTGCACGTAAGCCAAGTTAGCGAAGGGTTCCAACGCCAGGCGTTGCAGGTTGAGACGATAAGCGGCTTCGGTGAATACCTGGGTCGATTGCGCATCGCGCTTGACCTTCTGCCGGTCGGCCAAACTGCCCAACTGCAGGTCACGCTTGACGTCGATGCGGTGCCAGCTATGGGACGCGCCAGCGGTGAGGCGCAACGCACCTTCTTCATGGCCGATGTAGGCACCCAAATGGTAGCTGTCGGCTGAAGCCCGCGAGTGGGTATCGTCGCCCATGCCCAATGAGGTATCGCTGTAACCGACCATGGCGCCCAGCCGGGTATGCTCAGCCACCAAACCGTCGACACCGGCGAGCAGACCGCCCAGTGATGAGGTAGAACTGGCGCTGTCGCTGCTGCCGGCGTTCTTGCCCCACGCGCCCAGGCCTTTCACCCACCAGTTGTTGTCTTCAACACCCGCCGCAGGCTGGTCGTACAGCCCTTCGACGCGCAGGCGATCACCCACGGCATCGCGTACCTGGCGGCTGTCGTTGATCAACTGAGTGGCAATGGCCGGATGCACTTCGCCGGACAACTGGGTGTAGGCCCGCCGAGCCGTAGCCGCATCGGGGCTCAGCAGCAGCTCGTCATACACCGCGTTACCGCTCCCTAGTTGCTCGGCAGCAGCCGCTACGTTGGCCTGGTTAGCGGTTTGCGCGGCGCTGGCGAAGCTGTCCGCGTTGCGCTCCAGGGCCAAGGCGACTCCCGTACCGCCGTAGGCGAGACTGCCATCCAGAAAAGCGTAGTTGTCCAGCACCGCCCCAAACTGGCCCTGCACGCCGCCAGCGGCTTGCAGCACGCTGAACTGTCGGCCCACCAGGCTGTTGACCTCGCCTGTGGTGAAGCCGGCGCCGTTTTCCAGCGAGAGGGCCATGGTCGCGCCGCTCACCGTAGCCTGCCCGCCGGCGATGATGCGGTCGCTACCCGTGGGCGACAACTCCACCGCATACACAGCGCCGGGCGCCAGGTTAAGGTCGCCCGCCACATTTAAGGTGCCCACGGAATTGCCCGGCGCCACCGTACCGCCACGGTTGGCAGTAAGAGACGCCACCCGACCGTTGCCGCCCAGTATGCCGGTGTCGTTGACGGTCACCGCCGAGGCCAGCGAACCATTGACCGCCAGGCGCCCTTGATTGATCAGGGTTGGGCCGCTGTAGGTGTTGGCGCCGGTCAGCACCAAGGTCCCGATACCCAGCTTGGTCAAGCCGCCGTGCCCGGATATGTCATTACTCCACACGTCACGCCCGCATTGTGGCCCGCTGCAGAGGCGCTGGGTCGGTTTACCCGCATCGACCACTGCGCCTATGCCTGGCAGGTTGACGACGAACTGGCTGTCGCCATAGGCGCCGCTGATACGAAACTCGGCAGGAATATCCGCCTCGGTGACGAACATGCTCGGGCCGTTGACGGCCTTGCCCAGATTGATCATGCCCCAGCCATAGAGCGCGTCCACGCCAGGCGCGCCGAGGTCGGTGGCGGTGGTTTTCAACACGTCGGCCACCTGTGCGCCGGTCATGTAGGGGAAGCGCTCCATCAGTACCGCCATGCTGCCCGCCACATGGGGCGCGGCCATGGAGGTACCGTTTTTGTTGGCCCAGCCCACGGTGAGGTCTTGCAAGCTGGTGCCGTTGAGCACGGAGCTGTAGATCCGCGTACCGGGTGCCGACACGCAGAAGCTGGCCGTGTAGCCGCAACGAGAAGAAAAGGTGCTCAAAATGTAAGGCGTGGCGCCGGCGGTCGTGGCGTTGGGGTTTTGCTGCAACGCAGCAACGGTCAGCCAGTTTGGGGCGATCTCTGGCACGAAATACCCCAGCCCGGCCATGGCGTCCGGGTTGTTCAGGTTGTAGTCGTTGCCTGCGGCGAAAATGGTGACCACGCCGCTGCGCGCGGCATCGATGGCGCCCTGGTAAGCGCCCCCCGGGCGAGTGCCGAGGATCTGTCGGATCTGATCGAACTGCAGCTGCGCGTCCTGCACGGTAAAGTGCGCGAAGGCCGGGTCGCGACCGCCTTGGGCAAAGCGCTCGGTAATACCAATGCCCCAGCTGTTATTGATGACGCGCGCGCCACTATTGACCAAGGCGTTCCAGCCAGCCTGGTAAACCGCGCCGTCGTTGCCCAGCACAATGCCGTCTTCCGGGCCTGGGTCGCCGTTGTCGGCGCTGATGATCTGGGCGTTGAAGGCCACGCCGTGCATGGGTCCGCCGTCTCGGTTGCCGCCAGCGATGCCACCTACGTGGGTGCCGTGGTTGCCCAACCGGCCGTTTGAGTCAGGGGTGGGCGCGCCATCGTAACGAAAGGCGTCGCCGGCCTTTACCGGAATATAGGGGTCGGTATATTCGCGAATGCCACTGGTTACCAGGTTGATTACTTTATCCGGGCTGGCAAATTCCGGGTGAGGTGCGTACACCGGCTGATCGAAAATCCCCAACTTTACGCCCTTGCCGGTGTAACCGGCCGCGTAAGCCTGGTCGGCGTTGATCGCGCCCAGCCCCCATTGGGCAGTGAACTCCGCGCTGCGCCAACTGGCGGCATTCCCGGCCTGACCGGCTTCGGCGTAAGGCGCAGCCTGAGCTACACCGAGGGTGGTCAAGTAACAGGCCAGGGCGCCGCAAGAGACGCGATTGGCTTGCCTAATAGCGTGGCGAATGGAGCTGACAGCAACCTGTCGAGTGGTGGATGGCTTTTTCATCAATATAACTGTCCTTAGTTAGCGCACACGAAACCCCGCGCGAACGCCGCCTTGGCATCCGCGTGGTTCTTTTTCCAACAATGGGTAGATTGGAACCTTTAGCGTCAGGCAATCGGCGGGCGAAAACCTGGTTCGCCCTGCCGCTTTGCGTTTAGAACTGCCAGTTAAAACTCAAGCCGATGCCGTGGCTTTTTTCACGGCTGGCCAATTGGCCGTTGTAGTCCAGGCTAACGCTGGCCTCACGGCTCAGAGCCATGCGGGCATGGGCGCCCACCAGGGCCGCGTCACGCACCAGGGGCGAGCTCTCGATGCCAAAGCTACTGCCGCCTGCCGCAAAAGCCATGTGCTGCTCCGAGTCGATATCGCTCAGGTTGTGCTGCCAGCCCAGGCTGCCGGAGAGGTCCAGCTTTTGACGATCAGTGATTGCGATGGTTTTAAGCGCCCGTACACCCAGCGTGCCGAGCGCGGCTTCACGGGTATCGCTGCCGGATGCAAGCGCTGCGGCATCTCCCTTCTCGGTGAAGCTGTCAGTGCCCAGGTGTACATAGGCCAGGTTGGCGAAGGGCTCAAGCACAGCGGCCTGCAGCTGAATACGGTACGCCGCTTCGGTGAATACCTGTGCGGTTTGCGCATCGTGCCTGGTTTTCTCCCGACCACTGGCGCCACCGACCTGTACATCACGTCTGGCATCGATCCTGTGCCAGCTGTAGGCACCGCCGAGGGTCAAGCGCCAAGCGCCGATCTCATGACCCAAGTAGGTACCCAGATGGTAGCTGTCTACCGATGCACGGGAATGGGTACCCGAGCCCATATTGACCGAGCTGTCACTGTAGCCGCCTACCAGGCCAAGGCGAGTGGATTCACCTACGTCGCCATCGACACCCGCCAGCACACCGCTGATGGACGAGGTATAGCCAGCCGTATCACCACGGGAGTCTGTTTTGCCCCAGGCGCCCAAGGCCTTGACCCACACGTTGTCTTGCGCCGAGGTATTGGCATCGGCACCGAACACGCTGGTCCCCAGACGCTCGCCAACGGCATCACGCACGTAGCGGCTGTCGTTGATCAACTGGGTCGCGACGGCCGGGTAGATCTCGCCCGACAGCTGCTGGAAACTCTCCCGGGCCGAGGCGGCATTTGGCGCGAGCAGCAGGTTTTCATACACCGCATTACCCGCCCCCAATTGCTCGGCGGCCGAGGCCACTGCTGCCTGATTAGGGGTTTGCGCCACGCTGTCGAACGCCGCCGTGCGCTCGATATTCAGCGCAATACTGTTAGCGGCGTAATCCAGCCGGCCACCGAGGAACGCGTAGTTGGCGGTGACCGCAGCGAACTGCCCGCTCACACCATTGGCGGCTTGCAACACGCTGTACTGACGGCCAACCAGGGTTTGGCCAGGCGTGGCGTTCAAGGCCGGCGGCGTCGGGTCCAGCGCCAGGGCCAGGGCCATGTTGGCGCCCGACACCGTGGCACTGCCGGTGGCCACAATGCGGTCACTGGCCGTTGGCGAAAGCTCCACCGCATAGGTTGAGCCTGGCGCGAGGGTCACGTTACCGTTCACCCGCAAGGTGCCAATGGAGTTACCCGGCGCAACCTGCCCGCCGCTCATCGCCGTGAGGTTACCAACCTGGCCATTGCCGCCCAAGGTGCCACCGGCATTGACCTGCACGGCAGACGCGAGGGAGCCATTGACCGACAGCACACCACCGTTGACCTGGGTATCGCCGCGATAGGTGTTGTTCCCTTCAAGGATCAACCGCCCCGCGCCGGACTTGATCAGGCTTCCCTGGTACTGGCGCTGAGCCGCCGCAGCAGCACGGGCGGTGCCCACGGCGTAGTCGGTTTGGTCCTGTTGGCTGGCGGTGCTGGCCACGCCGTTCTGCCAACCTCTGCTGACAACGGTTTGCTGCCAGGTAGCCTGTTCAGCGGTGTCCTCGGCCTGACGCTGAATCAACGCCCGATCAGAAATATCGTTGCTCCAGACATCGGTTTGGCCGGCGCCCAGGGTGGCGTCGAAGGTCCCCAGCAACTGGCCGGGGCCGCGCATCGCCCGCTCCAGGTTGACGACACCCCAGCCCACAGCGCCATTGGGGGCCTGGGTGACCGAACCATCGAGTTGGGTCGCGGTGGTGAGCAGCACCTGCAAGGCCTGCTCGTTGTTCATGTAAGGGTAGCGCTCCATCACCAGCGCCAACGCGCCCGTGGCGTGCGGCGCAGCCATGGACGTACCGGACTTGAGCGCATAACCGCCGCCAGGCACGGTGCTGTTGATCAGCCTTCCCGGTGTGGTGATGCACCAGTATTTGGCAAGGCCGCATTGGTTATAGCGTTGGGCATTGGCGCTATCCAGCCCAGAGACTGCCAGCCAGTGGCCTTCCAGGTCTGGCTCGAAATACGGCAATGCAGACCGCACACTGGCGTTGGCATAGCCGGTATTGCCAGCACTGAAGACATTGATCACACCGTTGCGTGACACGTTAGCCGCTTCATCCAGCCAAGTGCCCCGGTTGTAATGCTGGGCGTAGGCGGCCTGCACCCCGCCCAAAGTCGCGTAGGTCACATCCGGCGGCTGGCTACCCCAACTGTTGTTGATCGCCCGCACGCCGGCATCAGCCAATGCGCCATAGGCTGCCTTGAAGTACTTGGGGTCCGGGCTCGGGCCAAACAGGAAGCTATCGCTCTGGTTAGTGTTGGCCACATAGATTTGCGCGTTGTATGCCACGCCATGCATGCCAACGCCATCACGGGCCGCGCCCATGGTCCCGGTCACGTGCGTGCCGTGGGTGTCGTTATTAGGGTTGATGGCACCCGTGACGCTAAAGGGCGAACCATCCACATAGGTGCCATTGGCCGTTACCGCATGGTAGCGGGATGGGCTGGCTTCGGGATGAGAGGGGTCGAATCCCGAATCCATTGCGCCGATTTTTACGCCGTTGCCGGTGATACCGGCAGCATATGCCTGTTCAGCCTGGATACGGCCCAATCCCCAGTCGCTCTGAAATTCTGGCGAGCGCCAACTGGCCGCATCGCCCAACTTCCCCTGTTCTGCGTAGTCGGCGTAAGCCGAGCAGCCAAAGGTAAAAGACAACGCGCAAAGTGCGGTCGTGGTTACGGGTTTAACGGAATAACGGACAGCACTGGACGGCTTGAACCTTCGCATCCCTGCACACCTTTTTATTTGATAGCTCCCTATTGAGCGCCGTAAGAAAATAGTCTGCCCGGAACGGGATGGCAACTAATTTGTTTCAAAACTGATACAAAGCTTACTGCAGCAAAAACCGGGCATCTCAGGGAAAAGGGCACTGTTGTGAGGCATCTCTAACGTTTCCGGCACAACTAAAGCGCATTGCGGAATAGTGGCCTTTTAGTTACTTCGTCAAAAACGACGTAGTTGGCCTGCGCAGGAGTCCTGCCCAGCGGAGACAGTTACCAATCCAAGCGAAACGCATGTCAGGGAGATATTCAGGTAATGAATTATGAAACTCTGGCCGAGCCACTACTTAGCCATGCCATAGCACCATTTTTGGCCAGTGTGAAGCGCTGAGTAAGCCTGACGGCGCAGTCGTGGTACTTGGGAAGGTATGTCGGCCCCCTAAAACGATGGGGTGCTTTGAGTGATCATTATTGCTGTATGGGCTATCGTCCTTGTATCGCTATGCCCCCTACTTACGTTATCAGCGGTTATGGGCGTTAAACGCACGGACGCTAAAGGATCAGCTGGCGAAGTTATTATGTTCGCGCAACTTTCCGTAGCGCTGTCGATAATCGCTGGACTTGCGGCTGGCGGGCGAGCCCCTGCGGCAACGCAGCGACCAGCTTGTCCTCGGAGGCCAACAGAACTATCTTGGCTTAGGTCGTCGGAGGCATGAGCTCTCCACCTGTACTCGCCCTACAACCCATGTGCTCATCCCGAGTAATTGCATCGGGTATGCAAGAAGATGCACGATACCCGTATCGGCGTTTAGCTGGCCGGTTACGTTCGAACACGAGAATGAGACATGGAACATCGGATTCTGATTGCTTCGGACGTGATCCGCGACTAGAGCTTATTAACGCCACCATCAAATATGCGCCGAGGTTTTGAGCCGGCATTCTGATAACACATTGAAAGTTTCGCTATTCGCTGAGGATCTGCCATTCGTACGGTCGGAAATCTAGTGCTGAACGCCTGAGAAGAATTGGTTCGCTACGAGGATGGCACACCCTTGCCCTCTGCTATCGCTCTCCAAACCTCATAGACATAAGCCTTCAGACAGTTCTTCCCGTGGTAGCGCTGTGCAGCCCATCTGTAAGTGCTACCTTCACACCTGACCGGAGAAGCTTAGGATGATGGTGTTACCGAAAATCGAACTCAGGGAACTGTCCGTGAAAGCGGAAGCGTACGGCTTGACGTTGGGTGATCTTATTCCCATCTGCGAACGCTTCGGCGTTGCACCGCATGATGTACTGAACGAGCTGTCCATTGCGGTTGCGGAAGCCTATTTACAAGGATATCTGCTCTATGATTTCTGCGACGGGGTTATGAACGGGATAATAACTGCTGTTGTTGAAGTCGGTATGACTAACGACATGCCCCAGCCCGCGTTCTCGCTTTGCCAAGCATTCGATCAAGGTGAATGGTTCCGCAGTAACGACCCGCCGGAGACTGACCCCGGCGATAAATACACGAAGCCGGTGGTCGAGGAAATAATGCGCACCCTTAGAGGCTAGCTTTCACAGATGGAGAGGCTTGGCTTTTGTGCTGGACGGCAGGGTATCGAATACCGCTTTTGGCCGAAAGCAGCCGGTCGTGGCTGGCCGGTTTCGACCCGAAGCGCACATTGACCCCCAGAGCGTGCAGTGCCCCAAAAGGCGGGTATAGGGATGAACCATACTGGCAGTCAATCAGAAGAATAATGGTATTTAGAAACGACGTATCTGTCCTGAGAATACCCTACGGCCCAAGTGCTCAAAAAGTTGTCGTAGCGCGCCTCTGTGACACAACGCCCGTCATTTTCTCCGCGATGTTTTGTATCGTCTCCCCACCAAAGACTATCGCCGCAAGCTCGAACAGCATCTGGCACCCCGAGAAGAGCCACGATTTGCTGCTGTGTAGCGCCAATATTTACTTGCTCGAAGGCGTGACTCGCGCGGTCTTCTAAATATGAACTTATGTAGAAGCCGAGAATGGTAGTTGCCATTGCACTAACAATTGCCAGCGCTAGTATTCGATTCCATGCTGTATGACTTGGCACACATGATTTCCATAGGGTGTCAGATCACGATAGTTTAGCACCAAGCGAAGCTGGCATATGCGCGGCGCAAGCGACCGCTTTGGGTCGATAGCTGCCTTTCATGAGGACGGAATTCCGACCCACAGCTAACGGTAACGACCTTCGCAATCGGCCAACATCAGACAGGCCGTGCTTGCGCTCGTAAAGCGCCGTCTCCTGGTGCCGTTGGCAAAATGGGGCGACTGCGCTGATGCCAGGGTGGAGTCAGAGCCGTTGGAAATCTACGCGTGCGCAACCGAGCGCTCTGCGTTGAATTCAAAGGTGCGCGCGTTTATTGATGTTGTGCCGCAGGCGCTGCAGTTGGGGCTGCTCAGCCCTGAAGGCACAGACAGCCGTCGTCGATGAACTCTACCTGGCAAATCCAGGTTTCGATCGGCAGCTCCTGCGCTCACCACTTGCCTGCTGACTGAATTCGCCAAGGCCCATCTATACAAAGACAGATGAGCCTTTCTTACCAATACCGTAGAGAGGCGAACCCAATCTGCCTGCCGATCAGCCCAGATGCTCGCCCCCATGCTCTGCCACGCCGATAAGGCTGATGGCCGTCGCGTCGGTATGGCTGTCTACGGTGCTCAGTAGCGGCGAGGAGGACACAACTTTACTCCCGTCAAAGTCCTTGAATATCAGATGAGCCGGGGTCAGATCCGCGACGTGGTTGCCCTGTAGCAGCAACTCGAAGTGCGCCCCGTCCCGGTCACTGGCGTCCAGTGATTTGAGCGCGGTCAGGGTGCCGGCGGCGTTCACGACCACCTTGAGCGTACCGTTGTGCCCATTGCCCAAGCCAAGGAAACCCGTAGCAGACACATCGATGACGTCGTTTTCGTTCCCGTTGAAGTCAGTGATCGTGTCCCGCTGTGCGGTGCCGTCATTGTCGTAACGCTGGCTGTTTCGAAAGTTGCCGTACACGAAGGTATCGGCGCCCGCGCCGCCCGTCAGGGTATCGCCGCCAGCCCCGCCGTCGAGTCGATCATCGCCGGCGCCCCCATTAAGCGTGTCCCTGCCTGCACCGCCCAGTAAGGTTTCCGCAGCGCTGGTTCCCATGAGCTTGTCACTGCCGTCGGTGCCCTGGATCACGGATTGCAGATTGGCATTGGTGAAGGTATGCAGGAAGTTGCCGTTCAAGGCCAACTCGAACCGTTGCCCCAGCACGTCCGCGTCCAGATTCTTCAGATAAGTGACGTTCTTGGCCTCGTTGTAAGCCAGCAAGAGTGTGTGGTTGTGGCCATTCCCCAGCCCGGTGAAGCCGATACCGGCACCTGCAACGTCGATCTTGTCATGGGCCACGTCGAAATCGGTGATCACATCCGCATATGACTTGGTCGCGGTGCGATAGCTTTCACTGACCATATCGAAGCGGAAAATATCATTCCCCTCGCCACCGGTGAGCTTGTCTACGCCAGTGCCACCGATCAGGGTGTCGTTGTTGCCCTTGCCGTTGAGGGTGTCATTGCCTGCGCCGCCGTAGACCACATCTTGAGTGATGTCACCGTTGAGCTTGTCGTTTGAGCGGGTACCGTAGGTGTAGAGAGAGTCGGTATTGTCCGAAACTTCGCTGCTGGCGAGCGCGGCAATGGCGCCTGTTTGGATGTGACTGATGACGTTGTGCGTGTACGAATTGTCAAACACGGCATTGCTTTCGCGAATGCCGTAAGTGGACTGTTCGCTGCCAGTGATGATATTCCCGGTGACCCGGATGTCGTGGGATTCGCTGGAGGTACTGACCTTGGTCACGCCGTATACCTGAATTTCGGCCGCCGGGCTGCCTAGAGAATTATTGTGGATTGTGTTTGAAAAGACGTCGCCGTTTACGCTGCTTGCGATGTATATCCCGCTGCCCTTGTTGTCATGAATATCAACGCCCGTGATCTTGAACTGACGGGCGAACGCGGTGTGGATTCCGTCATCGCCATTGCCGTAGACTTCGCCGCCCTTGACGGTAGTGCCGGTGCTTTGCACGAATATTCCGAAGTCGGTATTGCTATAAGCGTCGTTGTCCACTACCTGAACATCGCCGCCGACATTGAAACCAGTCCGGTTTGCGTAGGCGACATTGTCATGCAACAGGCTGGCAGTCATTGCATAGGCGCGCACACCGTAGTCATTGTCATGGGCGACGCTGTTGCTCAGCTCTACCTGCACCAAACCATCGGTGCCCTGCAAATCGAAACCGTTGCCGGCTGCGTTCTTGGCTTCTACGCTATCGATCCTGACATTAGTCCCGCTGCCATTCAGCCAGCCTGAAAAATACCCCGTGTTGTGCTGAAGGTTGCCATCAAGCGTCAGCTTGCTGGCCCCCACATCGTGTGTGCCGTTGGCCGTCAGGATGCCAGTGACAGCGGAAGGCAGGTCGTTCGCCAGCTTGAGTGTCGAGACGCCCATGCCTTGGCCGACCAGTGAAACATTGCTCTTCAGGGCGAGGCAACTGCCAGTCGTTGCGCTGACCATGTAAGTGCCCTCGGGCAAGTACACCTGTCCGCCGCCCGCCGCAGCGGCGGCATCGATGGCTTTTTGGATGGCGAGCGTATCGTCACTGCTGCCATTACCCTTCGCGCCGAAATCTTTAACGTTGAATTTTGCCATGATGACTCTCTGCTGGGGATTGAAGAGTCTCCTTATCCACCAGGGAGCCAATGAGGCGGTGCGATCCCGGACAACGAACAGACTGCATGAGGGTTGGACTGCGCAACAGTGTGGTTGAAATCCAAGCGTTTACCAGCGCGCTCACCGCCGTCTATCGAAATTGGGATCAAAGCGAAAAAATGGTATGAAGGTGTAGCGCACATGGGTCGGGAGCAGCTATCTAGCCCGACTATAGCGGCCCAACGTTCAGCGGGTAGCCGGGCCACTAAGAACCTTTCCTTGGGATATCAGCGCTCCCGATCAAGGGCTCGGGACTTTGCCGCTTTACTGGGCAGGATGAGCCTTCAGCCAGTTCTTCATTTGCGCGATTTCCGCGGCCTGCGCCGCCACAATCTGGCGCGCCAGCTCCAGCATCTGCGGATCCTTGCCGTATTTGAGCTCGATCTCCGCCATCTCAACCGCGCCTTCGTGGTGAGGCAGCATGCCTGCCGCGAACGCAACGTCCGGGTCGTCACTCATCATCCCGTGATGCATGTCGTCTTTCATGGCGCCCATTGATTGCCGATAGGCCTCATGCATCTGTTTGATGTCCTCCGTCTGGTCAGCCCTGACGGCTGTGACGGCAAGCAGGGCAATGACGCTGATAAGGGCGGCAATCTTTTTCATGAGGGGGCATCCTGGATGAGGGCAGATACGAAGCCGTCACGCTAGACCTTCCCATCAGAGCAAGGTCAAGCGCATTTTCCATTGCCGTTTCGGGATGTTCCCGTGCTCGGCGCCCTAGACGACCCAGGACGGGTGGTCTCCCAGCCAGGCTCGGCGGATGTTGCCGTTGCTGACAGCTCACCGCACCCTAAGAGGAGGTCCAATAATCGGGGCTGGCTGTGCTGCTGTCGGGGTTGCCGGGGTGCCTGGATCATGCAGGCCGGATAGGCCTCAATAAATGCTGTCGACCACCCCGCCATCCACCCGCAGCGCCGCGCCGGTAGTTGAGGACGCCTGCTCGGAGCTGACGTAAATGATCATGTTAGCGATCTCATCCACATGGGAGGCGCGGCGGATGATCGACGAACCGCGATGGGCTACGACAAAATCCGCCGCCACTTGCTCCACGCTTTTCCCCGAGGTTACAACTTCAGGCTTCAGCATCTCGGCGACGCCTTCCGACAGCGTCGGCCCGGGGAGCACCGAGTTCACCGTCACGCCGGTGCCCGCCAGCCTTTTGGCAAGACCTCGGGAAATCGCCAGTTGCGCCGTTTTGCTGAAGCCGTAATGGATCATCTCGGACGGAATGTTGATCGCGGACTCGGAAGAGATGAAGACGATGCGCCCCCATTTGCGCTCCACCATACCCGGCGCGTAACCCCGCGAAATCCGTACGCCGGACATCACGTTGGTGTCGAAGAACCGCTGCCATTCACTGTCGGGGATCTCGAAGAAATCCTGCGGATTGAAGATGCCCATGTTGTTGATGACGACGTCAAAGTGAGGGTGTTGCGCCAGCAACTGCTGGCAGGCGGTCTCGTCACTCAAGTCGCCGGCAAAACCCGTGGCCTTCTCTGCCAACGGGCCCAGTCGATGCAACGCAGCGTCGACACTGCCCTGACTCCGGCCGTTGATCACCACCTGGCCGCCGGCCTCAAGAAAGCCCTTGGCGGCAGCGAAGCCGATGCCGCTGGTAGAGCCGGTGACCAAATTATTACGGCCCGTAAAATCGATTTTCATCTCGTTAACCTCTGCAGTGGACTGGGTGGGAGGCACTTCTGTTCAACGCCTGACCCAGCAGTAAAGATGCAAAAGAGAACAACGGCGAGCCGCTGCCCTTCTTGGCGACGGACTGGTGTCAGCTGCCGACGATCAGGCGCCTCTGTCAGTCTACTGGCCGGCGAAATCAAGAGCACAACAAGGGGCTGCTCACGCGCCCCAGGCAACTCAATCTAATCAACGTCGTCGAGCTCAAGCACATCACAGAATAGAGTTCAGACTGCCCGTTTCCCGCCAACGGAATTTCAGGCCGTCGGCTGAACAGACTAAAGGTGCTGTCTGCGTTGCTCAATACTGATGGTGTCTACCAGAAGCAACGGTTTATGACCGGCCGCATCCGGCCAGAAGCGGTCAGTCGACGGACTAGATCGAGAGGGTCAAGCTGGTGACTTTCGACCGGTAAGGATGAGCATATGAAAGAGGTGCATCAGAGAAGCTACATATGCGCATCAGTCGTTTACGAGCTACTTGCCCTGCCGAAAGTAGTCAGCCATTACCACTGCAGCCAATGTCGGGGCTCGGTGTACGGCAACTCCTCTGAGTGTTGGATCGAATGCGCGGCAATGCGGGTAGCAGCTATCGCCACAGAGCAGGCAGGCGGCCTACAGGCCCGGTTCACTATTGCGGCCCGTTTAATCAAGACTGCCGCAGGTACTCGGACCATGGCTCTGCGCGTCGCGTACCCTCCGTCTCAAGCATCCGCAACTGACACCCGCACTCGGTGACAATCAGCTGCACCGAGGGGTTGGCCGCTCGAAGAAAGCACGACAAGTGGCTTCAACGGCTGACCAGATGCATTGTCCACTAACACTGAGCGCGCCTCTTGCGGCGCAAACAGGTAGCGTTCGCCCCACTGCCTCATGCTGATCACGACGGGGAAAATGGCCCGCCCTTTATCCGTCAGCACGTACTCCTTGTAGGCGCTGCCATCTGACGCGGGTGCGACGTCGAACACTCCTGTCGCCACCAGTGCTTTGAGCCGCGACGTCAGAATGTTCCTGGCAACGCCCAGGTTTTTCTGAAATTCGCTGAACCGGCGCACATCGTCAAACGCTTCGCGGATGATCATCAGCGACCAGCGATCGCCGATGGCCTCCAGCGTTCTGGCTACGGGACATTCATTGCTGGGTGGAGACGCTTCTTCTGCCATTTCTCGTTATTCCGATGTTGATTGGCCGGATCTGTTTCAAGAGCCGGCGAGATACTGGTTGCAATTAGAGACTGGATTATCAAGAATCCGATCCAGTTGCTAATTGAAACCAGCTTACTGACATGGAAGCCTTTATGACAGCCGAGACCGAACAGTTGACCCGTCAGTCGTCCAGCTTCGACCCGGCGCAGATACGTTTGCAAACGACTCCCGCAGATGATGATCACACCGGGCTTTCATCCGCTCTGACCGTGCTGTTCGCTGTCACCTGCGCCTTGGCTGTTGCCAACGTGTATTTCGCTCAGCCTTTGCTCGATTCGATGGCGCAGAGCCTGGGGGTGGCGCCAGCCATGATCGGAATCGTAGTAACCGCGACGCAGGCGGGCTATGCAGCGGGTTTGCTGCTGATTGTCCCGCTGGGTGACCGGGTCAATCGTAAACGGCTAATCCTCGGTCAGATCCTGCTGTCAGCACTGGCGCTCGCAGGCGTCGGCGCTTCGCCTACCTGGCTGGCGCTACTGGGCACCCTGATCGTCGTGGGCTTGATGGCCGTGGTGGTCCAGGTGGTGGTGGCCTATGCAGCGTCGCTGGCAACGCCCTCCCAACGGGGTCGAGCCGTCGGCACGGTCACCAGTGGCATTGTGTTGGGGATCCTGCTGGCACGCTTCGCGTCCGGACTGATCGCTGATCTGGCGGGCTGGCGCGCCGTTTACTTTCTGTCTTCAGGCCTGATGCTCATCCTTGGCGCAGTGCTGTGGAAGACCATCCCAAACACCGCTTCGCCGCCTTCTCGGGACTCATATGCCGCTCTCATCCGGTCGCTTTTCAAGCTGCTGGTGAGCGAACCCGTCCTGCGGATACGGGGTCTGTTGGCGTTGCTGATCTTCGCCGCATTTTCAGTATTGTGGACGGCAATGGTCTTGCCCCTGAGCGCCCCGCCTTTATCGCTGTCGCATACTGCAATCGGGCTTTTCGGCCTGGCTGGAATGGCCGGCGCACTGGCAGCCAGAAGGGCCGGTCGGTGGGCCGATCAGGGTTTAGGGCAGCGCGTCACCGGCCTTGCTTTGTGCGTACTGACTCTTTCTTGGGTACCCATTGGCTTTGCCCAGACTTCGCTGATCGCGCTGGTCTGCGGCGTGATACTGCTCGACTTCGCCGTGCAAGCCGTCCACGTCACCAGCCAAAGCCTGATCTTCGCCGCGCGCCCTGACGCCCAAAGCCGTCTTGTCGGCGCTTACATGTGCTTCTACTCGGTCGGAAGCGCGGTCGGCGCGGTGGCAGCGACCCAAGTGTATGCACGCTGGGGATGGGTCGCGGTCTGCCTCTTGGGTGCATCGACCAGCGCAGCGGCACTGGTGCTCTGGTATTTGACAGCTCATGTGCGTGACCCCGGCAAGGGAGGATCACGTTAAAGCCAGGTGCTGGCCCGAATCAGTCGTGCATTCGGGTTGGCGCTCGTCCAGCAGGACACTCTGCCGTGCCTCGTCAACCCTTGCTGTGCCTGGCCTCCAGCGTGTTGAACGTCACCTGCCCGCCTTCGTTCTTGTAGCCGGTGTTATCCAGGGTGTAGACCCCCGCCTTGAAATACAGCTGCTTGCCCTGCCAGCTTTTACTGAGCTGCTTGCCCCATCGGTTGCCTTGCGCGATCACATGCAGGTAACCCGCCGAGCTCAAGCGAACCTCATAAGTGAACCGCTCGCTCAGTGCGACGTCCTCGGCAATCACCACCTTGGTGTCCGCGCTGCCCGGCTTGAGGCGGTAGTTGGCGATCACGCTGCCGGTCTTTTTGGCCTTGTCATAGACATACTCGACCTTCAGCAGCGGACCCTTGCCCTTGTAGATGTGGATCTGCCCGATCACCACCCTGCCTTCCGACGGCACCTGATTGACCGACAAGCTGGCGGTCATCCGGTGATCGGCTTCAGGGTAGGTCCAGTTGCGCAGTTCCCCGCCCTTGTAGGTTTCGCGAAGTTCGCTACGCGGAAACTCCGATTTGGACGTAGTCCCGCCCGTCACCGGCGCCCAGAAACACAGCGTATTGCCGGAGCGAAAGTACGAATCCGAGTAACCGTCCACCAGGCGCGGAGTCTCGATGACGCGGGCAGGCGTGCCGACCGGGAGGGTCAGGTTCCAGGTGCTTAGATCGATCATGGCGTGGCCTTCCAATGGGTCGTGGTTTGTTTTGCAGGTTACCCCGTCCAGGTTACTAGCCTTCAACCACGAGACTCATCAGCCCTTCCTGTCATCAGCTCCCGGCCCCCGCGTAACCTCAAACCGCCTCACATTCTTGCGCAGCCAGCTCATGAAACCGCTGGCATCCGCCACCACAGGCTTGGTCTCCAGCAGCGCCGCACGCGCCTTGGCGCGAAATTTCGCCAGCCCGGCCAACGCACCCAGCAGCTCAGGGTGCTCGGCCAGCCACGGTTCCAGATCGGCCTTGTCGATGCGGTAGATCATGCAGTCGGTATACGCACAAAAACGCCCCAGCGTCGGGCTTGCGTCGACGAAACCGGTCTCGCCGATCAACTCGCCCGGGCCCATGCGGCCGATTTCCAGCCAGCCGTCCGACCGTTGGAGAGACACAGAGATGATCCCGGATTCGATGATGTACAGCGCCTCGGGCACCACGCCCTCGGCAAGCACAATGTCCTTCGCTGCATAGGCGTTCAGGTGCATATGCTCTTGCAGTTGGGCACGGTCGGCGTCGCTGAGCATGCGCAGGGCGTTGACGGTGTTGAGCACGGCAGACTGGCGCGTCGCAGGGCGCTGCTGGTCCTGGCGGGTATCGGTGGAGGCCAGTTGACGATGGATCAGATCAAACAGCTGGTTGCGCACGGCGGCGCGTCGGTCGCGGGATTTGACGTAGCCGGTGACTTCGTACTCGACGATGCGCAGACCGGACTTGACCACCACCGCCGATGGCTTGGGTTGCGCCAACAGTTCGCGGCAACCGAGCAAGGCTTTTTCGAGGGAATCCAGGACCAGGCTGGGGCGAAGGCGGGTCGACAGTTCGATGGACAGCGTGACCGAATGAAAGTGGTCCGGGCGGCTGTAATTGACGATACGGGTCTTGGCGGCCATGGCGTTGGGAATCACCGCCATGCTGCCTTCCGAGGTGAGCAGATGGGTGGAGCGCCAGTCGATCTCAATCACTTTGCCTTCGATGTCGTCGACGCGAATCCAGTCGTCGACCCGAAAAGGCTTGGTCGCGTTGAGCACGATGCCGGAGAACACGTCGCCCAGCGTACTCTGCACGGCAAGGCCGAGGATGATCGCCACCGCGCCGGAGGTGGCCAGCAGCCCTTTGACGGGCAGGTCCAGCACGTAGCTGGCGGCAGCCACCGCGGCGATGATGAAAATGATCGCGCCCATCACATCTTGCAGAAGGTGACCTTTGCCCCCGATGCGCGGTTCCATGACGACCACGGCAAGCACCGTCAGCGTTCTCGCACCAAACAGCCACCAGGCGATGGTCAGAATCGTGGCCAGGACATGGCGAGGGACCGACCAGTCGGCGGGCACCTGATACAACGGGCTCAGCCCGCCGTCGAGCAGCGCCATGCTAAACAAAATAAACAGCGCCAGCCGGCAGAGCATTTTGCGCCGCAGCCAGCGCGGGTGCAGCCACTGCCAGAGCGTGAGGTCGATGACCAGCAGCACCGAGGCGCTGATCAACGGATAGGCGAACCACAAATGATCCATCGAAATTCCCTGAGGGTAGACAGCTCGTGCAGCTTAGCTGAATACCTTGCAAGGAGAAGTCGACGACAAGTCTGAGCTTCGCCGGAGATAGTCCGGGGCGCACGCCGTTGCTCATGCCGATGCCGATGCCGATTCTGTAGCGCGCTTGCTCGCGAAAAATATCAGCCCGTGACATCGACGAACCTGACCCACCGCGTTCGCCAGCAAGCCGGCTCCTACAGATCTGCGTACGCCGCAAATTTCAAAGGTTGCCTGGATCAACTGTAGGAGCCGGCTTGCTGGCGAACCGGGGTGTGACAACGCCACTGATGTTGCCTGAACCACCTTCGCGGGCAAGCGCGCTCCTACAGATGCGCGTACGCCGCACATTTCAGAGGTTGCCCGGATTTGCGTATGTCGCAGATTCCCAGATTGCCCGGATCAATTGTAGGAGCGCGCTTGCCCGCGAAAAATCTCAGCCCATGACATCGCCAAACCTGACCCACCGCGTTCGCCAGCAAGCCGGCTCCAGCAAATTTGCGTACGCCGCAAATTCAGAGATCGCCCGGATTGGCGTATGTCGCAGATTCCCAGATTGCCCGGATCAATTGTAGGAGCGCGCTTGCCCGCGAAAAATCTCAGCCCGTAACATCGCCAAATCTGACCCACCACCTTCGCCAGCAAGCCGGCTCCTACAGATGTGCGTACGCCACACATTTCAAAATTGCCTGAATCAACTGTAGGAGCCGGCTTGCTGGCGAACCGGGGCGTGGTGTCAGTCGGCCCGCCGGGCAGCGCAAGGCTTCGCGCATCAGAACGCCGTGACCCCGCCGTCCACGGCCAACGAATGCCCGGTGGTGAATGCCGCGCCGTCGCTGCACAGGTAGAGCACCGCGGCGGCTATTTCTTCGACCGTGCCGATCCGCCCGACCGGGTGCATCGTCGCGGCGAATTCGGCCTTGCGCGGGTCGGCCTCGTGGGCGCGGCGGAACATGTCGGTGTCGATCACCGCCGGGCACACGGCGTTGACCCGGATGCGTTTCTTGGCGTACTCGATGGCCGCCGATTTGGTCAGACCAATGACGGCGTGCTTGGAAGCGCTGTAAATACTCATCTTCGGCGCGGCGCCGAGCCCTGCGACCGACGCTGTGTTAACGATCGCCCCACCACCTTGCGCCAGCATCAGCGGCAACTGGTACTTCATGCACAGCCAGACGCCTTTGACGTTAACGCCCATGATGGCGTCGAATTCCGCCTCGCTGCCTTCGGCCAGCCGGCCCTTCTCGATTTCGATGCCGGCATTGTTGAAGGCGTAGTCGACGCGGCCGTAGGCGTCCACCGCTTGCGCCATCATCTGCTGCACCTGGGCGTCCTTTGTCACATCGCACGGCAGAAACAGCGCCTCGCCTCCCGCCTGACGAATCAATCCAGCCGTGCCCTCGCCGCCCGCGCTGTCCATGTCCACCACCAGTACTTTCAGGCCGTGGGCGGCAAACGCAAGCGCGGTAGCGCGCCCAATCCCCGCTGCTGCGCCCGTCACCAATGCCACTTGACCGGCAAACGTCATGCTCATGGAATCGTCCCTTTTTGTACTTATTGACAGAAGGCTCGGCACACGCCGGGAATGCGCCGCAGCTTAGCGTTCACGGCACGACCAACGTCAGCACTATCAGAAGCCCGGTTGCTCAGCCATTGGCAACGGTGATGAGGAGCAGCACCTGCCATCATCAGCGTGGATCGACCGGCATTCGTTACAGTGGCAAACCTTGATGTCCGGACCTTTCCGGTCTATCACTGCACCGGTCCGCTTTTGCCGTCGTTAACCGCTTCCAACCGCCGTTAACGCCACCACCTTCTATTCGAGACCCCGCCATGACTGCTCAAGACAACCGCCAATTCCTACTCGCGCGTCGCCCGGTCGGTGCCGCGAGCCGTGAAGATTTCACCTTCCAGACGGTGCCCGTTGCCGAACTGGCGCCCGGGCAAATCAAAGTGAAGAGTGAATACCTGTCGCTGGACCCGGCCATGCGCGGCTGGATGAACGAAGGCAAGTCCTACATCGCTCCCGTTGAGCTGGGTGCGGTGATGCGCGCCCTGGGTGCGGGCAAAGTGATCGAGTCGCAGCACTCCAAATTCGCGGTCGGCGATTACGTGCAGGGCGTGCTCGGGGTGCAGGATTATTTCGTCGGCGAGCCCAAGGGCTTCAACAAGGTTGATCCCAAGCTCGTGCCACTGCCGGTGTATCTGGCCGCTCTGGGCATGACCGGCATGTCGGCGTATTTCGCCTTGCTGGAAGTCGGTCAGCCCAAGGCCGGTGACACCGTGGTGATCTCCGGCGCGGCGGGTGCGGTCGGCAGCATCGCCGGGCAGATCGCCAAAATCAAAGGCTGCCGGGTCATCGGCATCGCGGGTGGCAAGGAGAAGTGCCAGACGTTGATCGATGAGTTTGGCTTCGATGGCGCCATCGACTACAAAAACGAGGACATTCATGCGGCGCTGAAACGCGAGTGCCCGAAAGGCGTGGACGTGTATTTCGACAACGTGGGCGGCGACATTCTGGATGCCGTGCTGACGCGCCTGGCCCTCAAGGCGCGCGTGGTCATCTGCGGTGCCATCAGCCAGTACAACAACAAGGAAGCCGTCAAAGGCCCGGCCAACTACCTGTCGCTGCTGGTCAACCGAGCGCGCATGGAAGGCTTCGTGGTGATGGACCATGTTGAAAACTTCGCTAAAGCGGGGATGGAAATGGCCGGCTGGCTGGCCCAGGGCAAGCTGAAAAGCAAAGAGCACATTGTCGAAGGCCTCGAGACGTTTCCCGAGACGCTGCAGATGCTGTTCAAGGGCGAGAACAGCGGCAAGCTGATCCTGAAAGTGTAATGCGTCGCTGATAATCAGCTGAACAACTCATCGATACCGCTGCCATCACCACCAGAGGGCGCACTCTGGTGTAAGCTCGTGCGCTGTTGATCCGACCCATCGAGAGGCTTATGCGGGCTCCCTTCCGACGTTCTACCCTTGCGGCGCTGCGTGGTTTTGAATCCTCCGGCACGGCCATCACCCTTTTGCCGAGCGCCGCCGACTACCGGCAGACGTTGCTGGCGAAGATTGCCGCGGCCACCCGGCGCATTTACATCGTCGCGCTGTACTTGCAGCAGGACGAAGCCGGCCAGGAAATCCTCGATGCGCTTTACGCTGCCAAGGCCGCCCGCCCCGAGCTGGACGTCGTGGTGCTGGTCGACTGGTTCCGCGCCCAGCGCGGGCTGATCGGCGCCGGCAAGCAGGCGGGAAACTCGGCGTGGTATCAGGCGCAAAACCTGGAGCACGATCAGGAGGTGCCTGTTTACGGCGTGCCGGTGCAAACCCGGGAGTTGTTCGGCGTGCTGCACCTCAAGGGCAGTGTCATCGATGACTGCGTGGTTTACAGCGGCGCCAGCATCAACAATGTCTACCTGCACAAGCTCGCCAAATATCGGCTTGATCGCTATCACTTGATTGAAAACAAAGCCCTGGCGGACTCGTTCCAGCGTCTGGTGCAGAAGGACATTCTGCCGTCCGAGGCGGTGCATCGCCTTGACCTGCCCTCCCCGCCGAGTTCGCGCAGCCTGCGCGGGGAAATCCGGCAGTTTCGCCAACACCTCAAGCGTGCCAGCTATGACATCAATGAGGGCGTGCGCGACAACGGCGAATTCAGGGTCATCCCGCTGCTGGGCATCGGTAACAAGAATCCGCTGAGCAAAACCCTGTGCGACCTGATCGCAGAAACCGACGAGCAACTGACGCTCTGCACCCCGTATTTCAACATGCCACTGGTGGTGAAGCGCGAGATCAACCGCGCGCTCAAGCGCGGCGTGAAGGTCGATATCATCATTGGCGACAAGGCCGCCAACGACTTCTTCATTCCGCCGGATGAACCGTTCAAGGTGATTTCTGCGCTGCCGTACCTGTACGAGATCAGTCTGCGCCGCTTCATGCAGAAGCATCAGACGGCAATCGCCAAACATCAGTTGAACATTCATTTGTGGAAGGACGGCGACAACACCTACCACCTGAAGGGCCTGTGGTCAGACGATCGCTACACCTTGCTGACCGGCAACAACCTCAATCCACGGGCATTCCAGCTTGATCTGGAAAACGCCGTGCTGATTGATGACCCCAAGGGCGAATGGCTGAAACCGCGCGCCGAAGAAATTGCGCTGCTGATGCGCAATACCCATCGGGTCGGCAAGTTCGACGAGCTAGACACGTTGAGCGAATACCCGGTGGGCGTGCGCACGTTCCTGCGTCGGGTCAGCCGGGTGCGGGTCGAGCGTCTGCTGTACCGGATCCTGTGACCCCATGAGCAAAAGCACCGGCGTGCGCGCGCAACAAGCCGACCAGACCCGTGCGCGGATACTCCAGGCGGCCATCGCCGTGTTCACCCGGGATGGCTACTCGGGCGGGCGCATCGAGAAGATTTCCGCCGAGGCCGAGTCCAACGACCGGATGATCTATTACTACTTCGGCAGCAAGGAGAAATTGTTCGTCAAAGTGCTTGAGCACACTTACGAGCAGTTCAACCGAGCCGAAAGCACCTTGCAGCTGGACCCCTCGACGCCGGTGCAAACGCTGCGGCAGTTGGTGGCTTTCGTGTGGGATTACTACGTCAGCCACCCGGAATTCGTTGCCATCCTCAGCATCGAGAACCTGCACAAGGGTAAGCACGCGCGCCAGTCCGGCGAACTCCGGCGCTTGTCCGGCGAGGCCGTGGGTGTGCTCAGACCGATCATCGACGCCGGGCAACAGCAGGGTCTGTTTCGTCAGGACGTGGACATCAAGCACGTGTATCTGATGATCGCCTCGCTCTGCTACTTCTATAACTCCAACCTCCACACCCTCTCCTCCTTCCTTGGGCAGGACATGGCCGCGCCAGATGAGCGCACCGACTGGCTGGCGTTCATACAGGACATGGTGGTGCGTGGAGTCATGGTGCTGCCGGGTTAGGCCGAGCGACAATCGTCCGCGCTTGCGCAAGACCCCAAAACCGGTTCGCCAGCAAGCCGGCTCCTACAGTTAATCCAGGCAATGTCTGAAATCTGCGTCGTACGCATAACCTGTTTTTCGCGGGCAAGCGCGCTCCTACAGTCGATCCGGGCAACCTCTGTAACTCGCGAGCCCGCCGCTCGCCGGCGGCTTCGGGCGTCGGGGATCAATGGGTTCCGGGATTGGCTTTGAGATACGCCACTTTGTCGTTCAACCCGGTCCACTGCGGTTCATTCGGGGCGAACCGGCTGCGCAGATACGCCGCCAGGTCGCTGATCTGGATGTCGGACAGGCTATCCTTGAAGCCCGGCATGTAGCCCAGATCGGCCGTGGCCGGTTTGTCGATGCCTTGCTGAATGATCTTGATCAGGTTGTCCGGCAATGCGCTATGAACGTTGGTATTGCTCGCCAGCGAAGGGCTGACGCCAAACAGCTTTGGCCCCAGACCATCGGCATGACAACCCTGACAGGAGCCTTCAAACACTCGCCGGCCATTGCTCAGTGACTGCGCCGAGACGCCTGCGTTATCAACCGATGCCGATGCCAAATTCAAAGTCGCAGCCGCAGCCGCAGCCGCAGCCGGACGAGCATCAGCGCCCGCAGGTGCAGGTTCATTCAGCGCTGCCAGGTATACCGCAATTGCCCGGACGTCACTCTGCGGCAGTTTCGCCAGTTCAGTTACCACCGGCCCCATCGGACCCGCCGCCACGCCGTGCGCGTCGGAATACCCGGTGCTCAGATAGTTAAACAGTTGGTCCTCGGTCCACGGCGTCGGCGCTTTCGACAGGCTGTTGAGCGCCGGCGCCTCCCAGCCATCAACGGTGCCACCCGCCAGAAATGACGTCCCGCCCTTCTCCGCCCCTAGCCAATCCCGCGGCGAATGACAGGCCGCGCAATGCCCCAGACCGTTGACCAGGTACTGGCCGCGGTTCCATTGCGCGCTCTGTTGCGGCTGCGGCTGCACCTCGCCTGTGCGCAGGTAAAGCGCGTTCCAGCCGGCCATCAGCGGCCGTACGTTGAACGGAAAGCGCAGGTCATTGGCAGGCTGAAGCTGCTTCACCGGCGTCTGCGACATCAAATAGGCGTACAACGCCTGCATGTCGGCGTCCTCGATGTTTCTGAAAGCGGTGTAGGGAAACGCCGGATAGAGATGTTTGCCACCGCGACTGATGCCGTCACGCATCGCCCGCTCGAATGCCGGATAGGACCAGTTGCCGATGCCTGTTTCAGGGTCCGGGGTAATATTGCTGGTGTACAGCGTGCCGAACGGCGTGTGCATCGCCAGCCCGCCGGCATTGTCGGCGCCATTCGGGGCGGTGTGGCAGACCGCACAGTCACCGACCGCCGCGAGCTGCCGTCCGCGTTCGAGGGTTGCCAATGACCAGGTGCCCGCGGCGGGCGGGGTGATAGGCGCGATTTCCGCACGCCAGGGCAACGCCGTCGCCGCCATGCCCAACACCGCCCCCAAGGCTGCAAACAACGAACCGAACAGCCACTTCGAGCGCTTGGCTTTCGGCGATTGCGGGGGTTGGCTGTTGGCCTGATTGCCGGCGTTGTTCAGCGCGGCGAGGATGCGCTCTGCGGTAATGGGCAGTTCGCGGAAACGGATACCGGTTGCGTCGTACACCGCGTTGGCAATCGCCGCAGCACTCGGCACCGAGGCCGATTCCCCCGCGCCCATGGGAGGCTCTGCCTGACGCGGCATCATCATCACGTCGACTTTCGGCACTTCGGGGAAGGTCAGAATTGGGTAGCCGCCCCACTCTTTGCTCGCCACCGTGGACTCCTCGAACGTCACCCGCTCCTTGAGCACCCGGCTGGTGGACTGGATGACGTTGCCATGAATCTGGTGCTGAACGCCGGCAGGATTGATCATCATGCCGGCGTCGTGACCTATCACCACGCGCGTCACCGACACGTCGCCGGTGTGCTTGTCGATGGCGACATCGGCGACCCACGCCGCCCATGCAGCGCCGAAGCCGGGGAACTTGCTGTGGATGTAACGCGCGTAGGCAAACCCGCGCCCGCGCAGCACGCCGTCTTCTTCCGGCATCTGCATGGGTTGAGTGCGCGGGCTCCACTCGGCCCGGGCAGCAGTGGCACGCACCAGCTCGGCGGCGCGCTCGTCATGCAGGTAACGCAGACGGTACTCAACCGGGTCAACGCCCGCCGCGAAAGCCAACTCGTCGATGTAGGATTCATGAGCAAACGTGTTGGGCAATGCCGACACACCCCGCATCCATGAGGCCCGGACGATGGGCGCCATGTCGTGAATGGTGACGCGCATGTGCTCGATGTCATAAGGCGGGATCGACGTGCGATCGCCCATTTCAAACATCGTCGCCACCGGCTCCACGCGACCGGTCAGCAGCAAGGCCAGCGTGGGGGAATTGTTCGACGGGTAGCGGGTGCTGAAGTCATAACCGGCAATCCCGCCATCGGCGTTGAGCCCGCCATCGACCTCCATCAATTGCGCGGTGCCTTTGGGCTCCCAGGCGTGTTCCTGCTCACGGGTCAGTTGCACCCGCACCGGCCGGCCGACTGCGCGGGAGAGCAACACGGCATCGGCGCAGACATCATCGGCGCAGTTACGCCCATAACAACCCGCCGCCTCCATGCGGATAATCTCGATCCTCTCTTCGGGGTATTCCAGTAGCCAGGCCAAATCCGCGCGCAGCATGTGCGGGTTTTGCGTGCCGGACCAGACGCGGAGGCTTTCTTCGTTGTAGTCCGCCAGCCCGCATGACGGTCCGATGGAGCCGTGGATCTGGTAAGGCCACAAGTAGGTCCGCGTCATCCGCTCGCTGGCATGGGCAAGCGCATCCTCGACTTTGCCCTGGTCCAGCACGACCCGCTGAATGCTAGGGTTGTCGCGAATGGCCTGCTCGATGTTGCTCATTTCCGGCAACTGGTGCTGCCAGGGCTTCCAGGTGATCTTCAGCTCGCGCGCAGCCTTGGCTGCCTGCTCCTCACGCATCGCGACGATGCCGACGAAATCCCGAATCACCACAACCCGGACGATGCCTGGAACATGGGCAATGGAGGACTCGTCCACCTCCAGCAAACTGGTGCCGACAAAGTCGCCGGTGTCGTACCCCGCGTAAGGCGGGCGTACGACACGGCCATGCAGCATGTCCGGCAGGCGCATGTCATGCACGTAGGTCAATTCGCCGGTGGCCTTGCCCGGGATGTCGACGCGCGCGGCGCCCTGGCCCACCAGCTTGTAGTCCTCGAGCCGTTTGAGCGGTGCGTTACCGGAAATGCGCAGCTCGACACGTTGACCAGCCAGCAACTCGCCAAACGGCATCTTGCGACTGTCGCCAGATGTAATGACGCCGCTTTCGATGACCAGCGAATCCATGTCCACACCCCAGCGCTGCGCGGCCTCCTGCAACAGGAAGCGCCTGGCCTCGGCCGCGGCATTGCGCAGGGGAATGGCGGAGATCTGCAGCGTGGCGCTGGCGATGGTTGCACCCTGATTCGGTGCCCGCTCGGTGTCGCCGAGGATCATCGTGACTTGGTCCATCTGCAGGTCCAGCTCCTCGGCGACGATTTGGGTCAGCGCGGTGCGAATGCCGGTGCCGAGGTCAACGTGACCGTTGAAGGCATATACGCGGCTGTTCTGGTCGATGGCAATGAACAGCCCCAGCTCCATGGGCCGCACGGTCGGCGTACCGCCTTTGGCCACCGGGCCGGAAGGCGGCAGGATGTCGTCGACGATCAGCAGCACGCCATTTTGGGCGAGCAATTGGTCGCGCGTGGGCAAGGTCTGGGTCATTTGACAGGATCCGGGCTGGAGTGAGGACGCGCAGCACGCATGACCGCGCGGAGGATTTCCAGGTGCGTCCCGCAGCGGCACAGGTTGGCCGACAGTTCGTTGCGGATTTGCGTTTCGGTGGGATGCGGGTTGCGGTCGAGCAAGGCTTTGGCGGTCATGATCATGCCGTTCATGCAATAACCGCATTGCGCGGCCTGTTCATCGATGAAGGCCTGCTGCACCGGATGCGGGCGTTCGCGCGAACCGATGCCCTCCAGCGTGGTGATGTCCCGGCCGTGTGCGCCAGCCAGAGGAAACACGCAAGAGCGGGCGGCGACGCCATCGATGATGACCGTACAGGCGCCGCATTCACCCAGACCGCATCCGTATTTGGGGCCATTAAGATGCAGGTCGTTGCGCAGGATCAGTAACAGCGGCGTGTCAGGCATCGCCGTGACGGTTGAAGTCTGGCCATTGACCATGAAGGTCACAGTCTTTTCCGCCACCCGCTGCACTGCACGTATCTCAGCCGTCATGTGTTACCTGCTGTAGCTAGCCTTTGATGAAGTGGTTACTTCACCAAAAGGGAGCAGGAAACATGCCAGTGGAGAAAAGCCTGTAGGACGCCGGAGTTTTTAGAGGAAAGCCATCGTCCCTCCGCCGCCGCGATTGCGATGGTCAGCCCGATGTGGAAGCGAGCTTGCTCGCGAATGCGGTGGGTCAGACACGAGAATGTCGCAGGCGAAAATCTTTCGCGGGCAAGCGCGCTCCAACAGGCGGTCGCGTGGCAGGCGATGGCGTGACTTGATCGCAAGACGCGGTCAATGTAGGAGTGAGCTTGCTCGCGAATGCGGTGGGTCAGGCGCGGTGATGTCGCGGGTGGAATGCTTTCGCGGGCAAGCGCTCCTACAAGGGGTATGCGTTCAGACGTGGTTATTCATCGCCGGTCCAGGCGTTGAGTGAACAGCACGGTGGTTCAACGCGATCACGGTCGGCGCGATCAGAGCCGGCTATTCATCACCTTCATCGATCAGCTTGCGCAACAAAAACAGCACCGCTACGCGCTCGGCGGGGTTGAGTTTGCTCAGGGTCAGCTCGCTGATGTGCGCGGCGCGGGGGACGGTTTCCTGCACCAGGCGCAACCCGCTGTCGGTCAGGCTGCAGATGACTTTGCGGCGGTCTTGCGGGTCCGGGTCCAGGCTGATCAGGTCGCGGGCCTTCAGGCGATCGACGATGCCGCGGATGGTCGCCTGATCCACGGCGGTGGCCTTGACCAGCTCGGTCTGCGAGCTAGGGCCATGATCACGCAGCGCACACAGGGTGACGAACTGCACGGCAGTCAGCTGCGAATCCCCCACGTTCTGCTGAAAGATTGCCAGATGACGCTGGTAGGCCTTGCGCAGCAGATGCCCGACTTGTTCAGAAAACGTGTACGACGAATCGTTATGGGAAGAAGGCTCAGTGGACACGGGTGGCTCGTTCGGCGGGATCTGGAAGGGGTGGCTACAGTAACGGTTGCGGGGATTGAGGGGAATCTTCAGCCACTAAACAGCTTCCCGATGTGGCGCAAAGGGTGAGTATTCCGCCTGCGACGTAGAAGCGCGCTTGCCCTTAATCACAGCGCGCCTGTGACGTGGATGTCACCGAAACACCTTCGTGGGCAAGCGCGCTCCCACACGTCCGCGTGGGAGCCGATACCTCAGGCCCTGGACGCTTCGGGCGCCACTACCTCCCCCGCCAGCACCACAGCCTGATCGTCCAGATAAATATCACAGCGGCGCAGCGGGATATCCAGGTGGCACGGGGTTTTGCGGGTGCCGCCGACTTCAGTATTCGGCCCGGTAGAGAACAGGAAATTGCCATAGAACGCCCGGGCGTCCATGCACATACCGTCGTTCTTGTCATGCAGCCCCATCGCCGTCCACTGCGCACGCGGTTGCAGGCCCCAACCGATGTGGGAAATGCCGTAAACCTCCGGGTCGTTGAAGTACTTCAGGTAATCACGCAGGTACTCGGCCTCGAAGCCGCCATGGATGGACGTAATAAACCCCTTATCAATCTCCAGCGTGATCTGTTCACGGGAGTAGGTCTTGAACGGCAGCACAATATCGCCAACGTCAATGACCAGCGTGCCCTGCGCGGTTTCTTCGTTTGGCCAGGAGAACAGAAACCCGCTCGGCCAGTGATCCCAGCGCCCCGGCTCGTCAGCGAAACCGTACTCGGTGACCGAGGGATACTGCCCCAACTGCGCGCGGAAATCGCTGCCCGCGCGTGACTTCACCTGAATCGAGCGCGCAGCTTTCAGCACCTGCTCGGCGGCCAGAACACGCTCCTTGTCCGCCACCGTTGGCAGCATCCGCGCCAGCACTTCCGGGGGTTCGACGGCCAGCAGGATCCGCGTGCCGGTTTTGAGGATCTGCTCCTGTTCCGGGGAATGCAGCAGCATCATCGTGTCGACAATCAGGTCCGCCGCTTCAAGGGCCCGCTGCGCCGCGATATTGCCCGAAAGCGCCGTGTCGCCGCAGTAAGCGGTCATGTCATTGCCCATGGCTTTTGGGTGATTGAACGAGGGCAACTCGACCGCATACACCTTCGCGCCCAGTCGCTGCGCGGCATCCATGGCGGCGCGCACGGTGCGCGGGTCGGAATAGTGGCTCTTGAGCACCGCCACGCTTTGCGTGGCGTCCACCCTGGACAACGTCAGAACGTGTTCAAACATCTGGGTCAATTCGCAATCGCTAACCGGCATCTCACATCTCCTCGGCGGGATATCGGCCCGGATGCACCATCGCAAGGCATCGCGCATCAGACCGGTGCATTTTTGAAGCGTACACGCTTATTTAAACTTATAAGACCTCAATCCCTTGCTGACTGCAAGAGGCGCACCTGATTGTTACCCAAGTACACAATATCCCATATAAATGGACTAAAAACGCAACATGCCTGATTGCGACACCTCCTTGCCGCTTCTGAATAAAACGATTCACTTTTGAAAATATCAGCGTATACACTTTAAAAACGCAGCAAGACCTCACACTCGGTGTTGACCCGGTCAGCTCGAATTCACCCAATACGAAGGAATGCGCGCCATGCCTACCACGCAAAAAATCGCCATCGTCGGAGCCGGTCTGGGGGGCGCTGCCGCTGCGACGCTGTTGCAGAAAGCCGGTTTTCAAGTGGATGTCTACGAACAGGCGCCTGAGTTTTCTCGCATCGGTGCCGGCATCCACATGGGGCCGAACATCATGAAAATCTTTCGCCGGATGGGCATCGAAGAGCCGCTGAGCGACATGGGTTCGCACCCGGATTTCTGGTTTAGCCGCGACGGCGCGACCGGCGATTACCTCGCCCGCATTGCCTTGGGCGACTTCTCGGTCAAGGAATACGGTGCGGCTTACATCACCGTGCACCGCGGTGACCTGCACGCGCTGCAGATGTCGACCCTGGCGCCTGGCAGCGTGCATTTCAGCAAATGCCTGACCACGCTTGAAGAGCGCGACAACGGTGTGCGCCTTAATTTTACGGACGGCACTCACGCCGACGCCGACATCGTGATTGGCGCAGACGGCATCAACTCAAAGATCCGCGAAGAACTGCTCGGCCATGAAAAACCTTTGTACAGCGGCTGGGTCGCGCACCGCGCTCTGATCCCCAGCGAGGTGCTGACGAAGTACAACCTGAATTTTGAAAACTGCGTGAAGTGGTGGAGCGAGGACCGTCACATGATGGTTTATCACACCACCGGCAAGCGCGATGAGTACTACTACGTGACCGGCGTACCCCACGCCGAATGGGACTTTCAGAGCAACTGGGTCGACAGCAGCCAGGCCGAGATGTACGAAGCGTTCGCCGGCTACCACCCCACCGTGCAGGCGCTCATCGAGTCCACTGAAAGCGTGACCAAGTGGCCGTTGCTCAACCGCAACCCGCTGCCGTTGTGGAGCCGAGGCCGTCTGGTGCTGCTCGGTGATGCCTGCCACCCGATGAAGCCGCACATGGCTCAAGGCGCGGGGATGGCCATCGAAGACGCCGCGATGCTCACCCGCTGCCTGGAGGAAACCGGCCTGACGGACTACCGCACCGCGTTCCAGCTTTATGAAGCCAACCGCAAGGAGCGCGCTTCTCGCGTGCAGGCGGTCTCCAACGCCAACACCTGGCTGCGCACGCAGGAGGATCCCGCCTGGGTTTACGGGTATGACCTGTACGGCCAGGAACTGAAATCGGGGGTGGCAGCGTGAGTACGTTCATCCATGGTGGCAACGTCCACGCCAACGGGATTCGCCAGCACTACCTGCGCTACGGCGGCGAAAAACACGCCGGCAAACCGGCACTGGTGCTGATACCGGGCATCACCAGCCCGGCGATCACCTGGGGATTCGTCGCCGAACGGCTGGGCGAACACTTTGACACCTACGTGCTGGATACGCGTGGACGAGGCCTGTCTTCCACCGGCCCGGAGCTGGACTACAGCGTCGACACTTGTGCCGATGACATCGGTGCGTTTGCCGCCGCCATGGGCATCGACCGCTATCACTTGGTAGGTCACTCCATGGGCGCGCGTTTCGCCACGCGGGCCTCGGTGCGCAACCCGCAGGGTCTAAAAAGCCTGGTACTAATCGATCCGCCGGTGTCCGGTCCGGGGCGTCGTGAATATCCCGCCAAGCTGCCGTGGTACGTGGACTCCATTCGCCAATCGCAACAGGGCATGAGCGCGCAGGATATGCGCGCGTTTTGCCCGACCTGGACGCCGGAGCAACTGCAGCTGCGCGCCGAATGGCTGCATACCTGCTACGAGCCGGCCATCGTGCGGGCTTTCAACGATTTCCATGAGGTCGATTTTCATCAGGACCTGCCGAACCTTCCGGTCCCTGCCCTGCTCATCGTGGCCGAGCGTGGCGGCGTGATTCAGCCAGAGGACGAAGCCGAAATTCACGCGTTGCAGCCCGGCATCAAAATCGCTCGCGTGGCTGACGCCGGGCACATGATCCCGTGGGACAACCTGCCAGGGTTCTTCGCCGCGTTTGGTGATTTTCTGGGGACCACTCTGGATTGAGCCAAGGCTCTGATGGCCTGAGGCGACATCACGCTGCAGGAGCCGGCTTGCTGGCGAACGCGTCATTCGCCTCAACACGTTGTCCGTCCTGATGCATTCGCCAGCAAGCCGGCGCCTACGGCACTTGCGCCCGACATATTTCCGACTTCAACTTCATTGACCGAGGACCACGCAATGACCGACCCACAAAGCGCAGACGCCAATTATCAGGGCGTATGGGGTAACCGCATCGGCTTCGGCGTGAAGCCGGCCCTGCTGATGATCGACTTCCTGCAGGGCTATACGCAGCCCGGTGCGCCGCTGTATGCGCCGGGGGTAGTCAGTGCGGTGGCGGAAAGCGTCGAGCTGCTGGCCTGCGCTCGGCAGCTGGGCATCCCCGTGGTTCACACCAACATCCGTTACCACCCGACGCATTTCGCCGATGGCGGGATGTGGGTCAGGAAGGCGCCGGTGATGAAAGACATGGTGGAAGGCAACCC
The DNA here is from genome assembly GCF_030208975.1 of Pseudomonas sp. ME-P-057. NCBI lineage: Bacteria > Pseudomonadati > Pseudomonadota > Gammaproteobacteria > Pseudomonadales > Pseudomonadaceae > Pseudomonas > Pseudomonas sp. ME-P-057. The sequence continues at coordinate 134,207 of NZ_JARVSX010000040.1, forward strand.
ACTTGCCGCGTTCTGCGAGGCCGTGCAGCCGCTGCCCGAAGAAGTGGTGATCAGCAAGCAGTACGCCAGTTCGTTCTTTGGCACCTCGCTGGCATCAATGCTGCACGCGCAAGGCATCGACACCGTCGTCCTTGCCGGATGCTCCACCAGCGGCTGCATTCGCGCCACGGCGGTGGATGCGGTGCAGCACGGTTTCCGCACCATCGTCGTGCGCGAATGCGTCGGCGATCGCCACCCTGATCCCCACGAAGCCAACCTGTTCGACATCGACAGCAAATACGGGGACGTGGTCGGCAAGCGAGAGGCAATGGAGCAGTTACAGGCTGCGGGCATCAAGCGGTAAGCGACACAAGCTACGAGCCACGAGCTGCAAGCTGCAAGCTGCAAGCTGCAAGCGAGGGAGCGCGCGCTGCGGTATTTCTTGCAGCATGCAGCTTCGTAAAAGCGCCCATATGCGAACGCCGCAAACGCAGGCAAGATCAGCCGCCGCCGCGCTAACCGGTCGAAGAACCGCCAGGAGATACCCATGCCCTCTGCGAATGTAAACACCGCCGCCACTGTTGCGGCGGACCCGATCAAGGCGCTTTACAGCAAGATCACCTGGAAGCTGATTCCGTTCCTGTGCTTCTGCTATCTGGCCGCTTACCTGGACCGCATCAACATCGGCTTCGCCAAACTGCAGATGCTTGATCAGTTGCACTTCAGCGAGACGGCTTTCGGCCTCGGCGCCGGTCTGTTCTTTGTCGGCTATATCCTGTTTGAAGTGCCCAGCAATCTGGTGCTGGAACGGGTCGGGGCGAAGATCTGGATCGCACGGATCATGATCACCTGGGGCTTGCTGTCGTCCTGCACCCTGTTCGTCAGCACGCCCACGCAATTTTACGTGTTGCGGTTTTTTCTCGGCGCCGCGGAAGCGGGTTTCCTGCCCGGCGTGCTGTTTTACCTGACCACCTGGTTTCCGACCTACCGCCGTGGCCGCATCATCGCGCTGTTCATGATCGGACTGCCGCTCTCCAGCGTCATCGGCGGGCCGCTCTCGGGCTGGATCATGGGCCACTTCGACCAGACCGCCGGGCTGCGCGGCTGGCAGTGGCTGTTTCTGATCGAGGGTATTCCCAGCGTGTTGTTGGGGGTGATGACCTTCTGGGCGCTGCCGAATGCGCCAAAAGACGCCAAATGGTTGAACAGCACTGAGCAGGCGCTGCTGGAAGGCGAGTTGCGTCTGGACGATGCCGAGGGCAAGGACAGCAAGCACAGCTTCCGCGACGGTTTTTTCAATCTGAAAGTGTGGATGCTCGGCGGCATCGACTTTTCCATCCTGCTCAGCGCCTACGCGATGGGCTTCTGGATGCCCACGTTCATCAAGAACGCCGGTGTGGTCGATACCTTCCACATCGGTGTACTGACCGCGCTGCCCAGCGTGGCGGCACTGATCGGCATGCTGATGATCGGCGCCAGTTCGGACCGCCGTCGCGAACGCCGCTGGCACATCATCGTGCCGTTCTGGATCGGCGCAGTGGCGATGGCTGCCAGCCCGTTCTTCACGCATAACGTGGTGGCGACCGTTGCGTTGTTCGCTGTCGCGTCGGCGGCCATCATCGGCGCCGTGCCGGTGTTCTTCAGCTTGCCGGCCACATTCCTCAAGGGCCGTGCGGCGGCGACCGGTTTTGCCCTGGCCTGCTCCCTGGCCAACATCGCAGGATTGGTGAGTAATTCGATGATGGGCATCGCCATCGACGTGACCGGCAGCAGCGCCGGCGCATTGTGGTTTTTCGCCGGCTGCCTGATCCTCAGCAGCCTTCTGGTCGTAGCCCTGCCGGCGAAGCTGGTGAACCGGTGATTTAGGTCACCGCAGCCGCAGGACCCGGTGAATGACCGATGGTTGCCGGACACGACAGCCGTCGGGGCCGGTGGATGACCGGTATCTGTCGACGCAGACCTGTAGGAGCCGGCTTGCTGGCGAACGCGGTGGGTCATCCATAAAGATGTCGGCTGACAAAACGCCTTCGCGGGCAAGCGCGCTCCTACAAAAGCGGGAGCGCGTGTATTGGCCGGGGTGCAGGAGGGGGCCTCCTATTCTGCGATCAAAAGACCGCTTACCCCACTCGTGCAATCAACTGCTGACGCTGAGCATCGGTCAGCAGCGGCCCGCGTGCGGCTTCGGCGTTTTCCTTCATGTATTTGGGATTGCCCGTACCGGGGATGACGCACGTCACCGCCGGATGGGAGATCAAAAACTTCAGCGCCAGTTGCGCCCAGCTTTTGGCCTGCACCTCCCCCGCCCAGCCTGGCAACGGCGTGTCGCGCAGGCGTCCGAGCAGCCCGCCGCCGCCGAACGGCCGATTGCAGATCACCGCCACACCCCGCTCACGGCATAACGGCAGCAAGCGCGCTTCGACAGCGCGGTCATCCAGGGCGTAGTTGATCTGCAGGAAATCGAAGGCCTCGGCTTTGAGCGCTGCCTCAACCTCGTCATAAGCCGATGCGGTGTAGTGCGTCAGGCCGATGTAGCGCACTCGCCCCTCTTCCTTCCACGCACGCAACGTCGGCAAGTGGGTCTTCCAGTCGAGCAGATTGTGAATCTGCATGAGGTCAATGCGCTCGGTCTGCAACAACCGAAACGAATCTTCCATCTGCGCAATCCCCGCGTCGCGTCCACGGGTCCATACCTTGGTCGCCAGAAACGCCGGCGACGAGGGCTGATGAATCGACAGCAGTTCGCCGGTGCTCTGTTCGGCGCGACCATACATCGGCGAGCTGTCGATCACAGTACCGCCAGCACTGAAAAGCTGGTCGACCACCGCGGGCAGCAGTTTATATGCCTCGCTACCGGGCTCGACATCGAACCCTCGATACGTGCCGAGGCCAATCACCGGCAACGCTTCGCCGCTGGACGGAATATTTTTGGTGAGCATGTTCCCTTCTCCTGCTGGACCCGGCGATGCACCGGTGAGTGGGTGTTCGGGGGGATAAGCGACGCTGTTGGCGCGAGCGTCAGTCAACGCGCAGCTCAAGGCCCACGCCGCCGAGCCACTGGCAACCAGGTTCAGCAGCCTTCTGCGGCTGAGCAGCCAGGGGTCGGTCACAGGCGAGTCTCCTGATGCCCGGGTGATGCGCGGGCGTGAGCGTGCAGTCATTGATCGACCCCGGTGACGCAGCGTCGGTTCAAGCCGATTGGACCATCTGCGCAGATCTCGGGAACGCTGGTCCGCGCCATGCGTCACATCTGCATCTTGAACAATCGGAGGCCCTCCATGAAAACCGTCATTACCCTCAACGAAATCGCCGACGCCGATCTGCGCCCCTACACCGAGGTCTGGCTGACGTCGACTACCGCGATTCGCGAAGCCGGTCACAGCGAAGACGAACTGTGCCTGTGGCGCGCCAATCAAGTGTTTTCCCACGACATGCTGAGCGAAGGCACCCACGGCCAGAACGTGATGCCGGTCTGGCTGGTGCTCGACGATATTGATAACCCCGAGCAAGTGCTCGAAGTCGAGACCCGCGTGCGCGAGCGCTTGCTGGCGGCCGGGCTGGAAGGCGAGTTTTACCCGGCCGAGGAAGGCGAAAGGACAGATGGCGTTAAATAAGCCGGGAGAGCGTTGGCGCAGGCGACCCATTTCAGCTGCATCTCGGCTCCGTCCGTAGGGGCCGGCTTGCTGGCGAACCCAATGGCGCCTTCAACGTGAAGTGACTGCAGCCACGCGCTCGCCAACCTGGCATTACGCATTTGCCTCTTATCTGACATGCCCGGAATGTCCATACACAGACATTCCGGCGGCTGTAAACCAGGCGCTTACTGCTTCAGCGCGTCGTAGGCTTCCAGCGCATGGAGCGAATAGACATAGGCTGCACCCGCATTCAACGAGATGGCCGTGGCCAACGCCGCGGCGACCTCTTCACGTGTAGCCCCGGCGGCAATGGCGGCCTGAGCGTGAGTACCCAGGCAACCGTCACAACGGGTAGTGACGGCCACGGCCAGAGAAATCAGCTCGCGGGTCTTGGCGTCGAGGACGTTATTTTCCGCAGCGGCCTCGCCAAGGGCCATGTAAGCCTTGACCATTTTCGGATTGGATTTGGACAGTGCGCCAAATGACTGCTTGATAGTTGAAACCAGATCGGGCCAATTGCTGAACATATTGGTATCTCCTGAAGGCGGCGACTAGACTGCGCCGGAACACGATCAGTCTCGGTCATCGACCTTGTCGCGGCTTGCTCGTTTGGCTCATTTTCTTGTCCGAAAGTCGCATATGAACGCCCTCGATACGCTCATTTCTCTGGCCGACGTCCGCGGCAGCCTGGACCTCCGCTGTCACTTTCAGGGCGACTGGGCCCTCGAACATGATCAGGAACCGACCGGTATCGCGCCGTATCACATCGTGCTGGCCGGAGAATGCCGGGTAGAGATGCCTGACCAGCAACGCCTGACCCTGACCGCAGGGGATATCCTGATGCTGCCCCGCGGCAGTCAGCATCTGCTGCTGAGCACCGGCCCACGCGTAGCGCCTTCACGGCCGCAGCGCCAGACCAACAACGGTCTGTTGCCTGTGCAGCGCTTTGGCGAGGGCGCGGAGCTGGATTCACTCTGCGGACGCTTCATCCACCAGCGCCAGGCCCTGCTGTTCGCCTCGCTGCCGGATTACGTAAAGGTCTCCACCCGGGCCCTTGGCCAGAACGACCCATTGCCCTCGCTGGTGGCGCTGCTGCGCAGTGAGGCGGAGGCCAATCAGGCGGGCGGTCAATTCATGGTCAACGCGCTCACTTCTGCGTTGTTTACCTTGGTGCTGCGCGAGCACTTGCGTCAATCGCCCCTGCAGGAAGGCAGCCTTGCGCTGCTGAGTGACCGGCGTCTCGGGCGCGCCTGGCAGGCCATGCTTGAAGACCCGGCTCACGACTGGAGCATCGAAGCGCTGGCGGAACAGGCGAGCATGTCGCGGGCGACGTTTATGCGGGCCTTTGCAAAACTCAGCGGCAGCTCGCCCTGGACGCTGCTGACGCAAGTGCGCATGCAGCGTGCGTACGGTTTGCTGAGCCGGTCGCAAAGGGGGTTGAGCGATATCGCCGCCCAAGTGGGTTACCAGTCACAAGCGGCGTTCAGCAAAGTCTTCAAGGAGACCTACGGAATGGCGCCGGGGCAGCTGCGCCGAAGTCTTTCCACCGGTGGGGACACGACCTAACTCTGTGCAGGCGGCGTTGCTCCAAGGCGCTTCCACATCGGCTTGGTCAGTCGCTGGTTATTCTTGTAACCGGCCCACGGGTCAGCTTTCAGCTTGCGCAACCGTTGTTGCAGGTTGGCGATCGTCCACTGGGCCGCCGACTGCACCTCAGTCAGCTCATCACGGCTGATCGGCACCGAGACGGGCAAGCCCGGCCTCGCCCTGGCCGAGTACGCCACCACCGTGCTGGCGCCGCGGGTATTGCGCAGGTAATCGATGAAAATCTTGCCCACGCGGTTTTTCGGTCCGGACGTCGCCGTAAACCGTTCGGGCAACTCACGCGCCATGAACTGCGCCAGCGCCTTGGCGAAGGCTTTGACGGTGTCCCAATCCGCACGGCGCGCAAGGGGTACGACGATGTGCATGCCCTTGCCGCCACTGGTTTTGACGTACGCGTCCAGGCCCAGCTCGTCGAGGGTCGACAACGTCAGTTGTGTCGCTTCGATCATGCTGCGCCAGGGCAGCTCGGCATCGGGGTCAAGATCGAGCACGAAGTGATCCGGCAATTCGATCCGATCGTACGTCGCGCCCCAGGTGTGCAGTTCGATGGTGCCCATTTGCGCCGCGCCCACCAACGCCTTCACGCTGTCGATCTCCATCAGGCGGGCATGCCCGGGGTCGAGCTTGGGGTCCAGTTGCTTGATGTTCGGGATCGCCATGCGCTCGGAATGCTTCTGGAAAAACTGCTCGCCTTCGACCCCTTCCGGGCAGCGCAGCAGCGCCACGGGCCGATGGTCAAGGTGCGGCAGAATCCAGTCCGCTACCGACGCGTAATATTGCGCAAGATCGACCTTGTGCAGGCCGCTCGCGGCGTCGATCACCCGCTCCGGGTGACTGACCATCACGCCCGCCACGTCGATGCGGTCCTTGTCGGCACGCTTGCTCGATGATGTGGTTTTTTGCGCTGTAACAGCCTCGCTTTTCGCCGCCTCGCTTTTCCCCGTCTTGCTCGTCCCGCCCGACGCTTTGGTGGCAGCAGGTTTGAACGGTGCCTTGATGTCTTTTGGCGTCTTGGGGTACTCGTGAACCACCTCGCTGGCCGGTTTATCGGTGCGCAGCGACACAAACGCGGAATGGCGAATGATGCCGTCGCGGGTCCACTCGCCAAACTCGACTTCTGCCACCAGCGTCGGCTTTATCCAGCGCACGCCGCGGGCTTGAGCAGAGGTGACTTTCTTGGCCAGCGGCGAGGCATCCTGTTCCAAGGGCTTCATCTGCTCCAGCAAATCGGCGAGCATCTGCTGGTTAAAACCGGTACCAACACGGCCCGCGTACACCCAGCCGGCGCCCTCCTCGTTGACGGCCAGCAGCAACGCACCAAAACCGTTGCGCGCACCTTGCGGCCGGGTGAAGCCAACGATGACGAACTCCTGGCGCAACTTGCATTTGAGCTTGATCCAGTCGGCACTGCGTCGGGACTGATACGCGCTGCCGGCACGCTTGCCAATCACCCCTTCGAGGGACAGCAGGCAGGCGCTTTCGATGATGTCGCGATGGCCCGCAGTGAACGCATCGGAGAACCGCACCAAGCCCTTTTTCTGTCGCCCCAACACCTTTTGCAATGCCGCGCGGCGGTCTTCAACAGGCTGCTGGCGCAGGTCTTCGCCGTTGAGAAAGGGCACATCGAACAGGTAATAGACGATGTCCTTGCTGCGACCGATGTCAAACGCGTTTTGCAGCGCCTGAAAATCCGGCAAACCGGCATCGTTTAGCACCACCACCTCGCCGTCCAGCCACGTGTTGTCCAGCTTCAGAGCCGCGATGGCCTTGGCTTGCAGGGGCAGTCTGTCGGTCCAGTCGTTGCCGTTGCGGGTGAAGAATTTCAGCTCGCCATCAATGATCCGTGTCAGCAGGCGATACCCGTCGTATTTGATTTCATAGAGCCATTCGCCTTCGGGCGGCGCGTCCATCAAGGTCGCCAGCTGCGGCGTGAGCTTTGCGGGCACGGGGCTTTTCTTCGACGCAGCGCCCTTTTTGGCAGGCGCGCTCTTTGCGGCCTTTTCTGAAATTTGCTTCGCAGCCTTCGCTTCGGGGGCCGATACACCGGACCTGCGCTTGCCGGCCGAGGCGGTGCCCCGCTCTGCGCCCACGGTCGCGCCGCTCACGACGCTTTGCGGCTTGTCGACCACGATGTCGTACTCATCCTGTGGCCGCACCGCCTCGTCCTTTTCCTTGATCAGCAACCACTGCTCTTTGTCGCTATTGCCCGGCAAACGGGTGCGTACCAGCGTCCAGTCACCGGTGAGCTTTTCGCCAATCAGGGTGAATTTGAGTTTGCCGGCCTTGTAGGTCTCCTGCGGATCGCCATGGGGCTGCCAGATGCCCCGGTCCCAGACGATCACATCACCTGCGCCGTATTCGCCCTCTGGAATGCTGCCCTCGAAAGTGCCGTAGCCCAGCGGATGGTCTTCGACATGCACCGCCAGGCGCTTGTTTTTCGGGTCCAGACTTGGCCCCCTAGGCACCGCCCAGCTTTTCAGGGTGCCGTCCAGCTCAAGGCGAAAGTCGTAATGCAGATTGCGCGCATCGTGCTTGTGAATGACGAAACTCAGCACCTTGCCCTTCTCGCTTCGTGCTTCGTCCTCGCTTTCCGCCGGCTCGGACGTGACATCGAAGTTGCGCTTGCGGGTGTATTCACTCACCGGTTTCGTCATGACAATCAACCTCTGCGCATTGGAACTCTGCAACACATCGCTTTGCAAAACGCCCTGCCATCAGGACGCCTTGGTCGTCTTCTTCCGGGCAGGGGCACGGCGTTTTGCAACGGGTGCATCGTCCGAGGCAGCTGCCTTGCCCTTGCTCGCCGGTTTGGCTTTTGCAGGCGCTTTGCTCGCGCCGCCACGACTGCCCAGGCTGCGTTTAAGCAACTCGGTCAAATCGATGACATCTGCCGACTTACGCTCGGTATCACCCGCGTCGGTCTCGACGTTCTCGATTTTGCCTTCGCGCGCCTTGGTTTCGACCAACGCCATGATCTGATCCTGAAACGTATTGCGGTACTCTTCGGCCTCCGGCGCCCACTCGGTGCTCATGTCCTTGATCAGGCGCTTGGCCATGTCCAGTTCACTCTTGCTGAGCTTGACGTCGGTGGCTTCCTTGGGCAGTTCAAGGCTGTCGAGCCCGCGCACTTCCGAGGGCCAGCGCAACAGCACGAGCACGATCGCCGATTCCAGCGGCATCACGGCGGCCAGGTGCTGACTGGTGCGAATGACCACATGGGCCAGCGCCACTTTGCCGGTGTCCACCAACGCCTGTCGCAGCAGCGCATAGACCTTTTCGCCGCGCTTGTCGGGGGCCAGAAAGTAAGGCGTATCGATGTGCTGGAGCGGAATCTGGTCGCTGTCGACAAAACCGAAAATATCGATGGTCTGGGTCGATTTGGGGTGCGCCGAGCGAATCTCTTCTTCGCTGATGACCACGTAGCGGCCCTTCTCGTACTGGACGCCCTTGACGATATTTTCTTTATTGATTTCCTTGCCGGAGACCTTGTTGATGCGCTTGTAGCCGACCGGATCCATGCTGCGCTTGTCCAGCCAGTCGAAGTCGACACCTTGACGCGAGGTCGCCGACACCAGCGCCACAGGAATATGCACCAGACCGAAACTGATCGCGCCTTTCCAGATTGCCCGAGGCATAGTTTTATTTCCGATGGGGGTAGATGGGGTGGATGTGTAAGAAGTGACCGAAGCCCACGGCTAAAAGTTTCGGCCGGGCGACCGGAGCGTCGTTTGCATCAATACAAATGGGCGCCGGCTGCCCGGCTGGGTACGGGCATGGCATCGGGCTTTATGCCGCGCAGATCAACGCTGCGCTATTCCTTGTCCAGCCCTTCTTAACGCAACGGAAAAGCGTTAACCTCGCGCCACTCTTTTCCGCATGCCGCACCAGAGCCCTCTCTGTCAGGCGCGCGATCTCTTCGGGTATCCGCATGACCTCCATTCCTTCTGCAAGCCATGGCACCACGATGACCAAGGGGCTGGCGATGCTGTTCGCCTTCTGCTGCGGCGCGATCGTTGCCAACCTGTATTACGCCCAGCCGATCATTGGCCTGATCGCGCCGGACATCGGCCTGTCGCCCACGCTCGCCAGCTTCATCGTGTCGCTGACCCAGATCGGCTATGCCCTCGGCCTGTTCTTCCTCGTGCCGCTGGGGGATTTGCTGGAAAACCGCCGCCTGATGATCGTCACCACCGGCGTCGCCCTGCTCAGCCTGCTCAGCGCGGCCTTTGCGCAAACGCCCAACCTGTTCCTGATCGCCTCATTGCTGGTCGGTTTCAGCTCGGTGGCGGTGCAGATTCTGGTGCCTCTCGCCGCCAACCTCGCCCCGGAAGAAAGCCGCGGCCGCGTGGTCGGCAGCATCATGGGCGGTCTGTTACTCGGAATTTTGCTGGCCCGGCCCGCTGCCAGCCTCATCGCTGACCACTTCGGCTGGCGCGCAGTGTTCGGCACGGCGGCTGCGGTGATGCTGATCATCAGCGTGGTACTGGCGACGACCATTCCCCGGCATCAACCGGCCCACAGCGCCACCTACGGCCAGCTGCTCAAATCGTTATGGACGTTGCTGCGCAGGCAACCGGTGCTGCGCCAGCGGGCGTTTTATCAGGCCTGCCTGTTCGCCACATTCAGCCTGTTCTGGACTGCCGTGCCGCTGGAACTGGCACGCAACCACGGGCTGTCGCAAAGCCAGATCGCCCTCTTCGCCCTGGTCGGGGCGATTGGCGCCATCGCTGCGCCCATCGCAGGACGTCTGGCCGATGCCGGTCACACCCGCATTGCCAGCCTGTGCGCGATGCTGTTCGCCGCGCTGAGCTTTCTGCCAAGCCTCATCGCACCGGCCTACGCGGTGATCGGCATGGCCGTCACCGGCGTGGTGCTGGACTTCTGCGTGCAGATGAACATGGTTCTGGGTCAACGCGCGGTCTACGCCCTGGACGGCAAAAGCCGCAGCCGGCTCAACGCGCTATACATGACCAGCATCTTTATGGGCGGCGCCATTGGCTCGGTGATTGCCAGCGCCCTGTACGACCATGGTGGCTGGACATGGGTCGTAGTCGTGGGGAGCGTGTTTCCGGTGTTGGCGTTATTGGTATTCCTGAAAAATTCACGGCCCTGAAAACGGAGCACGATACCGAAAGCATCTTCAGGCCGTGGGCTTGACGCGCTGATAGCAGCCCAAAAACCAAATTCAAACCCTTTGAACGATCAACCCTCCGTGAGCGCGCTTTTACCCGTGCGCCCTGGAAAGACCTTGATCCGGGACCCCCCCACCTCGCCTGTCGGGATGGAATTCACCGCCTTTCGGTCAGTCACCCTAGCGCCGCAAACCCCCTCTGCAGATCCTCAATCAACGCATCCACGTCTTCCAGGCCAATGTGCAGCCTTAGCAGTGGATTCAGGGATTTGTCCGAGGCGTTATCCCGGTCGCCCACGTTGGCGACGATGATCAGGCTCTCGAATCCGCCCCATGACGCGCCGAGGCCGAACAGTTCCAGGGCGTCGATGAAGCGCTCAAGATGCCGAGGGTCAGCGTCGTTCAGCTCGAAGGTGAGCAGGCCATTGCTGCCGCTGAAGTCGCGCTTCCACACGGCGTGGCCCGGATGGTCAGGCAGCGCCGGATGGAACACCCGCTTGACCTGCGGCTGCTGCTGGAGCCAGAGGGCGACTCGCACGGCTTGACGCTCATGAACGTCCAGCCGCGCGGCCAGGGTGCGGGCACCGCGCAGAACCAGATAGGCATCGTCCGGGCTGACGGTGTTGCCGAAGGTATCACTCATCAGCGCCAGACGCTGCCAGACGCTTTCGGTGGTGCACACGCTGCCCATCACCACGTCGCTGTGCCCTCCCACATATTTGGTCAGGGCCATGATGGAAATGTCGGCGCCCAGGGCCAGCGGCCGGTACTGATAACCGGAGCCGTAGGTGTTGTCGACTGCTAGCAAAATGCCCTTCGGTTTACACAACGCCGCAATGGCCGGCAGGTCACACAGCTCATACAGCAGCGAGCCGGGAACTTCGGTGTAGACCATTCGGGTGTTGGTTTGCAGCTGATGCTCCAGACCAGTGCCGTCTGCAGAAAAGTAGCTGTATTGAATGCCGAACGGCGCCAGGAATGCTTCTGCGATCTGCCGCACCGGTGAATACACCCCGTCGGTGATCAGCACATGATCGCCTGGACGCAGGTACGCCAAAAAAGTCTGCGCCACTGCCGCCAGACCGGTGCCGAACAGTCGCGTGCGGTAACCCCCTTCAAGCTCGGTGACGAGGTCCTCCAGCTCGAACGCTGTCGGATTACCCCGCGCGCCGTAGCTCAAAACACGCTCAGTGTCGCGCCGCTTGCGCGCCTCACGCATGGCCCCGAGGCTGTCGAACAACACGGTGCTCATTCGCGAGACCGGCGGGTTCACCCCGCGTGGGCCGTTGTGCTTTTTACCCCGCGCGGCGTGCACAAGCCGGGTCCGCACGTGTTCCACCGGCGCACGGACTGCCAGGGGCTTGAGACTGGCAAGCTCATGCTCGGTCATCTGTGCCAGCAGCCCCATCTCCCAGGCCAGATACTGCCGGGCCGACGCCTTGTTGCCCGAATGACGGTCATGGGTGAAAAACAGAAAATCGATGCACAGTGCATCAGGGGGACTGTCCGCGCTTTCGCCGAGGGCAAACCCTGCCGCTTGCCAGTCGCTGAAATCCATCCATTGAACCGAGTGACGCAGCTCGTCGGGCAATTCAAGCGCGGCCAACGCCGCCACGCCCGGGTGATCGGCCACCAGCACGACCGGGCTGGTGTGCCCGGCCAGATCAGCGGCGAGCCGGGGCCGAATCGACCAGTGCGAGCCTTCGATGTGGCCTTTGCGAAACGCCATGCTGCTACGCAGGTCGATCAGCGTCACCGCCTTGTCCCTTAACGCGACTTTCAACTCGGCGGCATTCACGGCAGGCAGGGCCGGTACCACACCGGATGTGTCGATCGGCAGGCGTAACCCGCTGCGCAAACCGCCGTCCAGGACATAGGCCTCGTGGCCCAGCTGACGCAGCCACGCAGCGACAATCGGCGCGCGCACGCCATCATTGTCGAACAGTACCAGGCGGGCCTGACGCACGCCGATGTACAGATCAGTGCTTTGAACCAACTGCCCGCCTGGGGTGTGTTGCGCCCCCGGCAAGCTGCCCAGCGCAAACTCTTCCGGGGTCCGCACGTCGCACAGGAACAGGCTGCGGGATGCATCTTCCGACCACGCCAGAACCTGTGCCGGATCCACCGTCTGGACCCCGGCGCGACGGGCAAGCTGAACGGCGGCCTGACGCTGAGCCTCCAGAGAGGTGCCCGTCGGGACGGCCGGGTAGCGGCGGTCACTGCCATGTTCCAGCGGCAGGTCGGCGAGGTACCAGCCCTGAGTGCCGTTTTCCAGGGCGTAGACCGGGTTTTTCACCCCCAGGTCGATCAGCGTCTGGGCCCCGATGATGCTGCGCGTGCGGCCGGCGCAGTTGACCACGATGGGCGTGCTGTCGTCCGGCACCAGCTCGGTCAATCGATAACCCAGTTCTCCATTGGGGCAGCAGACCGAACCGGGAATGGTCATCTTGCGGTATTCATCGAACGGACGACCGTCCAGCAACACCAGCGGCTCGCCACGGGCTTGCCATGCCGCCAGTTCGGTGGCGCTGATATGGGGCGTATGCCGGACTTCCTCGACCCACTCGCCAAAAGCCTTGGAAGGGACGTGTACGCCGGCGAACAACCCCAGCCCGGCCGCTTGCCAGCCCTCAGTGCCGCCCTCAAGGCGATACACGTTGCTGTAGCCCAAGTCGCTCAGACGTCGCGCCGCACGGCCAGCGACATCGCCGTCGTCGCGGTCGTAAACAACCAGGCGAACACCAGAATTAGGCGCCAGTCGATGCGCGTCGAGCTCTAGCCGGCTGTAGGGCAGATTCACCCCATAAAAGAGATGCGCCTCACCGTACTGACCGTGTTCGCGGACATCGAACACGGCAATTTCCTGTCCATCGAACAGCCAGGCTTGCAGTTGCAACGGGGTGACGTGTTGGCTCATGGAGTTCTCGTACTGTGAGTGCGGCACGTGATCAAGCGAGTAACCGCAGCTGTATCCGTGCGAGGGACAAGGAGCGGTGCAGGGTCGATCATGCGTAAGCCTTGATCGATGGGGCCATCTGCGAGGCGTTGTAATTGAGCACCTTGCCTTCGGGGTTCACGCCGTAGCGCCCGTTTAACGATTCCAGCGGACGCCCGTACAGGTGAAAATGCAGGGTTGGCTTTTCGCCCTCGACCTTGATGCCGTGCAAATCCTCGCCCAGAAAGCTGATGGACGTGCCGGGCTGTACCACCACTTCCTTTTCCAGTGCCAGCCGGGCGTAGGCCGGGTCACTGCCATCGTCAGTCCGCGCCCACACGTAATTGATCTCCTGACCTTCGACCGCGACGATCACCGCCCAGGTCTCATGGTTGTGCGGCAGCGTGCTTTTGCCGGGCAGCAGCGAGTTCATGTACAGCGTCGGACTCTCGCCGTCGTCGTTCAGCCGGTAGCGGAACGCGGTGTCACCCTCCCCCGGCACGGGCGCCGGAAACGTATCGAAGTTGAACAGATCGCGGCGCTGGGCCAAGGCCTCAAGCAGCACCACAATGCGGTTCAGCGCGTCACGATCAACGCCGCGCTGATGAATCTCGCGGATCTGCTGCAGAAATGCTTCGACGACGTGGCTACGGTTCTCGATGCTCATCAGGTGCTCCTTGTAGTGTTCAGGTTCACGGGCCCGGCTCAGACCGACAGGCTGTAACGGCTTATATTGCTCAACAGAAAGGGATCGCCACTGACGACCGGACGACGTCCGGCGTCGCCCATGGCGTGCCGCAAAAACGTTTGGGTCCGCTCGTGGGTCGGACGCTGGAATATCTGCTCGGGGCTGCCGTGCTCAACGATCAGGCCGTTTTCGGTGAAATACACGACGTCGCTGATGTCCTCGGCAAAGCGCATTTCGTGAGTGACCAGCACGCAGGTCATGCCTTCTTCGGTCAGCTCACGGATCACCGTCAGCACCTCGCCGACGGTCTCCGGGTCCAGCGCCGACGTCACTTCATCGAACAGGATCAGCTCCGGCCGCATGGCCAGCGCCCTGGCAATAGCGACGCGCTGCTGCTGGCCGCCGGACAATTGGCCGGGATAAGCATCGGCTTTGTGTTCCATGCGTACCTTGGCGAGCAGCGCCCGGGCGTGCTTCTCGGCGTTCGCATGGGTTTCGCCCAGCACCTTGCGCGGCGCAATGACCAGGTTTTCAAGCACCGACAGATGCGGGAAGAGATTGAACTGCTGAAACACGAAGCCCACACGTTTGCGCAGTTCGATGCGCTGTGCTTCGTGCTTAAGCGCGTGGACATCGGTGTCACCCACGCGAATGCTGCCGCGTTCGGCCGCCAGTAGCCCGGTGATGCAACGCAGGATGGTCGACTTCCCCGAGCCCGACGGGCCGATGATCGAAACCGCCTGGCCACGCTGCACCTGCAGATCGATACCCTGAAGCACGCGGTTGCTGCCGAACGACAGGTGAACATCGCGCAGGCTGATCAGGGGTTGTCCCGCGTCCGTTTCAGGAGAAGGCATAGCGGCGCTCCAGGCGTTGAGTAAGGCGTGAAATCGGGTAGCACCAGGCAAAGAACAGCCCCAGCACGCTGAAATAAATCAGCACCGTGAACCCGGTGCGGTTAACCGTATTGCTGGCGATCTGCGCGATGTCGATCAGGTCATGCACACCCACCAGTGACGCCAGCGCGGTGCCCATGGTGATGACCGCGTACAGATTCATCCACGGCGGCAACATGCGCTTGAAGCACTGCGGCAAGATGATCGACCGTACAATCTGCCCGCGTGTAAAGGCCAGTGAGCGCGAGGCTTCCCATTGCGTATCGGGTATCGACGCCATGGCGCCGCGAAAGACTTCCGCAACATTGGCGCTGGCGGGCAAGGCCAGGCCCAGGGTGACTTTTACCCAGTCGGGAAACGCGATCCAGGTGGTGCCGATGTGCAATTCAAAGGGAAACACGTAGGTGGTGAAGTAGATCAGCACCAGCCAGGGTGCATTGCGAAACACCTGCACCCAGATGCGTGCCGGCAAGCGTGCGACCCGGAAGGGTGACGCCGACAACGCACCTATCATCAGCCCGGCCACCGAGCCCAAGGCAATTGCCAGCAGACTGATCACGATGTTTTGCCCGAACCCTGAGGCCAGCGCTGGCGACCACTCCAGTAACGCGACGAAGGCCGGATTAACGGGCGCGCCAAACGCCATCCAGAGCACCACTATTACTGCCAACAGAAGCTTGCCAGGATGACGACGAGGCCAGGAGATCGAAGCGGCGGCGGGATAATCAGTGGCCATAACCGGGCATCCTCAAGCGGGCTTCCAGGGCACGGCCCGCGCAGTTGACGATGAAACTGAGCAGACCAAAAAACGCCAGCAGTAAAATCATCAGCTCCAGCACGTTGTCGCTCTGAGTCCAGATCATGATCGAGGCATAGGTGATGTCGCCCACTGCAATTGCGGACGCCACGGCGGTCATTTTCACCAGGTCGATCAGGTTGTTGATCAACGAGGGCAAGGCGAAGCGCAAGGCCAGCGGTAGCTGCACGTTCCATAGCAACTGTCGGCTGTTGAAGGCCAGCGAACTCGCGGCCTCCAGGGTCACGGCCGGCACCGCTTCGATGCCGGCGCGCAGGGCCTCGGCATGGAACGCGCCCTTGTGCAGCGAGATCACGATGACCACCCAGGCAAATGGGGTCAGCGGGTTGGCAGTGCCAATGGCCTGGGTCAGGAGCATGTTCAACACCAAAAACGCGCAGTACAGCTGGACCAGCGTCGGCGTATTTCGCGTGACTTCGATGAACACCCGCGCGGGCCTTGCGATCCAGACCCTGCCACTGGTGAGCATCGAAGCCAGCAGGAGGCCGGCTGCCAGGCTGCCGACGATGGTGACGGCGCACAACGCAATGGATGTCAGGGCACCGTTGACCAATGAAGCGCGTTGGTAAGCGTCCAGCAGGAAGCCGTAGTTCAAGCCGAACCTGGCGGCTGTCTGCACCAAAAGCTCGAGCAGGTGAGTCATGCCCACGTCCCACCTTTAAAGCCCAAAGTCATGCCCCTGCAGCCTGAAATTTGTCGTGCAGTTCAACCAGCGCAGGAGAAGGCGGACTGATGTGATGGCGCTTTTCAGCGTCGATCAGCCAGCCCGTGCGGTGCCAGCCCTTGACGATTGAGTCGAGCCTGGCCTGAGTGTCGGTCTCGCCGGGACGCGTCCAGATCACCGACGGCGCAGGATTGAGTTCGGGGCTGATGGCGCGGTAGTTCTGCCATTCCGGGCCTTCAGCCACCAGAGGATTGATTAGCGTGGCGTCGTGAACCGCGGCCACGCAGTTGTTGCCGCGCAGAGCAAGCAACGACTCCGACGAGCTTTTGAACGCTTTGATGTCGGCCCCAAACCCGGTCAGTGGCTTGATGTAGCTGCTGCCCTGAGAGGTGCAGACGGGCTGGTCTTTGAGGTCTTCCCAGCGCGTGATGGCGCTGTCTTTGAGTACGGCCGCCGTGCCGCCGACGCGATAAAACGGCGTTGGCACAAACCCCAGTTGCTCGCCGCGCTCGACGGTCCACTCCATGTTCGCGATCAACAGGTCGACCTTGCCCTGTTGCAGAAACTGCACGCGGTTGGCCGGCAGCACCGGCACCAGCTCAACCTCGGCACCCAGCTGGCGAGCGACGTCTTCGGCCAAGTCGACGTTCAGGCCCTTGGGTTTCTGCGTCATCGGATCGATGGAGCCAAACGGGCCGCCGGAGAGCAACACACCGACCACCACGCGGTGTCGCTGCTGGATCTTGTCCAGCGTAGCGTCGGCCTGAGCGGCCACGCTGCCTCCGAGCATGGTCAGCGCAGCGACGAACAACGGCAGGCAGCGAGCAACTGGCGAGCGCGTGTATGGCATGGATTTCCCCTTGGATGTTCATCGGATCGGCGCTTTCAAAAAGCGCCCTATGTGACCTGCATCCTAGGGTCGCCACGCTTGCAGCGGAAATTCAAATATCAAATATGGTTATAACTTTCCGGTTTTTTCAGTCGTCTCTTGGTTCGTTAGATCCCGAATCCGCTCGGTATCTCTAGCGTTTGCTCGACAGGCGCGCGAGTGATGCATAACGATTTCTGATGCATCAAACCCAAGCGCTGATGTAATTTGCATGCTCTCGAAGCACACACGGACCGCGGTCGGTGCAATCAGCCTCTCTTCCAACGGGGAAACTTGCGATGTCTGCCACTCTTGACCTCGAACTGCTGCGCACCTTCGTCGCCGTTGTCGATCACCACAGCTTCGCCGGCGCTGGCGCGCAGCTTTCCCGAACCCAGTCGTCAGTGACCCAGCACATGCAGCGCCTGGAGCAGCAGGCCGGCGTCAGTCTTTTCCAGAAGCAGGGTCGCCAGAAGCATCTTACCGAGGCGGGCCGCCAGCTGTTACGGCATGCCCGACAGATGCTCTCGCTCAATGACGAGGCACTGGGTTCCCTGCACGAAAGCAGCCTGAGCGGCGTGCTGCGCATTGGCTCGCCTCACGACATCGCCGACACCATTTTGCCGCCGATCCTCAGCCACATCGCCCGCTCAGCGCCAAAACTCAGGCTGGAGATCGATGTAGGCCGCAGCCCGTTTCTGATGGAGGATTTGCACCGCGGCAAAGTCGACATGGTGATTTCCACCCGCGAAGATTCGGCCCTTGAAGGGTTTGCCCTGCGCACTTCACCGGTCTGGTGGATTTGCTCGGCGCAGTACCTGCACGTCCCCGGCGAACCGATCCCGCTCATTCTTGTGGACGAGCCCAGCATTTATCGGCGCTACGCCATCGAAGCACTGGAGCGCGCCGACATCGCCTGGCGTCAGGCCTATCTGGCGTCAAACCTGATCGGCATCAAAGCCGCCACGCGCGCCGGCCTTGGCGTCACGGCGCGCAGCATGGAAATGCTTGGCCCGGACATGCGCGTGCTGGGGGAAGCCGACGGCTTGCCACGATTGCCCGACGTCACTTATCACTTGTGGATTCGCCCTAATACGGTGAACCCACTGACGCGCCGGGCCTATGAGTTGATTCGTGCCAGTCGGGGGCTATAGCCAACCCAATCTCTCTGGCGTCGAATCCCTCACTGCTTCGTTTGCAGTTGACCTTCCAGCCAGCGTTTCAAATCCGCAACCTCAGTCGTCGTAATGGTATGCCCTGCCCCGGCGTAGGAATGAAACTCCGGGACGATCAGCAGATTCTCAAGCACCGCCCGCGCGTCGGTCGCACCTGAGTAGGCAACACGCGTATCAGCCGACCCGTGACCGATGAACACCTTCAACGGCTTCAGGCGCTCGTCGGGCTTAAGCCGTGAATGGAGCGCCGCGAGGATTTTGCCGCTCAGCGGCGCGATGCCATGCACCAGTTCCGGGTATTGCAGTCCGATCTGGTAGGTCATCATCGCGCCTTGGCTGAAGCCGACCAGCACCACTTTGTCGGGCTGAGTGCGGTACTTCTCGGTCGCTTGCTGGATGAACGTGCGCAGCAGATCGGTGCTTTTGTCGACATCGCTGGTCACGCCTTCGTACTCGGCTTGATCGGTGTCCTGGGTGAACCACTTGTAACCGCCACCGTCGACTTCTTGAGGGGCGCGCACTGACAAGTAGGTGTAGTCCGGCGAGAGGTCGTTCTTGATGTCGAGCAGATCACGCTCGTCGCTGCCATAGCCGTGCAGAAAGATCACCAGAGGCTTGTTTCTGGTTTCAGCGGGCGCCGCCGCCAGGTAGGGCAGCGCAAGGTCGGTGAGCAGTGCCGGCTCTGCATGGGCCAGGCCGGTAAACATGCACAACAGTGCGGCGAAAAACTTCATCATGGGGGCGAGCCTTTTTGCGAAAAACGTCGGCCCCATCATACGCAGCATGTCGCGAATGTCAGCCCGTCAATGATCGGGCAAAGCTGTCGGCGGGCTGTACAGCAGGTGAAATTCTTGAGGAGGTCAGCGGCATTGATGCCAGCCGTACCGACGCCTTCGCCAGCAAGCCGGCTCCTACGGATTTTTGTGAGTGCCGCACATCTGAGCTGACACCGATATCCATTGCAGAAGCGCGCTTGCCCGCGATTGCGTTCCCTGCATCGGCATCGAATGGTCCGACGCCTTCGCCAGCAGGCCGGCGCCTACAGATTTTGTGAATGCCGCACATGTCTCCTGACACCGATATCCACTGTAGGAGCGCGCTTGCCCGCGATTGCATTCCACCTGCAACGTATCGATTGGCTGACACTCCACCATCGCGAGCACTCACCTTCAGTAGTGTGCCGCGATCACGGCGCCAACGCCTCCAGCCCTAAATGCTCTCGCAAGGTCGAGCCTTCATACGCGGTGCGAAACAGCCCTTTGCGTTGCAGATGCGGGATCACGCTTTCAACAAACTCACTGAAAGACCCTGGCAGATACGCCGGTGAAATCACAAAACCGTCGCAACCGCCCAGAGTAAACATCTCTGCCAACTGATCGGCAATCTGCGCGCCGGTGCCGACCAATTGCGGCACACGCACACTGCTGGCGAAAATCCTTCCCAGCGCTTCAAGGGTGGTGTCAGGCCCCTGCATCAACAACTTCTCGGCTGCGGCTGGCGGAATCAACGGCGAGCGGGCGATCTCTGCCAGCGTCGCTGACAGGGGAAACGGCGACAGATCCACATTCAGCTGCGAGGCCAGGGTGACCAGCCCCAATTCCGGACGCGCCAAGGCGTTGTGCCGGTCGCGCTTGGCGCGGGCTTCGGCTTCGCTGCCACCAATGAACGGCATCACTGCCGTCAACACTTTGCAGCTGTCGGCGGCGCGGCCTTGCTGCACCACTTGATTCCGTACGTCCTCGCGGAACGCCTGCATCGCCTTGAGATGTGGGTGAATGGTGAAAATTGCCTCCGCCCAACGCGCGCCGAAACGCCGCCCACGACCCGATGAGCCCGCCTGAATCAGCACCGGGCGGCCCTGGGGCGTGCGCGGGATGTTCAAGGGGCCTTCGACTTTGAACCACTCGCCGTGATGCTGCACCGAGGTGATCTTTGAAGGGTCGGCCAGCACACCGCTTTCCCGGTCCAGCTTCAACGCATCCGGCGCCCAACTGCGCCACAACTTGAGGGCCACTTCGACGAACTCGTCGGCGCGGTCATAGCGCAGGTCATGCTCAAGATGCTTGTCTTTACCGA
Organism: Pseudomonas sp. ME-P-057; assembly: GCF_030208975.1. Classification (NCBI taxonomy): domain Bacteria; kingdom Pseudomonadati; phylum Pseudomonadota; class Gammaproteobacteria; order Pseudomonadales; family Pseudomonadaceae; genus Pseudomonas; species Pseudomonas sp. ME-P-057. Next base: position 154,673 of record NZ_JARVSX010000040.1, read on the forward strand.
ACAATCGCCCTTCGCTGTCGTTCATTGACGTGACGATGTTCCAGGCAGCGCGACCTCTGGACAGATGATCCAGAGTCGCGAACTCGCGGGCGATGTGCGCCGGCTCGTAGTAGGTGGTCGACCGGGTCGCGCCCAGGCCCAGCTTGCGGGTCTGGCCGACCAGATACGACAGAATCGGCAACGGGTCCAGGCGCGTGGCGTCCTGCGCGCCATAACGCAGTGCGAGGTCGCGTGAGCCGCCCATCTGATCGCCGACGGCCAGACGATCGGCAAAGAACAGAAAGTCGAATAACCCCTCCTCCACCACGCGCGCCGTGCGGGCGTAGTACTCGGGATCAAGGTAATTGCCCACTGTTTCGGGGTGGCGCCAGACGGCATGGCTGTGAACGACCGGCCCGGTCAGCAGAAACGCCGACAGATGAATGTGACGACTCATATCGCGCTCCTGATTCAATGGGCCTGCGGCGTCCAGACGGAGATGTCGGACACATGGAGGGGTTTTGGGATCATGCCGGCTTCGTAATAAAAGTCGGCAATGCGCTGCTGTTCTGCCAACTCATCCACGTGGACCGGCACGATGTCGTAGCTGCGCCGGCTGTTGGCCAGTTCAACGGTTTGCGTCGGGATGTTGCCCCACAGCGGCGCCAGGTTCGCCGCCGCTTCTTGCGGATGACCTTTCACCCATTGCCCGGCCTGATGCAGAGTGTCGAACACCACCTGCAGGACCTCGGGGTGCGCTTTGGCGAAGCTCGTATTGGCCACATAGAAGCGGTTGTAATTGGCGATGCCGCCGGTGCCGTCGGTCAGCACCCGAACATGGTGTTCACGCTGCTGAGTTGCCAGGAACGGGTCCCATATCGCCCAGGCGTCGACTTTGCCGCTGGCAAACGCCGCCACACCGTCTGGTGCCTCCAGATAAACCGGGGTGATGTCCTTGAGCGTCAGTCCGGCTTTTTTCAGCGCCGATATCAACAGAAAATGGCTGCCCGAGCCTTTCGAGACGGCGACGGTTTTGCCCTTGAGTTCGGCCACGCTGCGAATCGGTGAGCTGTCGGCGACGATAATGGCCTGCGCGGTCGGGGAAGGATTCTCACGGGCGTAATAGGTCAGCGGCGCATTTGCCGCTTGCGTGAACAAGGCGAACGCGTCGGCAACGTCGGCATGCAAGTCCACGCTGCCGGCATTCATCGCGCTCAACAGACCGCTGCTGAACTCATGCCAGCTGACCGTAAAGCCCAGAGGCTTTAGCCGCTCCTCCAGCTGGCCATCATTCTTGAGCAGGATCCACAGCGTGGAAGACCGTTGATACCCGATGTTGATGACTTGCTCGGCGTGGGCGGTGACAGTGGCCAGCATTAACGCGGCGGCCGCGATGACGTTTCGCAGGGACATGACGATCCTTAAGGTGCGGGACGGCGGTGCTCAGCGCTGAAAGGCATAAGCCCAGGCTGAGTGATTCGCTTTCATTATAAAAACCTTTGCAGGTTATGAAAGAAACGTATAGCTCTATGCTTATTCCCGGCGCACAACGGAACGGCTGAAGCGGCGGCAGGTCTAGGGAGGAGCACAACTGTGCGTAGCCGAACCGAGGAATTACCGTGAACATTTTTGAAGCGCTGAGAGAGAGCCATGAACGGCAACGCGGCTATGCCGACGCCCTGATCCAGACCCACGGTGCGAGCGAGGAGCGTGTCGAGGCTTACAAGCAGCTGAAAGCCGAGCTCCAGGCCCATGAAACCGCTGAAGAGCGCTTTTTCTATATTCCCTTGATGCAGCACGACAACGGCGTCGATCTCAGCCGCCATGCCATTTCGGAGCACCATGAAATGGACGAGATGATGGAAGAGCTCGACGAAACCGAGATGTCCAGCCCGTCATGGCTGGCGACGGCCAAGAAGCTGTCGGAGAAGGTTCATCACCATCTCAAGGAAGAAGAACAAAAGTTTTTTCAGGCGGCCGGGAAACTGCTGGACGACAAGCAGAAGCAGTCTCTCGCCATTGAGTATCAGAAAGAATATGAAGAACAGCTGGCTGAAGCCTGACGTTCCTGGTTTCAGGAAGCCCCGATTCGTCGGGGCTTTTTTATGCCTGTTTTTTGAGGTGCCGGATGTCGCAGGTGTGTGTTGAATGTCTGGTCCGTTCCGGGGAGCGGGATATCAGCGACGTTGGGATGGTGCGTAAGAAGCTGCACACCGTGATGCTTTGCTCTGGTACAGACTGGCTTGGAGGTGGCGTGTTTGCCGGGTTGAGCATGGACTCGTCAATAGCTGCGCGAATGTGTGCAAGGTGCTGCTCACTTTGTTTATGACCCCGTCTTGATGTTCGCTGACACGCCCTAAATTTTGCTCTAAGCCATTGATTTACAGCTAATAAATTCTTTCTGGCACACCCCTTGATATCTCCGTCGCCCCCCGGCAGGCATTCACGCCTGCCGGATCGGTTTTCGAGCACGGAGAGCATCCTTGGCCACCCCCGCACCCCAGCCTGCTACGGGCGAAACACGTCCCCCTCAAGTCGCCATCGTTCCCCTTGATCAGATCCAGCTGGAAGACGTCGGGCTGGGCGCGGCGAATGTCGATGCCTGGCTGCAGGAGATCAGCGGCGGCGTCGTGACGCTGGACAGGATGAAGACCGCTGCAGGCGCGTTGCCTGTTGTGGGCAATATCATGGCGCTGGTGGATGCGCTAAACGACATCGTCAGGCTGTCGAGCAGTGAACAGCGCGACCCGCTGGATTGGGTCAGTCTCGGCATCAATCTGATCGGGGTGCTGCCGTTCCCGCCGACCATGGCGGCGGCACGCATGACCCTGCGGCCGACGCTGTTTCTGGTGCGTCAGGAGATGCGCCAGGCCGGAAAGCTGGTGCTGGGCGACGGGCTGGTTGAAGTGCTGATCGGGCATCTGAATGCCGACATCGTCGGCACGCTGGATGACTTCGTGGCCCAGGCGCAGGCCAGGCTGCCCGGCATTCTGGATGAGGCAGGTAAACTCGGCGAAGAAATGCTGTGCCAGATCGCCCAGGGTCTGGAGACGCTGGTCAACGGCGAGCTCGATGCCCAGGCTAATTTGCTGGAAGCGGAGCAGTTGGTCCAGGCGGCTGGCGATCAGTGGGCTTACGACCCCGCGGCGGCGATCGGCAACATTTTTGTGGCGGCCGCGGACGTGTACATCGCGGCGGGCAAGGGCGCGGTTAATAGCGTTGTGGACCATCTGGTGCCCACGGCGCTGAAAGAAGAAGTGCTCAGGCAGGCTGCATCTTTGCGGGCCATGGGTGCAGAGCTTCGGGGCCAGATCGCCGGCTTGGCGGATCCTGCGGCTGAGCATTCCATCGGCTCGTTGCTGATGACCCTGGCTGGCGCCGTTGCCAGTTGGCGGTCGCGTAATGGACATGGTCAGTCAGTCAATATCAAACCGGGGCTGGTCAGTCAGGCCAAGCGTCGTGGGGGTGAAGGCAAGCTGGGGGTTGTCCAGCATGAAGCCGCTGCCAAGGGGCGACCCAACCCGAAGAAAAACTGCGTCTGCGACTCGACGATTCGCAGCATCAACTTTGCGATGGGTTCGGAGTCGGTCGCGCACACCGATTTCAGTCTGCCGGGGCCGTTTCCTGTTGAGTGGACGCGGACTTACTGCTCGAGTCTGGATGCCTACGATCAGGACGTCATCGGCGCACGCTGGATAACGCCGTTTACCACACGCTTTGACTGCGTGGACGATGGCTTGCTGTTCCATGACGCTGACGGGCGCAGCCATGAGTTCACCCTGCCCAAGGTCAAGCTGGCTCACTACAACGCCATCGAAAACCTCACGCTGATCCGCGTCAGCAACGACACGCTGGTGTTGTGCCGAGGGTTTGAGCGCCGGGAAACCTATGTCCGTCGGGGTGAGCGCTTTGTCCTCACCAACATCGTTTTGCGCAATGGCGCCGGGGCGATGCTGCATTACGAGCATCGGCATGGGGAACAGTCGGTGCTTTCCGAGGTGGTGACGTACTCGGAGAACGATCTGACCAAGGTCCATCTGCGCCTCGGCACTCAGACTGACGATCACGGCCACCTGACGGGCCTTTGGGAAATCCGCGACGGTGAGGTGAAACGGCAGCTGTGTGCGTACGAATATGACGCTGAAGGCGATCTGGTACTCGCGCAGGACGAGAACGGTTCGGCGTGGCGATATCAGTACGAAAATCACCTGATCACCCGTTATACCGACCGCACCCATCGCGGCATGAATCTGCAGTGGCAAGGTTCGGGGGCCGATGCCAAGGCTGTGCGCGAATGGGCGGACGACGGCAGTTTTGACACGCGGCTGTTTTGGGACAAAAACATCCGCCTGACTGTCGTCACCGATGCTCTCGGCCAAGAGACCCAGCACTTCTACGACAGCCTTGGCTACACCTACCGAATCCGCCATGCCGACAGGCGCTCGGAGTGGTTCTTTCGGGACGACGCCAAGAACATCATTCGCCACGTCCATACCAACGGCACGACCGACCGCTATCGCTACGACCGCCTCAGCAATCTGACCGAACACACCCGCGCTGATCACAGCGTGATGAACTACGCCTACGACGACAAAAGTCAGCTGATCAAAATCAGCGATGGCGAGGGTGGGCTGTGGCGGCGCGACTACGACGACAAGGGCGATCTGGTCGAAGCGGTTGATCCGCTGGAGAACACCACCGAGTACGCCTACAACCCGTTCGGGCTTCCTACGTCGATCAAGGACGCCAACGGCAACACAAAAGCGTTGACCTACAACGACGCCGGACAAATCGTCAGCTACACCGACTGCTCCGGGAAGGTAAGTGCGTGGGAATACGACGAACGCGGGCAGATGGTCTGCTTTACCGACGCTGCCGGACATAAAACCGAGTATTCCTACGCATCAGGCCAGTTGGTGCTGACCAAGCACCCGGATAAAATGGAGGAGCGTTTCAGCCGCGACGCCGAAGGTCGCCTGCTCGCCCACTCCGATGGTCTCGAACGCTGCACCACCTGGCGTTACACCACCGCCGGCTTCATCGCCGAACGCATCGACGCCGCCGAACAGACCCTGCGCTATCGCTGGGACAAACTCGGTCGTTTGATC
>NZ_JARVSX010000022.1:0-145431 GCF_030208975.1 Pseudomonas sp. ME-P-057
AAGGTCTGGCCAAACGCAACCACAGGCTCTCCTGACCCAGCTTCCAGCTGTCGCGATCAAACAGAAAGCTGACCTTGTAGCGGCCCTCACTGTCGATGTGGCTGTAGGGATCATTGGCCAGCGAACTGGTCACGCGTGCCGGAACAGTCCCGGCCATCTTCGGTTTTTCCAGCAACGGCGGTCGAAAGCACAGGCTTTCCGAATAGGGAATCGCCTCAAAGCTCAGCTCGAAACTCATGTCCCGTGCGGCACGCAGCACTAATCGGGTAACAACCGCACCCGGCTCAAACGCCTGCGGCGCACCGCCTGAAACGTCGAGCACCTGCGCCAACGCCAACGACGCACTGCTACAAACACCGCTCAGCAACGTCTGCCCATTCAGGTACCGTTCATGCCGCAACCGCCCATAGAAAAACCCGCTTTCCCCCAGCAGGTCCTCATCCTGATCAAGCTTGTCGCCCAGCGCGGTATAAGGTTCGGCGTAGTGATACGCCTCGCCATAGGTAGTCGTGTCACCCCGGGTCTGATCCACCGAACCGTCCAGCCATGCACGGGCATCGCGATGGTGATAAGCCCGAAAGTGGATGCTTTTTTCGACCACCTCATGACTCGCCTGCAACTGCCAGACGCTGTCTTGCTCATTGCTTCCCAAACCCGACTGCGGGCGATACGGAAGACGGATCCGCGGCTTGACGTAATGCCGCTGATCGTCATGAAACTCGACCACCGCAAGACCCAATCGCTCGTCGTTGGTGAACCGGTACCAAATGCCCACTTCTGCGAGCAGGCGCGAAATGAAGGCCAGGTCACTCTCGCCGTACTGCATCACCTGCTCGCGCCGTGGATAGTCGCGCACCAGGGTGAACCGGAAATCCTGTCCCTCGAAATCATGGCGAGTACGCAAAACGCTCTCGACGATCTCCGGCACCGACTGGTGCTGATAAATCCGGTATTGCTTGCCACGCCCGAGCAAGGCCAGCAGCGGCTGCAAGGTCACTTCATAACGTGCCTCGTCCGCCGAGCCCGAGAGCCGCTTGAAACCGGTAATCACGCCATGCAGCGTGCGCAGCGCTTCGACCTTCGGCACCGGCAAGCCCCGAATGAGCTTGGGCAAGGTATGCGGGGCGGCATGCAGGCTGAACTGGGCGCTCTTGCCGAGGATTTGATCGGCCGCAATGTCGCGATCAAGGGAGGTGAATTCGATGCGGTAAAGAAACGGCTGACTCAATTGCTCCTCGCCCTCGAACGCCAATACATCAAGGGGCGCAGCGAGGCCATGAACCGCCAACTTGTGGCGGCTGTGATCGAAGAAACGTGCGATGGCGTCGTTCATCATTCGCCCTCCGCCAGCGCCACGTCACCGACGAAGTCCAGGATGATACCCGCGACTTCACAGTGGCCCAGCCGCACGCCACGGGTGACCAATTGCGCCGCCTGGCGCTGCAACAGTTGCTGACTGAGCACCGGCAAAATTTGTTGATTGAGCAGGCTGTCGATGTTTCGGGCGCCGCTGTCCGGCAGCAGGCAGGCGTCGACCAGCGCGTCGTGCAGGCGCGGGTCCACCTGGCAGTCGAGTCCGTAATGCCGGTTTAAACGGGCGGCCACCTTGTCCAGTTTGAGAGCAACGATGCGCTTGAGCGCCGCAGCCTCGAGTGGCCGGTAGATGAGGGTCTGGAAGCGCGCCAGCAGGGCCGGCTGGAAATGCTTGCGCAACACCGGCCGCAGCTGTTCGTGAAGTTCGCCGTCGGATGCGTCGGGGTGGTCCTGAACAAAGTCCTGCAGCAGGTCACTGCCCAGGTTCGAGGTCATGACGATGACCGTGTTGCGAAAGTCGATTTCGCGACCTTCGCCGTCGCGCATGAAGCCACGATCAAACACTTGGTAGAACAGATTGAGCACGTCGCGGTGGGCTTTTTCCACTTCGTCGAGCAGCACCACGCTGTAGGGGCGCTGGCGCACGGCTTCGGTGAGCACCCCGCCTTGCCCGTAACCGACATAACCGGGCGGCGCGTCTTTGAGCTGGCTGACGGTGTGGGCTTCCTGGTACTCGGACAGGTTCAGGGTGATCAGGGATTCGTCACCACCGAACAGCGTGTCGGCCAGTGCCAGGGCCGTTTCGGTCTTGCCGATGCCGCTGCTGCCGACCAGCAGGAACACGCCCAGCGGCGCATGCTCTTCGGTCAGCCCGGTTTTTGCGGCGCGCAGCCGTTGCGCCATCGCCGTCAAGGCGCGGTCCTGACCGATTACCCGATCCGCCAGCGTTTGCTCCAGCATCAGCAGGCTGGACTGTTCGTCCTTGAGCAGGCTGCTCAGCGGCACGCCGGTCCAATCCGCGATCACTTGCGCGACACTGCGTGCGTCAACGTCCAGCGACAGCAGCGGCGCGTCGCCCTGCACCGCCTTGAGCTGCGCCTGCACGGCCGCGTACGCCTCAGCGTCGTCCATGTCGGCATGGCGTGCGGCAAGCAATCGGTTGGATAATTCGAGCTCGTCGCCGTGCTGGCGCTCCAGGCTCGCCAGCGCTGCGCCATGGGCGGCAAGCTGCGCGGCGATCGCGGCCAGGCGCTCGTCGGCGTTGCGCCCATTGATGCGCGCGTCCTCCTCCAGCGCCTGGCGCTCCTGTTCCAGTGCGCACTGCAGCGCTTTGAGGACGACAATGGGCTGCGGCTGGCAATCCAGGCTCATGCGCACCCGGGCGCTGGCAGTGTCGAGCAGGTCGACGGCTTTGTCCGGCAGTTGCCGACCGGGCAGGTAACGGCGCGACAGCAGCACGGCGGCCTGGATGGCGGTGTCTTCGATGTGCACGCCATGGTGGCTGGCGTAGCGCGCCTTCAAGCCGCGCAGCATGACCATCGCGGTGGCATCGTCCGGCTCGTCGACCTTGACGGTCTGAAAGCGCCTTTCCAGCGCCGGGTCACGCTCGAAGTACTGCTTGTACTCACCCCAGGTGGTGGCGGCGATGGTGCGCAGTTCGCCACGCGCCAACGCCGGTTTCAGCAAATTGGCGGCGTCGACACCGCCAGCCTGATTGCCGGCGCCGATCAAGGTGTGCGCTTCGTCGATGAACAGCAGCACGGGGTGTTCGGCCTGCTGCACGGCTTCGATCACGTCCTTGAGACGCTGCTCGAACTCCCCTTTGACGCCGGCGCCCGCTTGCAAAAGGCCCAGGTCCAAGGTGCGTACGCTGACCGGTTTCAGGCTGGCAGGCACGTTACCCGCAACGATGCGCAAGGCCAGGCCTTCGACCAGCGCCGTCTTACCCACCCCCGGCTCGCCCACCAGAATCGGGTTGTTCTTGCGTCGCCGGCTGAGGATGTCGATGACCTGACGAATCTCGTCGTCACGGCCCAGCACCGGGTCGATTTCTCCCCTGCGCGCCTTGTCGGTGATGTCCTGCGTGAACCTTGCCAGCGCCGGATTCCCCGGCTCGCCGCCACACGCCTTAGGTGGTGCATTCGGGGTCAGGTCCAGACACTCTGGCGGCTGTTGGCGCTCGTCAGAGTGCTGGTCGAGCACCGGTAGCAGGTGACGCAGCTGCACATCGCTCACGCTGAGCAGCGGCCAGGCATCGACGCAGGCCAACAGCTTGGGGCTCTCGATCAGCGCGGCGAGTACGTCGGCCGAGCGCAGTTGCTGGTTGTCCTCTTCCATCGAGGCGCGCAGCCAGGCGTTTTTGATCAGCAACTGCAATTTGTCGCACAGCTGCGGCCGGACTTGCACGCTGCGCGGCAGGCTGTCCAGGTGGTCGAGCAGCCCGCGCCACAGCGCGTCGATGTCCCACTCGTAACGCCGGCCGATCAGCACCAGATCGCCGTCGCCCTGCCCCAGCAGTTTCAACAGCCAGTGCTCAATGGTGATGTGGCCGTGCCCGCGGCTTTGACACAGCGTCGCCGCCGCGCTGAGCGCCTGGGCGCAAAATGGGTTGAGGCGGCGAAGCAAACCTGAAGAGCTCTGTGCCATGGGTCGTCGTCCTTGTACGCAAAGGGGATCGTGCCGGCAGCGAGGCCGGTGGCCGGTCACTGCTTGCTGGGGGGGGGGGTCGTGGGTCGCGAGTTACTGGCGGGATGTGCTGGGTTGAACGCCCGCCTGCGGACCCTCAACCCAGCACACCGCAGCCGGCAGGCAAACGCTGCCTGCCGGCCGTGCAGCGTCAGGCGGTCTGTCGTTCGTTCCAAGAATCGGAGTGAATGATGTTGCCGTCCTTGTAGGTCCAGGTGACCTTCTCGTAGCGCAGCTCGATCATCTCCAGGTGGTTGTGCTTTTCCTTGGCCGGGTCTTTGACGTCGTGCATTTTTGGCGCGACGCGAACAACCTTGACGTTCTCAAGCAGGGTGTTGAAGTACTCCACTTCCTGGCCGGCGTCGTCGATGCGGTACCACTTGAACTCCGCACTTTTCAGGGTCTGCCCGGTGCCGACGGCCTTGTACAGGTACGGGCTGCTGGCATCGATTTCCTTGGTGAACAGAAACGGCGTGTGGACTCGCGCGCCGGTCAATTTGCCGGTGTTGTTGTCGGTGGGGATGTACACGCTGTGGTCCTGCGCGACGATTTCGACGCTGCCCTCCCGGGACTGCACGTTGACCGAACCTTTGATGTCGGCGCCGCCGTCATCTTTGAGCCAGAGGTAAACGGGAATAGCCATGTGAAACTCCTTTGCTTCAGTTTTCGAATGCCGCGATAGGCGACGGGTTAGCCAGTCCGGCCCCGGCGGAAAGCGACCCGCAGGCCCCCTCTTCCGGAACCAGACGGATGTCGACGCGGCGGTTGGCCCTGCGTCCCTGTTCGGTGTCATTGCTGGCGATCGGCTGCGTGGCGCCGAAGCCCTGAACGGCGAAACAACTGCCGGGAATGCCGCCCATGCGCTGCATCCAGTCGCGCACGGAAGCGGCCCGGTCGCGGGACAGGCGCAGGTTGTGCTGCACACTGCCTGTGGCGTCGGTGTGACCGGTGACGACGATCAACCAGCCCGGTCGGGCCTTGATGCCCACCAGTGCGTTGATCAAGATCTGCGTGGAGTCAGCCTTGAGCTCGGCTGAACCGATATGAAACAGCGAGAGCGTGTCCAGCCGCACCGGTTCAGGCGCGCGTGTGGTCATCTCGGCGGCCGGCCGGTAATTGCCGATCGCCGTCCAGACCGGAATCCTCAGTTGCTCCGCGCGGTACAGCCCCAGCCCCAGTGAGGCCGGCTCGCCGTAGCGGTAGTAGTCGTCCAGGCGGCGAGCGTGCTGGTGCAGCACGTTCAGCGCTGCATCACGTTGGGCAGCGGCCTGCCCACCTTGGCCTGCGATGTGGGTGATGGAGGTGAAGCGGCGCAGGTCGTCACCCACCTGACGCAACAGCAGGGTGTTTTGCCGCGCCGAACTCGACATTGCGACGATGACCGTGAACGCTGCCAGCCATAAGCCCACCACCGTGGCGCGGCGCACTGCGCTGTGGCCGTTGTGCCGGGGCAGCAGCTCCAACAGAGGGTCCGGCAGCGGCATCGCGCAGTCGTCTTGCGCCGCAACGGTCGGGGCTGCACGCAACGCCGTCTTCGCCTGCAGCCACTGTTGCCAGACATTGCCCGGGACCGCCGGCGGCAAGTCCGCCCCGCGGTGGATGACGTAGGCCACCGGCAATGGCGTGTGATGGCGGCCGGTGCGGGTGAAATACGGGGCCACGAACTGCGCCAGCCATGCCGCGCCGGCATTCATCTGCACGGTGGTGCGCAGCCGTTCGGCGCAGGCTTTGGGATCAGCCGCCTGACGCTGCCAGTCCTCGGCGCTGACGCAGCTGCCGTCGCCGCGCACCCGTGCAGAGGCACTGCCTGCCTCCCAGCTGAACCAGAGCGGTCGGGCCACGGAATCGGCATCATGCCGGCCAAGGCCGGTCGCGCCAGGGTGACGTGCGCTCTGCTGTGCCGGCTGATAGCTCACCACCCACAATGGCAACGCCAGGGCACGGCTGCGGATGATCGAAAGCTGGTGCTCCAGCGCCCGGAGCTGCCCGGCCAGCTCGGCGGTGTCGGCGCAATGCGCTGGGTTGACGATGCACATAACGCTCAACTGTGACCGCCATTGCGGACGCGCTGCCAGCAAGGACGCGACCTGCGAAGGCAGCGCCTCCACCGCCGGTACGCTGATGTAACAGCCGTTGGGCGTGAGGCGGATTTGGCTGTGCTCGACTGCGCCGGCGGCGCCGTCGGCACCGTCGGCACCGTCGGCAACTTCACGATTGCGAGGACCCAACAGCGCCAGGTGTTCCCCGCACACCAGCACCACCGGCTGGCCATACGCAACGCCGGGCAAAGACCGCCACGCCGCGACAGACAGCGACGCGCCAACACTCGCCGAGCGCCGACCTGCAAAGACCCACGCCGCGACGACCAGCGCCAGGGCAATCGCCCCTGAGACCGCCTGCGCACCAGGGCTCAGGGGCAACACGCTGATCAGCACGAGCGCAAGGCATCCGCACCATAGGACAAGACCATGCATCAGGTTGAGGGCCATGGGCGCGTCACACCCGCTCGATGAGGAGGGAGGCGACCAGCGCCGTCAGGTGCGAATCCAGCAGCCACCACAACCCGGCCAGCAACCCGCCGACCACGAGCAGGTGCAGCAACGGCGCCCGCAGCCAGGCCGGAACGGGCCCGCGTCCTCGGGCGTCGATCAGCGTGGGCAATGCCTGATCCGGCGCCGACGGCGGGACCCGTTCGTTGAGCGCATCCACCAGTTGCTGCCGTTCGGGGTCAGTGGTTTCTGAATAGCGGCCCAGGAAACCCAGCATCAGCACGCGGTGGTAAACCGTGAGCACACACAGATCCGGCGATGGCTCGCGCAACACGTCGCGCATTTCCTCATACAGAAACTTGCCGGCCTGATGACGCGCGAAATACCGTGCCTGAAGCGGCTCCTGCGCCCATTGCGCGCGTGTCGCCTCATCGCCGCAGGCCAGCACCGTTTCATCCAGCAACGCACATTGGGCGTAACTGATGTGGTCAACGTTGCGCTGGCTGACGCCGGCCTTTTTAAGGGCAGCGCCCACTTCCACGACCTGCCTGGCGCACAGGTCGCGCAACGCATCGCCGTCCTGGACACTGCCCCCCTGGCGCAGTTCGATGACCAGCAAATAGCTGTCCAGCAGCAACGGGTCGACATTTACCTGGGGCGCCACCGGCGTGGGTGCAATGGGCCGGCTCATGAGCGCAACACCGCAAACAGCTCCAGCTTGACGTCCGGCACTGTGGTCGGCACGTAGAAGGCACAGACCCCTTCGGCGAGCACCGCCTGGCCGCTGGGATGGGCAAAGTCGAGGGCGAAATACTGATTCTCGAGACGCAGTGGAATCGCCGCAGGCACATGGCTGAGCGGTTGCAACGGCACGCCATCCAGCGCGGCGTTGATCAATCGATCGACGTCATCGGGCGTACCGACCTTGCACAGCCGAGGGAACTGCGCCTGCAGTTGCGCCGGCGCCTCACGGCAGCGCACGGACAGGTAAAAGTCCGCCGCGGCGGCCTCGCGCAGCCGTGGGTCGTTGAACGTTACGTGCCAGCGACCCGCCGTGATGTTCTCCAGCGTCAGGGCGATCACCCGCGACGGCAGGCTGGCTTCCAGCAATGTGGAGATCATCTGCATCAATGGCGGGAAGACCGCCGCTAGATCGTCGTGACGGTACGCAGGGATGCCGTCCACGTCGTGCTCAAGGGAGAAGGTCAGCAAGGCGCCGGCCAGTTTCACCAGTTCCTGATAGACCTGCTCCGGATGACGCTCGGGGCCGGCCACGAAATCGGCGAGTACCGGTTGATAGGTGTTGAGCGCGTTGAGCAGCCAGAACAGCGAGACGTCAGCGACCGCGAAGTCGGCCATGCGCTGATTGCTCTCGCGGCGCATGCCCATCAACCGCTGGCGCTTGGACGCCAGCTGGGTCAGTAGGTTGTCGAGCTGCACGAGCAGCCCCGGGTGCCCGGCGAAACTCAACAACGGCGGTATGAATGCGTCGTCCAGCCCCCAGCGACCTTGTCCGTCGCGCACCAGCCGGGCAACCGGGCAGGTCAGGAAGTTGGCCGTGTCATCACTGTCCAGGCGCAGGCTGAGCACGTGTTCGAGCACGCCAATCGACTGCTGATCGTCGCCATACAGGTCCTGCACCTCACGCCACGCCTGGCGGTAACGCACCGGCCGGTCAGCGCGGGCGCCCTCCATCAGGCAATTGCCGCCGTTGGCCTGTTCCAGCGGCAGGCACAGCAGCACAGTCACGCCCTGCCCTGCAGCGATCTGGATCAGATCAAGGGCCAGCGCGGCGGGCAACGGGTCGGCTACGTCCGTGTCGATCAGCGTGCCGTCCGCCAGACGCACACGCAGCGCGGAGGCTTTAAGTTTGCCCAGCCGCAAGGCTTCAGGGTCGAACCGCGCAGCCTGCACACCCCACGGATGCACCCGTGACAAGTGCGCCACGCATTCATTGGTCCAGGCTTCCCAGCGCGACTGTTGCTGGAATTGTTGCTGGGACAGCAGTGCGCCGCCAGCCCATAGAGGTCGGTCGATTTTCATGTTGTGCTCACCTATGGCCGACGTCAGGTTTTGGCTTTGGGCATCTGGGAAACCAGAGACAGATTCACGTCCATGCCTTCCACCTGGAAATGCGGCACGGCGTACAGCTTCACGCGGAAGAACCCCGGGTTGTCATCAATGTCTTCCACCGTCACCCGGGCATCGCGCAACGGGTGCGAGGCTTGCAGATCGTCGCCCGGGTCGGTCATCTCGGTGACCAGGCCGCTGATCCATTTATTCAGTTCCAGCTCCAGCAAACGCCTGTCTTTGGTGGTGCCGATGTTTTCGCGTTGAATCAGCTTCAAATAATGCGCAATGCGCGACAGCAGGAAGATATAAGGTAGCCGCGAGTTGATCCGGCTATTGGCCGTTGCGTCGGCGGTGTCATATAACGCCGGCTTCTGCGTGGAATTAGCGGAAAAGAAACAGGCGTAATCACGGTTCTTGTAATAGGAAAGCGGAATGAAGCCGAGGTTGGCAAATTCAAATTCACGGGTTTCCGGAATCATTACTTCCGAAGGAATTTTTACCTGACTGCCCGTGCCTAGGTCATACAAATGAATGGGCAGGTCGGTCACGGCTCCGCCTGACTGCGGCCCGCGAATCTGCACGCACCAGCCATTGGCAATGAAACTCTTGACCATGTTGGCGGCAAACGCAAAAGAGGCATTGGTCCACAGATATTTGCTGTGGTCGGTGCCTTTGACACTTTCGATGTAATTGAAACTGCGCACCGGAACAGTGTCCGGCCCGTAAGGCAGACGCCCCAGCACTCGCGGCATGGTCAGACCGATATACCTTGAATCATCGGTATCGCGAAAAGACTTCCATTTGATGTATTCAGCGCGGTCAAAATAATTGCCGATGTCCTTGATCGCCGCCACCTCTTCCATGGTGGATTTACCAAAGAAGGCAGGCCCTACCGAACCTACAAACGGCATGTGCGCCGCTGCAGCGACTTTCGAGATGTTACGCAGCAGCGCAATGTCTTGCGGACTGCGATCAAACTCGTAGTTGGAAACGGCCGCCGCAATGGGTTCGCCGCCCGGTGTGTCGTATTCCTGGGTATACGTGTGCATATACAAACCGCTTTGGGCGATCTCGGGCGCGTCTTCGAAGTCCTGGACCAGATGGTCCTTGCTGATGTCCAGCAACTCGACTCTCACGTTCTGCCGGAAATCGGTCTGATCGATCAGCGACTTCACACCGCGCCACGTCGACTCGACCCGCTGAAACTCTGGATGGTGCATGACCGCATCGAGCTGGCGGCTTATCTGCCCGTCCAGCGAGGCGATGTGCTCGTCCAGCAGGGTTTTATCGAGGCGCTGAACCTTGCGCGACGCGCCCTTAAGCAGGTTGAGGAACACGCTGACCGCTGCGGTCACGCGCTCGTCGGCAGAAATTTCAGACAGCGCTTCGTTGTTCTGAAATGCCTCGATGTCACCCAGCGTCGACACCGGGCTCAGGTTTATTTTGGAAAACAGCGCGCTATAGACGCCCGTGCTTTCTTCGGACAAAACGGTGCCGCCGCCCGATACTGCGGACGAGTGTTTCGAAGACATAGTGATACCTGCTTTAAAAGACCCGGTTGATTAACGCTCTGCAGGGGCTGTGAGCAGCGCCAGTTCAGCGCGCAACTCGTTGCTTAATGCTTCATCTTTTACGATGCGCTCAAGCTCAAGGCGGAATGTCGCGTTATCGAGCAGATTTGATTTGAGGTCACGCAGCAGATTGCGAGTGGCCAGCAATGCGCGCAGTGAAGGGATTTGCCTTGCCACTTGCTCGGGCTCGAAATCCTTCATCTTTTCAAATTTCAAGTCCACCGACGCATCAGAGCCATCGCCGGCAAAGGTGTTCTCAACGGTGAGTTTCAAGGCAGGTGAGAATTCGGTCAGCACATTGTCGAAATTATTTTTGTTGATATTGATTTTGCTGCGTTCAGACAACGGTCGATCTTCCTGACCATTGCTGTAATCGCCCAGCATCATCAATTTGAGAGGCAGTTCCACTTTTTTCTGCGCACCGCCCGTGTGCAAATCAAGTTTTATATTGACCCGGGCCTTTGGCACTTCATTTTGAAAGCTGTTTGAAGCCATGACGTCTCCGTGAAATCAACTGTATGCAATGAGCGGAATATCTGTATTGCTGCGCCTTTTGTATCAGGCAAGTGCCCTTGACCCAAGCGGTCAAGTTTTAACAAGTGTGAGCAACGAATCGGCCGATTAAGTTTGCGGTGGATTCGAGAAGTGCCAAGGCTAATGCCCTACGCATAAAAACTCCACCCACCAAATACAGGTCGAGAGCGATCCTACGGAAGTCTAGAAAGTTTCCTACAAATTAAATGCGAATAGCGGAACAAGTGCACAGGCAGAATGCATGGCCAATACAGTGGCAGCGAGTTTTCCAGTACAGATATAAAAAACCGCAAGCGGTTGAACAGCGTCAGCTGCGCAACACACCTGCGGTTATTAACTGCAGATGAATCAGAAAATGTAATCCGTGGTCAGGAACGTCGATTCGCGGTTATGGATGATGTCGCTGATCAGCGCCTTGTTGCTCTCCTGGAATTTGGTCGCCACCAACGTACGGATCGAGAACACGCGCAGCGCGTCGTCCACCGACAAGGTTCCTTCAGCCGAGTTCTTGCGGCCGTTGAACGGGAAGCTGTCGGGGCCACGCTGGCATTGGGCGTTGATGTTGATGCGCCCTACCTGATTGGCAAACGCATCGACCAGACGCCCGACCTGCTTGGAGTCGTTGCCGAAGATGCTCAACTGCTGGCCGAAGTCAGAGTCCAGCACGTACTCGATAACCGTCTCCAGATCGCGGTACGCGACCACCGGCACCACTGGCCCGAACTGTTCTTCGTGGTACACGCGCATGTCCGGCGTGACCGGGTACAGCACAGCCGGGTAGAAGAATTGCTCGTGGGTGGTGCCGCCGCCTTCGTTCACCACCCTGGCGCCCTTGCTCACGGCGTCGTCCACCAGCCCTTGCAGGTACTCGGTCTTGCCAGGCTCGGGCAAAGGCGTCAGTGACACACCCGGCTCCCACGGCATGCCCGGCTTGAGCTGAGCGAGTTTTTCTTCGAATTTTTCAAGAAAGCTGCCGACCACGTTTTCGTGGACGAAGAGGATCTTCAGCGCCGTGCAGCGCTGGCCGTTGAACGACAGGGAGCCGGTGATGGCTTCCGTCACTGCGTTGTCCAGGTTCACATCCGGCAGCACGATGCCCGGGTTCTTGGCGTCCAGACCCAGGGCGGCACGCAGACGGTGCGGCTTGGGGTGCAGCTTTTTCAGGGCGCTGGCCGCCTTGTTGGTGCCGATGAAGGCAAACACGTCGATCTTGCCGCTGGCCATGAGCGCGCTGACCGTCTCGCGGCCGCTGCCGTAGATCACGTTGATGACGCCGGCCGGGAAGCTGTCGCGGAACGCCTCAAGCAGCGGACGAATCAGCAGCACGCCGAACTTGGCCGGTTTGAACACCACCGTGTTGCCCATGATCAGGGCCGGAATCAACGTGGTGAAGGTTTCGTTCAGCGGGTAGTTATAAGGGCCCATGCACAGGGTGACGCCCAATGGCACGCGGCGAATCTGGCCGAGCGTGTCCTGCTCCAGCTCAAAGCGGCTGGAGCGACGGTCCAGTTCCTTGAGCGCATTGATGGTGTCGACGATGTAATCGCAGGTGCGGTCGAACTCTTTCTGCGAATCCTTGAGGTTCTTGCCGATTTCCCACATCAGCAGCGTGACCACGGCATCGCGCTGCTCGCGCATCAGCTTGAGGAAGGTCTCCACGTGATGGATGCGGTCGGCGACACGCATGGTCGGCCACGCGCCCTGACCCCGGTCGTAGGCTTTGACGGCAGCGTCGAGTGCGGTCATAGCGGTGTCGGCGTCCATCAGCGGCGTGCTGCCCAATACCACGGGTTCGAGACCGGCGTCGGTCCGCAGCGAGACAGGGCTCAGCACCGGCGCCAAAGGCCCTTGCCACTGGTGCAGTTCGCCATTGACCAGATAATCGCGCTGCTCGATGGCGGGACCTGCGCGAAACTGCTCAGGAATCTCGTCGGCGCGCGGGTACAGGTTGTCCAGGCGGGTGTGCAGGGTCATCTCATTTACCTCTTCAAGTCGATCAGCGTGGCAAACAGGCTGAACACACTACGCCTCCGTCGCCGCCGAATGAAGCCTTGAGATCAATGTATGTCGAGGTAGCCCACCTGCGCAGCAGGCGGGCCAGAGCGGCCGGTTACGCCAGCGCCGTCTGGTTGCGGCCCGACGCCTTGGCCCGAAACAGCGCCTTGTCCGCCAGGCCGAGCAAGCCGTTTACATCCGCATCGGCCTTGCCCATGGCCGCAACGCCCAGGCTGGCGGTCACACCTTCGTCATGCCGGCAGGTGATGTCGGCAATCGCCTGCCGCAGCTGCTCGGCAATGACGTGGGCGGCTTCAATGGACGTATTGGCCAGCAACAACGCGAACTCTTCCCCGCCGAGGCGCCCGCAGACATCGCCCTCGCGCGCAGACTCGCAGATCACCCGGCCGATTTGCCGCAACACGTCATCCCCCGCCTGATGGCCGTGGCAGTCGTTGATGCGTTTGAAGTGATCGATGTCCAGCATCAGCGCGCACAGTGGCAGGCGGCTGCGCTTGCACGTGTCGTAGGTGCGTTCGGCCAGATGGAAAAAGGCCCGGCGGTTTTTCACCCCGGTCAGTTCGTCGGTCTGCGCGGCGTGGTCGGCAATGCGATGGGCGTGCTCCATTTCGCGGCCCAGGCGGAAGGCCCTCTCCATCGACTGGGATAACTTGCGCGTCGCGCTCGCCACAAAACCGGCAAAGATCAGCGACGCCACCGCCATCCCCAATTGCGCGGTCTGGGGCTGAAACAGCAGCCAGACCGACGAAGGCAACAGCACCAGCGCGATTGCCACCAGGGTCATGGATCGGTAGGCCGAATAGCACGACACTGCGCTCACCGACATGCCCACGGTAAACAGCAGCACCAGCGTCTGGGTCAGCAAGTCGCCGGCCTGCATCAGCGCCAATGCGCCGCAGCCCCAGATGCCTGCGGAAAGGATCAACGTGATCCAGTAGGTAGTTTCCCAGCGTTCCGGGGTGCGAGTGGCTTCCGGCACCCGAAAATAGGCCGTCAGCATGACCAGGCGCAAGCTGGCCGAGCCGCCCACCAGGCTGAGCCAGCCGCTGATCAAGGAGTGGTTCAGGCGCTCCCAGCAGATCCACGAGAGCATGGAGGCCGCCAGAACACTGCCGAACACCGAGAAGAAGCTCTGCCGAAACAGCAACTGCAGCCGATCATTACGCACTTGGGCGCGAATGCGGGCGTCGCGTGAAGATTGGGAATCCTGGTACATCGAGTTCGCCTGAAACTGGCATGAGAGGTTCACCGATTGTGGCATCGTGCTATGACGCTTAACAACTGGCGCGCCAAATATCCGCCATCCGGTAAGGCCAAATTGGCCCCGGCGTGCAAACGCGCGCAAAATATTGGCGCACGGGCGCGCAAGTCGGTTGTTGAATGGCTACCTTGACTTATCGAGCAGCTCCACCAGCTTCAGCGCATCCGCGGTGGCGGCACCGCTGGCGGTGTTGTCGAAGATGCACCACACCGGCGCACCACGCTGCGCCTGGGCCTGAAGCGCCGCTGCCAAACGGGCCAGATACTCAGTCTCGTAGGCGCTGTAATAGATGCGCGGCGCGCCGTGCAGTCTCCAATAGCGCAGGCCCTCCCAGCCAGCGGGCTGACGGTCGTTGCTGAGACGTGACGGATCAACCGCCGCCTGCGCTATTCGATGGCCGGCCAGCATCGGCTCAGCCTGCACCCAGCTTTCATGGCGGGGTTCGATCACCACAGGGCCGGCGAAGCGCTCGCGCAGCTGGGTGAAAAAAACCTCAGCCACGTCGGCCTCAAACGCCAGCGAAGGCGGCAACTGCAGCAGCAGGCAGCCAAGCCGCTGACCCAGCTCCCCGCACTGCCCGAGAAATTCATCCAGCGCCTGGGCGCTGCCCTGCAAACGCTGCTCGTGGGAAATGAGTTTTGGCATCTTCACCGAAAACCGGAAATCTTCGGGCACGGACTCGGCCCAGCGTGCGTAAGTTTGCGGGCGATGGGGGCGGTAGAACGAGCTGTTGATCTCGGCGGTATTGAATTGCCTGGCGTAGCGCTGCAGGTGGGTACCCTCACCTGGGAAGGCTGGCGCATGCTCGCGGCCCAGGCTCCAGCCGGCGCAACCGACGAACACCTTGGCGGGGCCGTTCAAAACAACACCTGGGCGGCCTCGCGCATGAAGATTTCCGCCGTCTTCGGCCCGATGCCGTCGAACGACTGAAGGCGCTGCTCGAAGTCACGCCGGTCCGTGCTCGCCTCCCGCATACCGCTGACCGTGCCGCCGTATTCAGCCAACAGCCTGGAAGCCAGCGTCTGCAGACGCGTCGAGGTGGACTCGTCATAGCGCGCATAGCCGCCCTCGCCCAACATCTGCACCAGCTCCCGATGTGTGCAACCCGCCAGTTTGCGCGGTGTGTCGCGGCCGTGCTTGTCGACGATAACGTGCCATGTCTGCACCGCCACTTGGGCACGGATTCGCTTGCCCATCAAAAAGCTGGCCAGCAACCATTTGAACAATGCGCTTTCACCGCCGTGCACAAGATCAATGCCCAGCGCGTGCGCTGTGACGTTCACGCCCATGCCACTCTCCTTCGTCCGGTTTGTGCAGTGACTTCGTCCGGGGCGGATGAGTTCGATTTTTCAGCGAGCGGTGAAGTGGCCGTGGAGCGGCCGTAACGGCGGCTATGACAGCGAAAATTGAAACGAGGGCTTCAGGCGTTGGAAAGCTGGTTGATCCCGATGACCTCACCGCTCCAGATCATCTCGTAGTGAGCGCTTTGCACGATTGACGTGACGTGGCGCGGCGTCAGCAAAGCCCAACAGTGATTGCCGGGTGAGCGCACCGAGCGGTAGCGTAGCCCGGCCAGTCCCGCTTCCTTCGCCGCCTTGCCCAGCCGGTGCGACTGCGAGTAGTCGTCGGGCGCGTAAATGGGGTCCGACGCGGGCACCGCAGTGGCATCGACACTGCCCTGCTCGCTGAAGCTGCAATACAGGCTACGGAACACAAAGCGCTCGTACTTCAGCGCCGCCACTCGCGACCAGTACAGCTGCTGGTGATGGCGTACCTCGGCAATGGCCGTGTCAACCGTATCGGCCAGGTACAGCACGCCGAACTCGCCGCTGCTGAAGCGCGAACCGGCCGGGTTGACGTGGGTAAAAGGTGCCACAGCGTATGAACACCCCGGAATGCCGAACGGAATGTCGGCCAGAGGAATCAGCTCGATGCGTCCGACTTCGTTCAATAACCTTGGATTGGTCAGGGCCTGAATGCGGTACAGGGTTTCAAACTCGGCAGCGTCCGCCACGTCGCTGAACAGCTCGATGGGCGGGAATTTGGAATTCACCAGCCGATAGGCGTGCTGTGCCTCGCCAGCCAGTGCAGGGAGGCTGTCCGGCGTCACCATTGCGCGCCCCGGAGGGTGTCGATACGGCGGAAGGTTTCATACAGCGAGATCATGTCGCCCTGGGCCATGACGTCCAGCGGCTTTCGTCCGTTGAAGAACTCGTTGTGGTTTTCCATCGACGGGAAACCGTAGGCGTTGTCGGGGTTATCGAACAACGTCCTGAGTGCAGCGTGGATGTTCAGCACGAAGCTGACGCGTTGCATCTGGTCCTGATCGAGCGCGACCGACCACTCGGCGTCGCCTTGCCGCGCCCGGGTGTAGGTGCTGCGGGAAATGCGCAAGACCTGGCAGGCTTGTTCACTGGTGGCTGTCCATTTGTCCAGAATGCGCAACGCTGCCCGCAAACCCACCACACATTCGGACTTGGACAAGTGTCTGGCTGGGATGGCAATGGTCATTGGAGTACCTGTGACTGGACTGAATTTGGCTCTATAGGCGCTACATTACTCCAATTGAATCCATGGACGCAATGTCAAGTGCGATCGCCAATGAGACGACGAGGCGTACGGTGATCACGACCATCCCACTGCCGCGCAAAAAAATGCACAAACCCGCACGCCCACGGTCAGCCTTTTTAGTTGGCTGCCCAAGGCAGTCGTGTCACCGCATTGTTGAACGGAGAGCTCACCCATGTCTGAAAAACACCTACTCGTGGCCGGCGCCAGCGGGGTTATCGGCAGTGCTGTCGTCGACAGTTTCGCCGAGGCCGGGTGGCAGGTGGCGACTGTTGGCAGGTCAACCACCGCACCCAGCCACTTCCCTCATCTGAGTGCCGACCTGCTCGAACCGCACACCCTGGCGTCATTGAAGCCCAGCCTCAAGGGCGTCACCCATCTGTTCTACAGCGCCTTGAAACCGAACAGCGACCCGGGCGTCGAGGCGGATGAGAACGCTGCGATGCTGGAGAACCTGGTGGCGGCGCTGCGTAGCGCGGGGGCCGGCCTGGAGCGCATTACCTTTGTGCAGGGCGGCAAGATCTATGGCGCACATCTGGGGGTGTACAAGACCCCTGCCCGCGAGGATGACAGCCGCCACTTCCCGCCCAACCTGTATTTTCGCCATGAGGACTTCGTCAAAAGCCTCGAAAGCGAGGGCATCAAATGGACTGCGCTGCGCCCCGATATCGTCATCGGCCATTCCATTGGTTCGGCGATGAACCTGGGCAACCTGATTGGGCTGTATGGGGCGCTGTGCCGCGAAACCGGCACGGCGATGCAGTTTCCTGGCTCGGACGTGGCCTACCGCAACGTATTGGTCAACGTCACTTCAGCCGAGCTCATCGGCCAGGCGGCGGTCTGGGCAGCCGTCGAGGAAAGAGACGGGGCTTACAACCTGACTAATGGCGATGTATTTCGCTGGAGCCATGTCTGGCCGAAGCTGGCCGAGTGGTTCGGTCTGGAAGTGGGCGAGCCGCAACCCATCTCCCTCACCCAGCGCCTGGGCGCCTTGCGCCCTGTGTGGAAAAGCCTTGCGCAACGCGAAGGCCTGGCGCAGACCGACCCAGACCGTATCGCACTGGGTTCGTTTGGCGACTTCATTTTCCATGTCGAAAAGGACGCGATCTTCGACGTCACCAAAGCGCGTCAGGCAGGGTTCACCGGCATGAGTCTGCGCTCGGACGAAGCGCTGCTGGCGCATTTGGAAGGCATGCGCGCGAGGAAGTTGATTCCGTAACCCAGCCACGATGCGGATAACGCATGTGCCCTGCCCGTTTGGTCAGCGGGCAAGGCACTGCGCAAGAGCAGCGGTCGGTATGTGAAAAAAGCGTGAAATATTTCTTTGTAACAGGTGGTAATGATTCGCATCTTGATTCAGAATCGCGACTTTTCAGCGCCTTCAGGAAATCCGATTGTGAATCCTCGCCTCCCCGCTTCGCTTCTCTTCGCCAGCGTCGTCACCGCCTGGCCTGCCGCCCATGCAGCCGATGACGTGACGCTCCCCGAGATGCAAATCCAGGACAGTGCCGTGCTGGACGACGGGCAAAGCGTGGGTTATCAGGGCAAGCCGTCTTCGAGCACCACCAAGTTGGGGCTCACCAATAAACAGACACCTCAGGCGATCACCACGATCACCCGCGCGCAGATGAATGACTTCAAAATGAACGGGGTCAAGGATGCGCTGCGTTCTGCGCCATCGGTGACCGTCGAGCAAAGCGAGAGCGACCGCACGGAATTCACATCGCGCGGGTTCGACATCGGTAGTTTCGAGTACGACGGGATGGGCATGCCGTTCGCCCAGACCATCCTGATCGGGGACCTGGACATGGCCGAGTTCGAGCAGATCGACGTACTCCACGGCGCCAACGGTTTGATGAGCGGCACTGGCAACCCATCAGCCACGGTCAACTTCATCCGCAAACGTCCGACGCGTGATTTCCAGGTGCAGATCGACACCAGCGTGGGGTCGTGGGACAGCCGTCGCGTGCAGGCCGATGTGTCGGGGCCCTTGACTGAAACCGGCAACGTGCGCGGCCGCTTCATCTATGCCCACGACAAAGGCAATTCGTGGATGGACCGTTACAGCCACGAGAAGAACGTCGCTGCCGGATTGCTGGCGTTCGACCTCTCCAACGCCGACACCTTCACGGTAGGCTTCACCCAGCACAACAGTGATTCCAACGGCAGCACCTGGGGCAACTTGCCGCTGGTTGACACCAACAACAACCCGATCCACTACAGCAGCCGTTCGTCCAACGTCGGCCAGCCATGGACATACTGGAACATGCATACCCAGCGCGCCTTCGGCGAGTGGAAGCATGACTTCGGCAACGGCTGGAACGCCACGCTGACCGGCACCGGGATCACCGAGTATCAAGACACCAACATGCTGTATGTCGCGGGCGTTACCGACGACGACGCGCTGGCATTCGCGGCGCACACCACCAGCAAGGCGCATCAGCTGCTTGGTGAGGCCAAGGTCTCCGGGCCGTTCAGCCTGTTCGGTCGCGACCACGAGCTGACGTTTGGCGCCGCCTACGGCCGTACTCACCAGAAAGCCCGTGAGTACGACGCGTTCGAATCAGGCTATTTCAATACCTCGTTTGCCGGGATTCTCGCCGGGAACTCGATCTCACCGCAGTTTCCCTTCACCCGCGACAGCAACACGCAAAACTTCACCGATCGCCAGAAGAGCCTGTTTGCCGGGGCACGTTTCAGCCTCGCGGATGATCTGCACTGGATCGCCGGGGCGCGCATGCTCAGTGCTGATGGGACCGGCGACAGCTACGGCACTGACCATTCACAGCGCGAACACGGCAAAGTGACGCCCTACACCGGGCTGGTCTATGACCTGACCCCGCAGTGGAGCGTTTACACCAGCTGGACGGAAATCTTCAATCCGCAGTACGGCACGGTCGGCGTCGACGGCAAAGTGCTCGCACCGCTGGAAGGCAAAAGCCTGGAAGCCGGTGTGAAAGGCAGCGTGATGGACGATCGCCTGAACCTGACGGCTGCGGTGTTCAAGACCCACCAGAGCAATGTGGCGTCGGCGGACTACATTCAGGTGGGTTCGCAGTTCCGCTACTTCACCGAAGATTACGAGAGCCACGGGGTGGAGCTGGAGGCCTCGGGCGAAGTTTTGCCGGGGCTCGACCTGCTGGCGGGTTATACCTACGTTCATATCGAAAACGACGACGGCGACAGAGCTCGCCGTTATGTTCCGGCTCACGCCTTGCGCGGCATGGCGAGCTATCGTCTGCCCGGCCTGCCCCAGGCGCGGATCGGTACCCGCGTCAGCTGGCAGAGCGGCATTCAGAACGACACTTACAGCGTCATCCGCCAGAACGCGTACGCCCTGGTAGACCTGATGACCAGCTACGACATCGACAGCAACTGGAGCACGGCGCTGAACTTCAACAACATCACCGACCGCAAATACCTGACGTCGCTGTACACCGGCACGGCCAGCAACTACGGCGCGCCGCGCAACCTCACCGCGTCGTTGACCTGGCGGTATTGATCGCGGTTTCGGGGCCTTTATTTCCAAAGGCTCCGACAACAGCCCCCGGCGATGCCTGTGGGAAACGGAATCCATCTGACCAAATCCCTCCCGGAGGAGCCGGCTTGCTGGCGAACAGGTCGGTTCATCCAGCATCCACGTCACTGACACACCGCATTCGCCAGCAAGCCGGCTCCTACAGGTTTCGTGCAGCATCCGGGGTCCTTGCCAGCCTGCGAATCTGGCCGATGCAGGCAATCGCCGCGGCGGCAGGTAGCCAGGTAGCCAGGTAGCCAGGTAGCCAGGTAGCCAGGCACTGCCGTAGCGTGGCGCACCACCGTCATTCGGGTGCAACCCCATCTGTAGGAGCCGGCTTGCTGGCGAACCCGTCATCTAATCCAGCATCAACGTCACTGACACACCGCATTCGCCAGCAAGCCGGCTCCTACAGGTTTCGTGCAGCGTCCGGGGTCTGTGCCAGCCTGCGCATCTGGCCGATGCAGGCAAACGCCACCACCGCAGCCATGCAGACAGCCAGGCATTGCGGCAGCCAGGAACACCACCGTCATTCGGATGCAACCCCCTCCTGTAGGAGCCGGCTTGCTGGCGAAGGCGTCATTTGATCCAGCAACCACGTCACTCACACACCGCGTTCGCCAGCAAGCCGGCTCCTACAGGTTCTATGCAGCGTTCAGGATTTTGCATTGGCCGTTATGCCAGAGCGTTGAACGTGACACGGAGCTGTCCTGATGGAGGCGCGACAAAATTTTTAACGCGCTCGCTTGACTTCCCTTTTCCAATCAGTAAGATAGCGCGCATTCCGCGATAGCTCAGTTGGTAGAGCAAGTGACTGTTAATCACTGGGTCCCTGGTTCGAGTCCAGGTCGTGGAGCCAGACGAAGTAAAGAAAAAGGCCAGCGCTTAGCTGGCCTTTTTCGTTTCCGCCGTTATTCCGCCGTTAATGGATGCGCAAACGGGGCCGCAACGCCCCGCTCCCTGTCTGTATCAGGCTTTGGTATAGCGCAACCACACCGCGCCGCCTTCCTGAACTTCTGCCGAAGTCAGCTTGAGGTGCGCCGGCTGCTTCCAGGCGTTAGGTGATACTTCGAACGAGGCCGGGTGCTCGCCCCGCCCGTCGATCAACGGCAGAATCAGCACACTCACTTCATCGACCAGCCCGGCGTTGACGAAGGACCCGCTGACATGGGGCCCGCCTTCAACGATCAGACGCTTGCACCCCAATTCGCTTGACAGAATCTGCATGACCTGCGGCAGATCAATCTCGGTTTTCCCGGCAAAGACATACGACACCTCGATCGAACGCAGGTACGCCAGGTAATCATCCGAAACTGCTTCGGTCAGCACTTCCACCACGTGGGAATCGAGCGCCTGGTTTTTCTTCCAGCCCACTTTGCCCTGCGGGTCGATGGACACGGCGTAGGCCTTGGCATTGCGATCGACAAAATAATGGCTGCGCTCGATGGGCGCAGTGGCGAGCCCTTTGGGATAACCCTCGTCGTGGGCGATTTCCTGCATCGTTACGCGCCCGCAGATCCACGCATCGAAGGCAAAGGTCTGAGCAAGTTTCTCGTACAGATCACCGGCGTCTTTCTTGAACGCGCGATCCCAACCGTCGGTGAGGGCGTGGCCGTCGAGGGAGGACATCATGTGGCAAATGACATAAGGCTGCATGGCAGGCTCCGGCTTGATAAGGGGTGTAAAGCCGACCCGCACTGCACGGCAATAGTTCAGCCGATCAGCCCGATGCGGCTCAGGCGCCGGCCCTATCATTCACGGTGAGGTACACCATAAAGCCTATTGTCTTCAGCTTCAGCGGGGGTCGCGTACCATCGCGTCATCCCAGACTCGACACGGACCACCGCCATGACCCTGCACATCATCAACGCCCTCGCCCTCACCGCCGCCACGGTGTTTCTGGTCAACCGCGCGTTTGCCTTGTACGACCTGATCAACGCGGCCACGGTGTCCGAGCACCTGTGAGCCGTCAGCCGCAACTTTCACCGAAGGCGCAGCGGCTTCTAATGCCGGGCCGTCAGGCCCGGCAGCCGCTCGTTGATGTCGGCCACGAGAAGATCAGAAATTCGCTTTGAGGGCCTCCAGCCCACCTTCGTACATACCTTTGAACAATGCCTCGGCTTCCGCCTCGGTCATGCCGGTCGGGGTAAAACTGCCCGACCATTCCACCAGAGCTCCGTTGGCGCCATCTTCTGCCACAACCAGCCTGGCTACGTAATCCTTGACGGCGAACGGCCCTTTTTCGATCGTGTAACTGTAGGTGCGCGCGGCATTGTCATAGGTCTGAAGACGCTCGCTGATTTCAGCCCCATCGTCAGTGGTCAGGTGACGTACGCGGCCACCGTCCTGCGATTCGCTGTTTTTGATGAAGGGCAGCCAGAGGGGTAGCGACTGAAAGCCGCCGGTGAGCTGCCATACTTTGTCGGCCGAAACCGGGATGCGAATGGATGCAGATGCTTGAGTCATGGTGTTCTCCAGATGTTTGGGGGCAGCGGCCGAAGTGCCAACGCGCGATGGCGTGGTGGGGCCGCGCAGTGAACCGCGAGCAATCTTGTCACGGTTACTGCCGATCCGGGAGAGGTTCGCGCCGCATTTTCATGCGGCGCAAAAGTGTTACTTGGCGGTGAAGGCCGAATAGCTGTTCATCAGGTTGCGGTAGTTCGGGATGCGCTGGGACAGCAGGTTGGCCAGGCCTTCCATGTCGTTGCGCCAGTCGCCCTGCAGCTCGCACGCCACCGAGAACCAGTTCATCAATTGTGCGCCGGCTGCGGTCATGCGCGCCCACGCGGCTTTCTGCACCACGTCGTTGAACGTGCCAGACGCATCGGTGACCACGAACACGTCGAAGCCTTCTTCCAGCGCGCACAGGGTCGGGAACGCCACGCAAACGTCAGTCACGACGCCGGCGATGATGATCTGCTTGCGGCCGGTGGCCTTGATGGCTTTGACGAAGTCTTCGTTGTCCCACGCATTGATCTGGCCAGGGCGAGCAATGTACGGCGCGTCCGGGAACATCGCCTTGAGCTCTGGCACCAGCGGGCCGTTGGGGCCGGTTTCAAAGCTGGTGGTGAGGATGGTCGGCAGGTTGAAAAACTTGGCGCAGTCGGCCAGGGCCAGCACGTTGTTCTTGAACTCGTTCGGGGTGAAATCCTGCACCAGGGAAATCAGGCCTGTCTGGTGATCGACCAGCAGAACGACGGCATCATCTTTGTTCAGGCGCTTGTAGGGAACGGTCATGGTTGACTCCATTGAGTGGGTGGTGGATCGATAGGATCGCCAGCGCATCACGCTGGCGCAAAGCCCCGCCAGTCAGTGTCGACGAGGCTTTTCATGCTCTTTTCAATTGCTCTGCTGACTCGACGATCAGAACGCGAAGCAGGAGCAGCCGAACGCGCCCCAGAAGCCCTGGAAATCGCTGACCGGGACTTTCGACTGACGCGCTTTGTCGTGACTGTGGGCGTGAACGCCGCAGGGGCCGCTGCACTGGTGAACCGCCGCTGCCATGGGTGCGCCCTGGCGCCAGTGGCCGGGGACCTTCGACACCGGCGACCAGTCCGGCAGCACCGGGACGCTGGGCGGTGCCAGGTCATCGAATTCGGCAGCGCCGTAGACCACTTTGCCGTCGACGACGGTCAGCACCGATTCGATCCATTTGATCGACTCTTCCGGCACGCTGAAGAAGTCCTGGGAAAGCGCGACCACGTCTGCCAGCTGACCGACCTTGATCTGGCCTTTCTTGCCCTGCTCGGAGGAAAACCAGGCGCTGCCACGGGTGAACAGCTCCAGCGCGGTTTCCCGGGACAAGCCTTCCGGGTACAACTCAAGGCCGCCCACGGTGCGCCCGCTGACCATCCAGTACAACGAGGTCCACGGGTTATAGCTCGACACGCGCGTGGCATCGGTGCCGGCGCCCACCGGCACGCCTTCGGCCAGCATGCGTTTGATCGGTGGGGTGTGCTGGCCGGCCTTGGCGCCGTAACGCTCGACGAAATATTCGCCCTGGAACGCCATCCGGTCCTGAATCGCGATCCCGCCGCCCAGCGCCTTGACCCGCTCGATGTTCTTCGGCGTGATGGTTTCGCAGTGGTCGAAGAACCACGGAATGCCGTTGAACGGGATCTCGCGATTGACCTTCTCGAACACGTCGAGCATGCGCGAGATCGATTCGTCGTAGGTGGCGTGCAGGCGGAACGGCCAGCGGTGCTCGACCAGATGGCGCACCACCGGCTCGAGGTCCTGCTCCATGCCCGCCGGCAAGTCAGGGCGCGGTTCAAGGAAGTCCTCAAAGTCCGCTGCCGAGAAGGTCAGCATCTCGCCGGCGCCGTTGTGGCGCAGAAAGTCATCGCCCTGGTGCAGCTTGACGGTGCTGGTCCAGTGCTTGAAGTCTTCCAGCTCTTCCTTGGGCTTCTGGGTAAACAGGTTGTAGGCGATGCGCACGGTCAGCTGTTTGGCCTCGGCCAATTGCGTGATGACGGCGTAATCGTCCGGGTAATTCTGGAAGCCGCCGCCTGCGTCGATGGCGCTGGTCAGGCCCAGGCGGTTCAGCTCGCGCATGAATTGGCGCGTCGAGTTGACCTGATACTCCAGCGGCAGCTTCGGCCCCTTGGCCAGGGTCGAGTAAAGAATCATCGCGTTCGGTTTGGCCACCAGCATGCCGGTCGGATCGCCATTGCTGTCGCGGACGATCTCGCCCCCCGGTGGGTTCGGCGTGTCACGGGTATAGCCGGCCACTCGCAGCGCGGCACGGTTGAGCAAGGCGCGGTCATACAAATGCAGTACGAATACCGGGGTATCCGGCGCGGCCTGATTGAGTTCTTCAAGGGTCGGCATGCGCTTTTCGGCGAACTGGAACTCGTTCCAGCCGCCCACTACACGCACCCACTGTGGGGTCGGTGTGCGGTCGGCCTGGGCCTTGAGCATGCGCAACGCATCGGCCAGCGAAGGCACGCCTTCCCAGCGCAGCTCCAGGTTGTAGTTCAGACCTCCACGGATCAGGTGCAGGTGCGAGTCGTTGAGGCCCGGAATCACCGTGCGCTTGTGCATGTCGATGACCTGCGTGGCCGGACCGCGCTGGGCCATGATCTCGGCGTCACTGCCAACGGCGACGAATTTGCCGCCGCTGATGGCCACGGCGCTAGCCTTGGGTTTTTCCTGATCGACCGTGTGGAAATTACCGTTGAAGAGAATCAGATCGACGTTCATCGCGCCTCCTTGGGTAGAAGAATGGGCAGCCCCGACGGCAAGGCCGGTGCCAGGCATGGAAGAGAAAAGTGCAGCGGCGGCGCCGAGCAAAGAGCCTTTGGCAACGAAGCTGCGGCGGTCCGTTGAGGACGGTTGATCGGTGTGGTCATCCTTCATGCTCGGCTCCTGCCACCGGCGTTGGCCGTGCGTTCAGCCAAGGGGCGAATAGCCGCGTCGCCCGAGGCATCAGCACGTAGACCACGAGCAGGACGATGGTCACGGTGACCAGCGCGGTGCTGATCAGGTAGTTGGCCAGCAGCGGATACAGGCGGAAGACCGGGCCCCAGACCAGCGGGATCATCAGGGTCAGCGGGCAGATCACCAGAAAGGTCACGCAGGCCTGTTTCCAGCGCGGCGGCGGCGGATTTTCGCTGGGCACAAACCAGAACTCGTTGTGCGGGTTGACCTCGGTGAAGTCGCCGTCTGCCAGCATGTGCGTCGCTTCGGCGACCAGTTCGCGGCGATGCGCAGAGTCCAGCCAGCTGTGCATGGCGTCGGTGGAACAAAAACGCAGGACACAGGTGAACATGTGCAGACCGTCGGCCTTCCCACGGATCACATCGACGCCCAGATGCCCGGGGTAGCTGGCGGCCATCGCCACAATGCGCCGCAGCCAGGCCTCGTATTGCGCTTCAAGGCCGGCCTTCACGCGGTGTTTGACCACGAGCGTGACGATCTCGTCGGCGGACAGTTTCGACGTCGGGATGACGTCTGCAGTCGTGGCGTAATCAGGCATAACGAAGTGCTCCAGGCAAACCACGGTTGAGCGCCAGACGACCGGGTCCGGCGATCAGCACACTGGTGAAGATGATCAGTAATAACCAGCCGAACTGGCCTTGCTCCACGCTCCATTCGCTGTGCACCAGCACGAGTGCCACCAGCAGCAGAAAGAGAATAGGCAGGCACGCAAGACGCGCCAGTACGCCGGTCAGAATCAGCAGGGGGCACAGGACTTCGGCGAAGATGGCCATGCTCAGGGTCAGGGTCGCGCCCAGGTGGAAAGGGTCTTCGATCAATGCCAGCTGGGCGTTGAAGTTCAGCAGTTTGGGGAGGCCGTGGACGAACAGCAGGAACAGCGCGCCGGCGGATCTGAGGAATAGCAGCCCGAGGTCTTGCGCGCGGTCGTTGCAGGTTGAGTAGGTCATCACACACCGTTGATTGCAGGGGCCACGGCTTCTTTGTGGGGCAGGAAGGTGGTCGATGGGGCCAGTGTGCGGGGGGTTGGCGGGTGGGTATTGAACAGACGTGCTCTGGACCATTGGGGTGGGGTTTGAGATCAGGATCAGATCAAGATCAAGATCGAGGGCGTCGGCCTAACGGCCTCGGGTTTCGCCTTCGGCGAGTTACTTGGAAAAACACCCCAAGTAACCAAGGGTGTCTGCTCCTGGTTTGGCCTCTCCTTCGTCGGGGTTCCTTCACTCCGGTCTTGCTCCGTGGGCCCGCGCCGAACGGACATCCCTGTCCTGACGGCGCTCTCGCCGCATCCATGCGGCTCGACCCACTGCGCAAAACCTGCGCTCAGCCTGCACCCAAGTCGCGATTGGCGGTGGATGGACTGGCTGTGTACGAGGATCAAAAGCGGATCACAAGCAAAAGCGAAGGCGACGGCGGACGGCGGTTTCCCGGCGGGAGCTGGTCCCGCCAAAAGCGACGCGTGCAGTCAGTGGGACCGGCTTCAGCCGGGAAGCTCTTGACCTGCGTTTTTTGATAGTCCCCACGCTCCGCGTGGCAACGATCAACTGGCCGGGTGCAGCCCTGTAGGAGCCGGCTTGCTGGCGAACGCGATGGGTCAGGTAGAGATAGGGTGGATGACGAAATGCATTCGCCAGCAAGCCGGCTCCTACAAAAATGCGATCAATCCGCTATGCCGTACAAACGCCACCCAGCCGCCTGCGTATCCTCTACTGGTGATCTGCTTTTGATCTGCTTCTGATCTGCATACGCAGAAAGTCCAGACACCGCCAATCGCGACTTGGGTGCAGGCTGAACACAGGTCTCGCGCAGTGGGCCGAGTGGCATGGATGCCGCGAGAGCCGCCCCCCGCCATGGATGGCGGATGGCGGCGGGCCCACGGAGCGGAACCGGAGTGAAGGAACCCGACGAAGGAGGGCCAAACCGAGAGCAGGCACTTTTGGTTACTTTTGGTTGGTCCGGCTCCCGGCTTTTTAAAAGTAACTCGCCGAAGGCGAAACCCGAGGCCGTTAGGCCGAAGCCCTTGATCTTGATCTCAAGCAACAGCAGCCCACAATCACGGCATGGGCCGCGTCTCCTGCGACATAAACTCCGTAATCCGCGAACGCAACCAGCGCTCCGCAGGATCGTTATCGTGAACACCCGCCCAGACCATCGACAACTCGGCAGGCTCGATCGGGAATGGCGGATCTTCCGCACGCAGCGCGCAGCCCTCCACCAACGCGCAGGCGGCATAGTCGGGCACGGTCGCGATCATCTCGGTACCCGCCAGCAGCGCGCGCAAACCGCTGAATTGGGGAACCGCCACCACCACCCTTCTCGCCCGGCCGACTTTCGCCAGATCGAGATCGATATTGCCGCTCAGGTCGCCGGAAAACGACACCATCGTATGCGGGCGCGAACAGAACTCATCCAGCGTCAGCGGCTCCGGGCGCTTGTCGCCGCGCAGCACCTTGACGCCGATGTCGCGCAACTTCTTGCGCTTGGCATTGGCAGGCAGCTCGGTGGTGTAACTGATCCCCACCGAGATTTCGCCAGACGCCAGCAGCGCCGGCATCAACAGAAAGTTGGCGCGACGCACCACAACGATAATCCCCGGCGCCTCTTCGCGAAGACAATTGAGCAGTGGCGGGAACAGACCAAACTCGGCGTCGTCCGACAAGCCGATGCGGAACACGTCACAACTGGTCGCCGGATCGAATTCCTTGGCCCGGCTGACCGCGCCGGAAATCGTGTCCAGCGCCGGTTGCAGCTCCTTGAGAATCGCCAGCGCCCGCGCTGTCGGTTCCATCGCCCGACCGTTGCGCAAAAGCAACGGGTCGTCGAACAGATCGCGCAGACGCGCCAGGGCAGCACTGATCGCCGGCTGCCCCATGAACAGCTTCTCCGCCACCCGGGTCAGATTGCGTTCGAACATCAACGCTTCAAAGATCACCAACAGGTTCATGTCGACGCGGCGCAGGTCGTTGCGGTTCATTCAGCGATTCCGGGATGGGCGTTTTCGGGAGGCCTGACTATGCCAGACCGGCGCATGAAGACACAGCCGAAGACGGCGCGTCTTGAACATCAGTGCTGTAGATCACCTGCCCGCTTCACTCGGCGACCCCACGGCGGCGCTCAGCAGGCATGCAGGCTCTGCGGGGCAAGGCGCACGGTGCAGGCCGGACGCGCCATGGTGCGACGCCAACTGAACGGCGTGACACCCACCACGCGGGTAAAGACCCGGGTGAAATGCGACTGATCGGCGAAGCCGCAGTCCAGGCTGATCTGCGAAATGCTCAAGATAGAGTCGCCGAGCAACGCCTTGGCCTTGTCCAGACGCATCTGCAAAAACCAGTCCCGTGGGGACAACCCGGTGTTTTTCTTGAACGCCCGGGAGAAGTGACTGCGTGACAGCGAACATTCGGCGGCGATACGAGCAATGGACAGACCTTTGTCCATCTGGCTG
The DNA here is from genome assembly GCF_030208975.1 of Pseudomonas sp. ME-P-057. Taxonomy (NCBI): domain Bacteria; kingdom Pseudomonadati; phylum Pseudomonadota; class Gammaproteobacteria; order Pseudomonadales; family Pseudomonadaceae; genus Pseudomonas; species Pseudomonas sp. ME-P-057. Next base: position 28,910 of record NZ_JARVSX010000022.1, read on the forward strand.
GACATCAGGTCCTTGGCTCGGCGCTCCTGCCACGGCGACAAGGCGACCCGCTCAAGCATCGATTCAGGGTGAAGGGAGGGGGTGAATGCGGTCATTCCAGGCACTCCAGCTTTGCAGTTGGCGGTCAGTGGAGTCTGCGCAGAGCGGTTCTTAAAGTCCTTCTCCGGGTATTAAACGTTCTGAATGGTTGTACGACGACGTGCATCCCGGCGGTGCACCGGCGCACCCTTCAGAACATTTAAGGCGCCGCCAAGGACCGCCCTGCGCCCGAGGGTTAGCGTGTGCGCTCCTAAGAGTCGGTTCGCTGCGAGGGACGGCACGTGACCACCCGATATGTCGCTGGAATTCTGATGCCTGACGGGACGACGGCCCGTGCCGCAAGCGATTTGATGCGCGACCACCAGCCCGATCTGTTGTTGAACGCCGCGTGCCGAACATTCGTCTTTGCCAGTTTGCTGGGCCACAGCCGGGCATTACGCTTCGACCCGGAGCTGCTGTTCATCGCCGCACTGTTTTTGCGCATCGGCATCACCCGTCTTTACGCGGAGTCACAGCAGCGCTTCGAAGTCGACAGCGCTGACGCCGCCGCTCAGTTCCTGCGCGGGCACGGTCGCACTTGGGAGGACATTGGCCAGGTGTGGGACGCCATCGCGCTGCACACCACGCCCGGCATTGCGCAGCACAAAGCACCGCTGACCGCCCTGCTCTGCGCGGCTGTCGAGACAGACCTGACCGGCGCGCACTGCGAATGCTTCAGCCCGACCGCCCAGGCCCACGTACTGGCGGCCTACCCGCGCGAAGCGGGTTTCAAATTCAAGTTTCTGCACGCCATGGCGCTGGGCCAGGTCCATCGTCCCCAGTCCACCGTCGGCACTGCCAATGCCGACGTCCTGGCCTTCTACACCCATCGCCTGAATGCCGGCGGGTTCTGCGAACGGTTATTGGCCTCGACATGGCCGTATTAAGCCGCCCGGATCGCCCGCGAACGCGCGTTACCCGACGATGGGCAACGTGAGCACGAAGGTCGCTCCGCCGAAGCGCGCCGGCATCGCGTAGAGGTGGCCGCCATGGGCGATGACGATGGATTGACAGATCGCCAGCCCCATGCCCATGCCTTTGTCTTTGGTGGTGAAAAAGGCGTCGAACAACTTGTCCCGGTATTGCGGGTCGATGCCGCGTCCGGTGTCTTCGACGCTGACCACCACATAGTCGTCGCCCACCACTTCACTGGTGATCGACAGGCGCCGCAGGACGTGATCGCCCGCGCTCATGGCGTCCAGCGCGTTGAGGATCAGGTTCAACAGCACCTGCTGCAACTGCACGCTGGAAGCACAGACCCGCGCGGGCGAGCAGGTCAGGTGTGTCGTCATCAGTACGCGCTGCTGTTCCACCTCCACTCCGGTCAGCGCGACCACGTGTCGTATCACGTCGTTGACCCGCAGCCGTCGGCGGTGATGCGGCCCTTGCCGGGCCAGGCTTTGCAGGGCGTGGACGATTTCCCCGGCACGTTTGCCTTCGGTAACGATGTCGCGCAGCGCGGACAGCGCTTCTTCCACTTGCGGGGTTTCGCGATTGAGCCAGCGGATGCCGGCCGCAGCGTTGGACACCAGGGACGCCAGTGGCTGATTGATTTCGTGGGCGATCGACGCCGCCAGCTCTCCCATGACCGTGGCCTGGGCAACGTGGGCCAGCCGGGTGCGGGCACTGCGCAATGCGTTTTCGACGTCCCGCCGTCGCGCGTTTTCCTGCTCCAGCTGATGGTGCAGGCGCGCGGTTTCGAGGGAGATCGCCGCCTGGCTGGCGAGCAGTTCCAGCACCTCGGCACGACACACTGTGAACACCCCCGGGGCGAGGTTGTTTTCCAGGTAGAGCACGCCAAGCACCCTGCCCTGTCTGACCAACGGCACGCACAGCGCCGAGCGCACCGGGTGCTGGCGCACGTATTCATCGGTGGCGAAGTAAGCGTCGGCCATGACATCGTCCAGCACCAGACGCTGACGCGTGCGCATCACTCGGTAGAGGATCGACAACGGCAGGTGGTGCTTGTCGGGGACCGTGTCCACCAGCTCGATGCGCAGGCCTTCGTCCCCGCCCTGGCCAGCCGCGCAGATGATCGGTGCCTCGTCCTTGACCAGCAGCAGCAATGCCCGTTGCGCGCCGGCGTGGAGGATGGTGTTGCTCAGCAGCGCCTCGATCAAACGGTCCTGCTCGTGTTCATCACGCAGCGCGTGGGCCGATTTCATCAGCGACGACAGGTCCAGCGCGTCGCGCCCTCCCGCCAGACTGGTCACTCCGAGGACCGAGGGCGCTGACGTTGGCCCGTTGGAAGGCGCCGCGCCTGACGAGCGCCAGGCCGTAGCAGCCGAACCCTGCCAGGGCGTGGTCGTGTCCGCAGCGTACCGCGCCGGCGTCAGGTCGTATTGCCCGTGCAGCGGCAGGTCGGGGATGTCGCCCAACTGCTGCCACTGCCGCAGCATCTCCGACAGATCCCGCTGAAGACCGGCCGCGCTCTGGTAGCGGTCATCGGGGTTTTTGGCGATCAGGCGGTGCACAAGGTCGGCAAGTGGCTCAGGGATGTCCCCGCGATGCTGAGTCAATGGCGGCGGTATGCGGGCCACGTGGCAATACACCCACTCGACGGCATCCTTGGCAGAGAACGGCAGCCGGCCGGCCAGCCACTCGTAAAAGGTCATGCCCAATGCGTACAAATCACTGCGCTGGTCAGCCTGGCGCTGGACCCGCCGCGCTTGCTCGGGCGCCATGTAGGCGAGCGAGCTGAAGATCGGGTCGGACGCCGGCAATGCCGACGCAGAATGCACATCGACGCTCAGGCCGAAGCCGCTCAGGTGGATCCCACCGTTCGGGTCTTCGATGAGGTTGTCAGGCCTGATGTCGCGGTGCAGCAGGCCGGCCTCGTGAACACCGGCCAAAGCGGCCGTCGCAGCCATCGCTCGCTGAATAAAGCGTTCGATGGGCAGCGGCTCGCCAGGCGGATTATCTGGCCAGACAGGCAAGCCGATCACTCATCTTCAACAGCTCGATCACGTTGGGCGCGTTCATTTTGGTCAAGACGTGCTTTTTGTGGACCTTGGCCGTCACTTCGCTGGTGCCCAGCTCAACGGCAATCTGCTTGTTCATTTTGCCGGTAATGAGCAGCGCCATGACTTCGCGTTCGCGCGGCGTGAGGCTTTCATAGCGCGCCTTGACGCAGGCCGTCAGGCAGCGCTCGCTCATGCTGGAGGCATCGCTGATCAGCGCTTCGCGCACCAGCTCCAGCAGTTGCTCCGGCTCGAAGGGTTTGGTGAGGAATTCCCGGGCCCCGGCCTTGATGGCACGCACCGACATGGCGATGGTGCCGTAGCCGGTCATGAAGATGATCGGGAACGTGTGGCCGCGCGACAGCAAAGCCTGCTGCAGATCGAAGCCGGTGCCATGGGCCAGGTTGACGTCCAGCAAGAGACAGGTAGGCACTGGTGCCAGCGGGCCGGCGAGGAAGGCCTGAGCGCTGTCAAACACCTCGCAGGCGATGTCAGCGGAGTGCAACAGACGCTGCAGCGAGGTACGTATGGCGGCGTCATCGTCCACCACATAAACTTTGGGGGTCACGCTCATGAAGGGTTCCGTCGCATCACCGGCCAACGGCCAGGGCTCTTTGATGCCGCGCATGATACCCGTCCGGCCCCATCGGCACAGCCCTGACGCTTTGCAACGTGCTCAGGGCGGATGGCGGGTCGCAGTCTTGCAAGCGCGGCGCGCCGGCATCGGTCCGTACGGTTTGCTCGGCGTCAATGGCCAACAGGCAGGCGCGGTTGGCCGAGAGCATGCGGTAGAAGCGGAAGGGCCCCTGGGCCGTGACCATCAGCAACGATTGGGTGGCCAGGCGGACGATGCAGTTCATGATGCGCGCACGCGGCAGACGGGTTCGCTGCAAGGCGTCGCATGCGCGTTCAAGGGTAAAGCGCCCTTCCAGCTCGGCCAGCTGGCGCAGAACTGTACGCTCTTCACGCCCCAGTAAGCGCAGGCTCCAGGCCAGTGAAGCCTGCAGCGTCTGCTGACGCGGCGGTGCCGTGCGCAACGAAGCCGACAGCAGATGCAAGCTGCCGTCCAGGCTCGCCACCAGCTGATACAGCCCCAGCGCGCAGGCCCGGGCCGCCGCCATCTCCAGCGCCAGCGGCATGCCGTCGAGGCGGCGACAAATCTCCCCCACCAGTTCGACGCTGTAATCATCCAGCTCGGCGTTGCCGCCGGCGGCGCGATGACTGTCCAACGCCCGCCACTGACGCAGAAACAGCTGTGCGGCATCACTGTGCAGGATCATTTCCCGAGATGCATTGCGCTCCGGGACCTCCAGCGGCGGCACCTGCAGGCTGCGCTCGCCGGCGATGCGCAACGGCTCGCGACTGGTGGCCAGGGCGCGCACGGCGGGCGCACCCCGTAGAATCACTTCAAGCAGGCCGGCAGTGCTTTCCACCAAGTGTTCGCAGTTGTCCAGAATGATCAGGCCCGGGCGTTGCTGCAGATGGCGGATCAGGCCTTGCAGGTCTGCTTCGCCGTGACTGCAATCCATGCCGACAGCGCTGGAAAATGCCTCCAGCAACAGCTCGTCGCGTTGCAGCTGGGCCAGCGGCACGAAGTACACGGGAGTGGTTCCGGCGTCGATCAGCGTCTGGCCGAATTCGGCGGCAAGGGCGGTTTTGCCGACGCCGCCGGGACCGATCAGCGTGACCAGCACGCAGCCATTGTCCAATGTGCCGCTCACCTCATCGAGCAAGGCCTGGCGTCCGAGCAAGGCGATACGCGCAGGCAAACGATGATGACAACTGACCCCCTGCAGCACGCTTGGGCCGGGGCTTTCGGTGTCGGCGCTGTCGCCACCCAGCAGCACGTAGCCGCGGCCAGGCACAGTACGGATTCGCTCGCGATCACTGCCCAATGCCTTGCGCAGGGCCGAGATGTGCACCTGCAGATTGTTCTCTTCAACCACGGTGTCCGGCCAGACACTCTGAAGGATCAGCTCCTTGCTCACTAACTGACCTTGATGGCGCAACAGCACATCGAGAATGTCAAAAGCGCGCGTACCGATGCGCATCGCTACGCCGTCTTTGAACACGTCTCTGTGCTCGCGGGAAATCATCGTCTGACCGAGACTTATCATTTCATGCAGTCCTTGGAAGTGGAGTCGCAGACCCTGATTCGCGACGTGTCATCCGGGCGGGCTTACCTCCCGAGACACGCAGCGCAGCTATCCATTTTTAACAAGCGCCCATCTAATCAGTTAAAAGCAATTGCCGATATTACCTGTAGGGATAGTTACCCCCGAGTGAGGGGGTCAGGCTCGCCGCCCTGAAGCTGTGCATCGTCGTGCCTCACCTGACTCCCATCGCCGGGCTGTTTTGCCCGGAGTATAGAGCCCGCGCTGGCCGTAAACAGCCGCCACAGCGTTGCGCCCAACGCAAAAGCGTTTTGCGCCCAGCGCCTATTCTTCCCGCCGCGGCTGCGCTCTATCGTCGACACATGACGGATGACCCGACCGGTCTCCACCCTGCCATCGACGGGAGCCACTGCATATGAACACCTCCACACTTTCCACAACGCCTGGCGCAGCACAATCCCCGGCGCCTGCCCTGACACGCGCAATGGTGCTGCTGTTTGCCTTCTGCTGCGGGGCCATCGTCGCCAACATTTATTACGCCCAGCCGATTGTCGAGCTGATTGCCCCGGACCTCGGCCTTTCTGCCCAAAGCGCCAGTCTGATTGTTTCGCTGACGCAAATCGGCTACGCACTGGGCCTGCTGTTTCTGGTGCCGCTGGCGGACCTGGTCGAAAACCGTCGGCTGATGATTGCAACGGCCATCGTCGCCACGGCCAGCCTGGCCGGCGCTGCAACGATGGAGCACGCCAATGGTTTTTTGCTGGTGTCGTTGCTGCTGGGGTTCAGCTCGGTGTCCGTGCAAATGCTCATCCCGCTGGCCGCGCACCTTGCACCCGAAGCCTCGCGCGGCAAGGTGGTTGGCAACATCATGAGCGGGCTGCTGCTCGGCATTCTGCTGGCGCGGCCAGTGTCCAGCGTGGTGGCTGACCATTTCGGCTGGCGTGCGGTGTTCATGCTGGCTGCTCTAGTGATGCTCGCTATCGTGGCGCTGCTGGCGATGACCATCCCGCAGCGCAAGCCGCAGCATCAAGCGACTTACAGGCAACTGCTGAAATCCCTCGTCACGCTGATGGCCCACCATGCCGTGTTGCGTCAGCGCGCCCTGTATCAAGGGCTGTTATTCGCCGCGTTCAGCCTGTTCTGGACCACCGTGCCGGTTGAACTGGCTCGGCATCATGGCCTGTCGCAAACGCAAATCGCGGTATTCGCGCTGGTCGGCGCGATCGGCGCCATTGCGGCACCCATCGCCGGTCGGCTGGCCGATGCCGGCTTCACCCGCCGCGCCTCGCTGCTGTCCATGGTCCTGGCCCCGTTTGCCCTGGTGCTTGGTTTGACAGCCCCCGGCTACAGCGTGATCGGCCTGGCCATCACCGGCGTCCTGCTGGACTTCGCCGTGCAGATGAACATGGTGCTCGGCCAGCGCGCCGTATACGCCCTCGACCCCGCAAGTCGTGGCCGCCTCAACGCGCTGTACATGACCAGCATTTTCGTCGGCGGGGCCATTGGCTCGGCGGTGGCCAGCAGCGTGTTCGAGGTGTACGGCTGGCCGGGTGTCGTGCTGGTCGGGAGTGCGCTGCCGCTGCTCGCGCTGGGGATGTTTGTGCTCTACGGGCAAAGGGCTGCGCATCACGGCTGAGGGTCACGGCACAGGCGCAAATGAAAACGCCCTGGCAATTAGACCGGGGCGTTTTTATTGCGAGCTCTGAATTGAGTTCTTCTAAAGTGACCGGTGCCAGCCGCTGCGCGCCAATGGCAAAGACAGCAGCCGCTTTCCGGTTGCATTGGACAACGCATTGCCCAGTGCAGCGGCCATCGGCCCCTGCACGATCTCGGCAGCCCCAAGAAACGGCTGGCCGGGCTGGTCCAGGACATGCACCTCAACATCGAGGGGCAACGCCGGGAATCGCAAAATCGGATAGCCACTCCAGTCATAGCTGCGCACGCCGGCAGGGTCATAGTCGACCTGCTCGTACAGCGTCCAGCTGGCCGACTGAATGATCCCGCCTTCCACCTGATTGCGCAGCCCGTCCGGACTGACCACCTGACCGACATCGACCGCCGTGACAACCCGGTCGATGACCACCTCGCCGGTTTGGCGCTGCACGTGCACCTGCACTGCGATGGCGCAATAGCCCATGATGTTTTTGTAACGGGCGAAGGCAAAGCCGATACCGCTGCCCGGGCCGCCTGCCCTGGCTGGCCATCCGAACGCCTTGGCGACCTGCTCGATGACCGAACGTGCACGGGGATCGCTGATATTGCGCAGGCGAAACTCGACCGGGTCAATCCCGGCTTGCGCGGCCAGTTCATCCATGGCGGACTCAATGCCGAAGACGTTGACGTGGGCACCCAGCGAGCGCATCGCAGAGGTGCGGAACGGCATCTGCGTCACAAAGGTCATGTTGATGCGGCTATTGGCAACGTCATAGAGCGGTATCACGTTGCGGTCACCGTCGCCCTCTGGCTGGGCGATGGGTATGGACGGCGCCGGGGCAACAGGCTGCGCCAACAGCCACGCTGGCAGCAGACGCCCGGCATTGACGATTCGTTCGTTGTGCGGCGTGGTCCACAGCTCGGTGTTCCAGCGGCCAAGGTGCCCTGCGGCGTCTGCCGTGACATCCAGTTCGACGCGCATCGCCGAGCTGTAAGGCTCCCAAAGGTGTTCCTGCTCACGCATCCACTGCACACGAACCGGTTTGCCCGGCACCGCCATGGCGATCAATGCCGCATCGGCAGCGGCATCATCCGCGCCGTTGTGGCCGTAGCAGCCGGAGCCTTCAACATGCACGCAGCGGACTTTCTCCAGCGGCAGGCCAAGCAATTCGGCGATGCCGGCCCGCAGCGGGTAGACCCCCTGCGTGTGAGTCCAGACGGTCAGCGTGCCCTCGTTGAACCAGGCCACCGAGCACGACGGCCCGATGGAGCCGTGCATCAGGTATTGCTTGGTCAGCGTGGCCTTCCAGCTGTGCGCGGAGCTGTCAGCCGGGCCCGGCGACGATGCGACGGTGTTGCGGATCGGGTATCGCTTGGCCGGCAGTTGAGTGAGCAACTGGTGAATGTTGGCAGCATCAGGCAGCGGATCGCCTTGAGACCAGCGCGCCAGCTCATACCCGCTGCGCATCGCCTTGATCGCCTGCCATTCATCTTCGGCGACGACAGCAAGGTAGCTGCCGTTGCGTACCAGTGTGACGTGGCCGGGCATGTTCTCGATGGCGGCCTGATCGATGCCTTCGAGCTGACAGCCACGCCGCGGAGGGCGAATCACCCGGGCGTGAAGCATGCCGGGCAGGCGCATGTCCTGGACGTAGCTGGCACCGCCGCTGACCTTGGCGGGGATGTCGATACGCGGCAACGACTGGCCGATCCGGGTGAAGCGCTCCGGCGCCATGATCGGTGACTGCGCACTCGCATAACGGTGCAGCTCAACGCCCGCCAATGCCTGCGCATAGGTCATCGACTTGCCGTCGGGGCACTGAATGACCGCATCCTGTGTGCCAAGCTGCTCGACCGGTGTGCGCCACTGGCGCGCGGCTGACTCAAGCAGCAGTTGCCGCACCTGTGCGGCGGCATTGAACAACGCCGTGCCGCTGTCGAACATCGTGTGGCTGCCGGCGGTGTAGCCTTCGTTGGGCGTGAGCGCCGTGTCGGCCGTCATAAAGACGATCAGATGCGGCTCGACCTCAAGGCGCTCGGCGGCGACTTGCAACAGCGCTGTCTTGACCCCGGTGCCCAGCTCGACCTTGCCGGTATAAACGGTAATGACGTTCTGCTCGTCGATACGAATCCAGGCGTCGAGAAACGGATTGGTGCGCAGGCTCCCGGGCAGATCCGGCGCCAGTACCTGGGTGCCCAGAGTATCGACCTCGGTGTCGGCGAATGCGCGCCCTGCTCCCGGCACCATCGCAAAGCCCACCACCAGTGCGCCGTTGATGAGAAACGCCCGCCGCCCCTGATCAATACCCGCATCCCTGCGCTTCATCCCTTCACCCCGGTGGCCAGCGCAGCCTTGATCGCGGCGAATATCCGCAAATGCGTGCCGCAGCGGCACAGGTTAGGCGCCATGTGCGTGCGTATCTGCTCGTCCGTGGGCGCGGCGACGGTGTCGATCAGCGCCTGGGCCCGCATGATCATGCCCGCGATGCAGTAACCGCACTGCGCGGCCTGGTTATCGATGAATGCCTGCTGCAAGACGCCGGGTTTGTCGGCACTGCCCAGGCCTTCCACGGTCTTGACCGCCCGGCCCGCGACGGCGCCCGAGGGCAACACACAGGAAAACACTGGTTTGCCTTCCACGATCACCGTGCACGCGCCGCACTGGCCGAGGCCGCAGCCGTACTTGGCACCGTTGAGTTGCAGGTGGTTGCGCAACGCATACAGCAGCGGCATGTCGGGATCTATGTCCAGCGAGTGATCCGTGCCATTGACGTTCAGGGTGATCATTTCGACTGGCCCTCATGGCGAAGCGTGTGGACTGTTTCAAGCAGATCGGGCCAAGGCGTGGCGGCGCAGGCCTGGCTGCGCAAATAGCCAGCCAGTGCGGCGATGTGGGCATCGTCGAGGCTGTCAGCGAATGGCGGCATGTAATGGCTGGGTGCCCGGGCTGACATCGGGATGCCCTCCAGAATGGTTTTGATCAGGTTGCGCGGATCGCTGGCTGTGGCCGCCGACACCACGCTGAGGCCGGGGCGGCCGTCGATCGTGCGCATGGGCGCACCGCCGCCATGGCAGCCCGCGCAAGCACCGGCAAAAAGCGCCTCACCCTGAGCAAACGCCGGGGCGGCTGAGGTGCTCGCAGCGCCGGGTGTCTCGGTGCCGGTTGTTGCAGCGCTCGGCGCAGGGATAGCTGCAGTGCGTGTCGCAGCGCAGTCAGGAGCGGGGGTTGGCGTGTCGCCGTCCAGGCTGAGGATGTACTCGGCGATGGCCTGGACATCGGTTTCGGGCAACTGCGCCAGGCTGAGGCTGACCGGCAGCATGGGCCCGGCCGCCGCGCCGTGATGCCCGGCCACGCCGGCGCGCAGGTAGGTGACCAGTTGCTCGGTGCTCCAGGGGTTGTTGCGCCGGGCCATGCCGGTCAGGGCCGGGGCGTTCCAGCCGTCCACTTGGCCGCCGCTCAGGTGCTCGCTGTTTTTCTCCCCACCGATGAAATTGAGCGGCGTGTGGCAGGACGAACAATGCCCCGCCCCTTCGACCAGATAGCGTCCGCGATTCCATTGCGGCGAGCGATCCGGCAGATCAGCCAAACGATCATCCCGCAGAAACAACAGGTTCCAGAATGACACCAGCGGACGGAAGTTCATCGGGAACATCATGTGGTTGTCGGGCGCCCGGGCCGGCACCGGGTCGACGCTCATGAGGTAGGCGTACACATCGCTGATGTCGGCATCGGACATCCGGCTGTAGTGCACGTAGGGAAACGCCGGATAGAGAAAATGCCCGTCACGGGAAACACCGTGGCGCATGGCGCGGGCAAACGCCTCGGGCGGCCAGTTGCCGATGCCCGTGTCGCGGTCGGGGGTTATGTTGGTTGTGTAAAGCGTACCGAACGGCGTCACCAGCGGCAGCCCGCCCGCCATGTAGGCGCCTCCGGGGCGGGTGTGACAGACCGCACAGTCGCCCTGCTCCGCCACCCGCGCGCCACGCCGAACACTCGCGTCATCCATCGTCGGCGCCTGAGCCAGCGGGTCGATCGAAGGACGCCACATCATGGCTGCGCAGAAGGTCAGTCCGGCGACGACGATCAAAGATGCTGCCCGGTAGAGCGTCACGCGCTTCATGTCATCCCCTGTTCCGGCCCGATGAGCGATCCCTGCTCAGCCTAGCCCATGGAGCCGCCACGACTTGTACGCCTGTGCTCAAAGTTGCAGCCGTCGCAGCGCCGGGGCCAGCGGTTACTTCAACAACGGCACGTGGGCGGCGCGCTGGTAAGGACCGTATTCGGCAGGCACCCACTGGAAGTGCTTGTCGATGGCGACGATGTGGCCGGTGCCCGGGAAAGGCAAATGCGCGGCGGCGACCCAGATTTTCTGGCTGGCCGCCTGGGTGAATACCTGATCACGGCTGGCAATGGCCTTCTGGCTGTTCTCGTCGAAGGCAATGCTGACGGCAGGGTGATCAAACTGCACCGCAAGGCTGTGGATCAGGTCGCCGATGAACAGGATGGTTTGCCCTTTCGAGCTGAAGCTGTAGGTGGTACTGCCCGGCGTATGGCCTGCCTCCAGTGCGGTGGTGACCTCCGGGACCGGCGAGTCGCCCGGGGCGAAGGTCTTGAAGCGGCCGGCCGCGATGTAGGGCGCGGTAGAGTCCTGGGCAATCTTGAAATACGCGCGGGCCTGCTCCGGCACACGGCTGATGGCAGTGGGGTCAAGCCAATAATCGGCTTCGGGCTTCGCGGCATAGACCGTGGCATTGGCGAATACCGGTTGCTTGTCGGCGTCGACCAGGCCGCAAACATGATCCAGGTGCAGGTGGGTGAGCAAAATGGTGTCGATCTGATCCGGCTGGTACCCCGCTGTCCTGATGTTCTGCGTAAGCATGCCCGCCGTTTCGCCGATGCATTGTCCGGCGCCAGTGTCCACCAGAATCAGGTGCTCGCCCGTGTTGACCAGAAACGCGTTGAAAGCCGTCTGCACGCCGGGGGTATCAATGTCGCGGCGGGCGAGCAATGCTCGGATGGCGTCTGGCTTCATGCCTTTGAGCAAGCTTGGCGCGAGGTCGTTGTAACCGTCGAACAGCGCCGTGACCTCGTAGTCGCCGACGGCCAGGCGGAAGTACCCAGGCACTTGGGTTTTCTGTTGCGCGGGTGCCTGCGCCAGCGCGGCACCCGCGCACAGGACCAGCCCGAGGGCCACCGAGCGTGTGAGTGAAAGATGAGGTGAGCGCATAGAGAGGCCTCGAATCGCAAGAAGTGAGGTGCCCGATACTGCCGGGTGCCGCGCGCCCTGCGCTTGAAGCAATGTGCTTGTTTCACCGATTTGCGCACCCCATCGGTTATAGACATCGCTCATGCCGCTGCCTACATTGTCGGCGCGCCTTCGCGCGAGCCAGTCCGGCCCTGCACTTATTTTTTGCGGAAACCGCCCATGTCGACCGTCGTTCCCCACTATTCGCTGGCGTGGAGCCTGCTGCTGTTGCTCGCCGACGCGCTGGCCTGGCACCTGCTGGCCGAGCGCAACCGGCTGGCGCGGATCGCCACGCGGCTGGCGCTGTTCCTGGCCTACAGTCTGGTGATCATCAATGCCGGCGTGAGCCCGCTGGAAGCCCCGGAATGGCCGGACGACAGTGCGCTGCAGTTTGGCGCGACGGCGCTGGCGATTATCTGGTGGATCTACGCCGCACGGACCCTGACAGTCGTGCTCGGGCTGGCACTGACCAGTCGCGTCGGGCACAGCGGCCGCCTGCTGCAAGAGGTGATTGGTGCGGTGATTTTCCTCATCGCCATCGTTGCCGCGGCCGGGTATGTGCTGCAGCTTCCGGTCAAAGGCCTGCTGGCGACGTCCGGGGCGATGGCGATCATCGTCGGTCTGGCCCTGCAGAGCACCTTGAGCGACGTGTTCTCCGGGATCATCCTCAACACCACCAAGCCGTATCAGGTCGACGATTCGATCTCCATCGACGGCATGGAAGGCAAGGTCATCGACATCGACTGGCGCGCGACGCACCTGCTGACAGGGGTTGGCACCATGGTCGTGATTCCCAATTCCGTGGCCGCGAAAGCCAAGATCGTGAATTTGAGCCGACCGGTCCATATTCATGGCGTGTCCATCAACATCATGATGTCGCCGCACATTCGCCCGCGTCGCGTGCTTGATGCGCTGGAGCGCGCGCTACAAGGTTGCAGCGCCCTGCTGCAAACCCCCAAGCCTCGGGCGGTGGTCAAGGAAACCAGCCCGACGACCATCGAATACGCCGTGACAGGGTTCATCAGCGACCTGAACAACAAAAGTGAGGTGCGCAATCTGCTGTTCGATTTGGCGTATCGGCACCTGGAGGCAGCGGGCATCGCCTGGCAATCGGAAACCACGGCTGAAGCCCTTTCACGGCCAAGGGCGCTGCTTGATGAGGTGAAGGTGTTCCGCACCAGCACCGCCGAAGAGAAGAATCAGCTGGCGCAGAACATGACTGCGCGTGAATACACCGCCGGCCAGACCATTGTCGAGGTGGATGAAATCACCGACGGCTTGCTGGTCATCGCCACCGGCGTGGTGTCGGCGAGCATCAAGGACGGCAGCGAGATGGTAGAAGCCGGGCGCATGGGCCCGGGCGAAGTGATGGGGGAGCAAAGCATACTGGCCGACACACCGTCGCGGGCGCGCTTCACCGCCCTCACCTCCTGCGTGGTGTACAGGATCGACAAGGCCGCAACCCGCCAGGCCATGGAACAGCGGGTCGAAATCACCACCGCACTGAACAAGCTCCAGGCCGTGCGGCAACAGGGCACTGAGCATGTGCTCATGCGCAAGCCAGTGGTCATCAAGAAAAACAACTTTCTGGGCTGGCTACAGAAGCGCTGAGTCGTTATGGCGCTGCGGTGTTGCCGCTGACGCCTTCCCGGCTAAAGCCGGTCCCACGAGGTTGCGTGCAGCAGGTCCCACAGGTTGCTCATAGTCAGTGGGACCGGCTTCAGCCGGGAAATGGCCTGTGCGAACACCATCAAAATTGCGGTGCTGCCGCTGGCGCTTTCCCGGCTAAAGCCGGTCACACAGGGTTGCGTGCAGCAGGTCCCACAGGTTGCTCATAGTCAGTGGGACCGGCTTCAGCCGGGAAATGGCCCGTGGGAGCGCCATCAAGCTCAGGCAACGAATCCGTCGCCTTCGAGCAGCGAGCGCAGCATCCAGGCGGCTTTCTCGTGGACTTGCATGCGCTGGGTCAACAGGTCCGCAGTGGGCTCGTCGCTGACCTTTTCCAACAGTGGGAACAGCTCTCGAGCGGTACGGACCACTGCTTCCTGGCCCTCGACCAGTTGCTGGATCATGTCGGAAGCCGCAGGCACGCCCGGCTCCTCCTTGATCGACGACAACCGCGCATAAGTGGCGTAAGTGCCCGGCGCCGGGAAGCCCAGGGCGCGAATGCGTTCGGCAACGGAATCCACCGCAGTTGCCAGTTCGGTGTACTGCTCTTCAAACAGCAGATGCAAGGTACGGAACATCGGACCGGTGACGTTCCAGTGGAAGTTGTGGGTTTTCAGGTACAGCACGTAGGTGTCCGACAGCAGCCGGGACAGCCCTTCAACGATCTCTGCACGGTCCTGCTCGCTGATACCGATTTCAATAGCCATGAATAGCTCCCTGAATTGCGTTGATTGCTGAGGCCCCAAATTCTAGTGACCACGTCCGGTTGGATGGAAATCAGCCATGGCAATCGTTTCGATCAAGGCTGGCTATAGAACTTGCCCCCGGCTGCGTTGCCGCGCAAACAACTGACAGCCCCATCCCGCCACATCCGGCGTTGACACAAAAGGGTTGTTCAGGCGACGTTACCGGCACTCTTCTCCTTGCCAACATTCCGAACAGGCCTCGCCATGAACGAACTGCAACAGCTGAATGAAAGCCACGGGCTGTTGCTGGTGTTTATCAACGTGCTGCTGGAACAGATTGGCTTGCCGGTGCCGGCCTATCCGACATTGATCGTCACCGGTGCGCTGGCCATGCAGAGCAAGCCGCTGCTGGGCGCCGGTGTACTGGTGGCTATGGTCGCCTGCCTGATTGCCGATGGCTTGTGGTACTGGGCGGGCAAGCGCTATGGCGGGGTTCTGCTGAAAACAATCTGCAGGATTTCCCTCTCTCAGGACACTTGCATTCGTCAGGGTCTGACCGTGTATGAGCGCGTCGGGCCTCGGGCCATGCTGCTGTCCAAATTTCTGCCCGGCGCGGGCGCGCTGGTGACGACAGTGGCCGGAATGAACGCCACACCAATCTGGGTGTTCGTGCGCTATTCCCTTGCTGGCTCGTTTATCTGGGCGGGTTCAGCGCTGCTGTTGGGGATGCTGTTCAGCGACGCCTTGATTCCAATGCTTGACTGGCTGAGCGGCTACATTCCGATCGCCATTATCAGCGTGCTGGGGGTGTTGGGTCTGTTCATCGCCTGGAAGTATGCCAAGCGCCGTCGGCTCAGGGCCCGCACGGCGCGTATTCCTCGCATTACGGTGCCGGAACTGCTGGCGTTGCGAGACAGCGACGATGCCCCGGTGATTATTGATGTGCGACCGAGTTTTCATGCAGCGGTTATCGAAGGGATTCCGGGTGCGGTGTCGATCAGCCTTGAAGAGCCAATTGCGCCGTGGGTGGAGCGTCTGGGCGATGTCGAGATGGTTTTTTATTGCGCCTGCCCCAACGAGTTGTCGGCAGCATTGCTGGCGGAAAAACTTCACGCCCATGGGCTGACCCGGGGCAAAGCGCTGATCGGCGGATTGGATGCGTGGCAGGCCGCGCATGTGCAGGCGGACGTGGGGAATAAAAGCGCGGCGTGACCACGACGTCGGGGATGCCTGAGGCCTTGACCGAAACAGATCTCTGGCCACACACAGGTCCGTAGGAGCCGGCTTGCTGGCGAACAGATCCGTCGGTGGAGAACGTCGGCGCTGACCTACCGCATTCGCCAGCAAGCCGGCTCCTACAGATGAACGCGGTCAGTCAGGGATATCGGTGGTGGATGAGCCTCCGCGTTCGCCAGCAAGCCGGCTCCTACAGATGAACGCGGTTAGTCAGCGATATCGGTGGTGGATGAGCCACCGCGTTCGCCAGCAAGCCGGGTCCTACAGATGAACGCGGTCAGTCAGGGATATCGGTGGTGGATGAGCCTCCGCGTTCGCCAGCAAGCCGGCTCCTACAGATGAACACGGTGATTCAGCGACATCGGCGGTGAATGACCCACCGCGTTCGCCAGCAAGCCGGGTCCTACAGGTGGACGCGGTGAGTGAGCGACACCGTGGATGACCCACCGAGTTTGCCAGTCAAGGGACCTTAAATACCGCTCAACGCCAGGTCCATGGCGAAGTAGGTGAAGATCAGGTCCGCGCCCGCCCGCTTGATCGCGCCGAGGGTTTCGCGCACGACGCGGTGTTCCTCGATGGCGCCGGCCTGGGCACCGAATTTGATCATCGCGTATTCACCGCTCACCTGGTACGCGGCCAGCGGCAGGTTTGAGGCCTCACGGATGTCGCGGATGATGTCCAGGTACGCGCCTGCCGGCTTGACCATCAGCGCGTCGGCACCTTCGGCCTCGTCGAGCAGGGACTCGCGCAAGGCTTCGCGGCGGTTCATCGGGTTCATCTGATAGCTCTTGCGGTCGCCCTTGAGCGCCGAGCCGCCCGCTTCGCGAAACGGGCCATAGAGCGCGGAGGCAAACTTGGTCGAGTACGCCATGATTGGCGTCTGGGTGAAGCCGGCCGCGTCGAGGGCCGCACGAATCGCCTTGACCTGACCGTCCATGGCCGCTGACGGCGCGATCACGTCCGCACCGGCACGGGCCGCCATCACGGCTTGCTTGCCGAGGTTCTCGATGGTCGCGTCATTGTCGACGTGGGCACCGTGCATCACGCCGCAGTGGCCGTGATCGGTGTATTCACAGAAGCACGTGTCGGACATCACGATCATTTCCGGCACGGCGGACTTGATGGTCCGCGAGATCCGCGAGACCAGGCCGTTTTCCTGCCAGGTGTCACTCCCGGTGGCGTCCAGGTGATGAGACACACCAAACGTCATGACTGATTTGATGCCGGCGCGGGCATAGCGCTCGACTTCCTGAGCCAGCCTGGATTCGGGGATACGCTGCACGCCGGGCATGCTCTTGATGGGCACGAACTCGTCGATCTCTTCTTCGACGAAGATCGGCAACACCAGATCATTGAGGGTGAATTCGCTCTCCTGAAACAGCGAACGGAAGTTTTCGTTACTGCGCAGACGGCGTGGACGGGCAGCGGGAAACAGACTGGACATGGCGGTTCCTGAGCTAAAAATGTTCGGTAGACAGCCGGACCTGACACGTCCGGTCGTTTCAATGGCGGGAAGCTTATGCCTGCACCGGTCGCGATTCAAACACCCTGACAAGAAAGTCCCTTACGCAAGCCGCAACAGTCTCGCGAACCAACCCAGGGACGGCGGGTCATTTGTCCATGCTGCAGCCGTTTCGCTTGTAGCGCGAACAGAGTGATGCCGACCTTGAGCAATCCGTCCGATGTGCGCAATAACCGTTCTCTGGACGGCCTGAACTTCTTCCTGGCGGATGTGCGTGACGGCCTGGGCCCGTACCTGGCGATCTATTTGCTGGCGGTACACAAGTGGGATCCGGCCAGCATCGGGCTGGTCATGACGCTCGCCGGCATTGCCGCACTGGTCACACAGACCCCGGCAGGTGCGCTGATTGACCGCACCCTCAGCAAGCGGCTCGTGGTCATCGTGGCCGCGTTGGCGGTGACCGCGGGTTGTCTGGTGCTGCCGTTCATTCACTCGTTCACTTGGGTAGCGATCACCCAGAGCATCAGTGCCATTGCCGGTTCCGTGTTTGCTCCGGCCATTGCTGCCATTTCCCTGGGCATCACCGGACCTAAGGCGTTCACTCGCCGAACCGGGCGCAACGAGACCTGGAATCATGCAGGCAATGCCTGCGCAGCCCTGCTGGCGGGGATTTTCTCCTGGCTGTACGGGCCGATCGCGGTGTTCTACCTGATGGCCTTTATGGCGCTGGCGAGCATCGTCGCGGTGGCGTTTGTCGATGCGTCCGCCATCGATCACGACGTGGCACGCGGTTTCGACCCCAGCCATGCCAATGGCCACGACCAACCGAGCGGCTGGTCGACGCTGCTGCATAATCGGCCACTGCTGGTGTTCGCCATTTGCTGCGGGCTGTTTCACCTGGCGAACGCGGCGATGCTGCCGCTGGTGAGTCAGAAGCTTTCACAGATCGATGTCAATCTGGCCACCCCGCTCACCTCGGCCTGTATCGTCGCGGCGCAGTTGGTCATGGTGCCCGTGGCCTGGCTGGTGGGCGCAAAGGCCGATGTGTGGGGGCGCAAACCACTGTTGCTGGCCGGGTTCATCTTTCTGCCGTTGCGCGGCGTGCTGTATGTGCTGTCCGATGACCCTTACTGGCTGGTCGCCGTGCAGTTGCTCGACGGCATCGGCGCGGGCGCGTTTGGCGCCTTGATGCCGCTGGTGGTCAAGGACCTAACCCGCGGCACCGGGCGCTTCAACGTCAGCCTGGGCGCCATTTCGACAGTGTTCGGGCTGGGCGCGGCGCTGAGTAACGGGTTGGCCGGTCTTGTCGTGCGTGAAGCAGGCTACAGCGCGGCGTTTTTGACTCTGGCGGCGATTGCCGCCGTGGCCTTCGTGCTGCTGTGGCTGGCCGTGCCGGAAACCAGCGAACACGTGGCGGATGTGCAATCCCAGGGCGCAACGGCGACCTGAGGGCTGTGCTGGCCTGAGGGTTTTGCAGAACGGCGAGGATTTGGGCGGTGGCTCGGCGGGTAATTGCGTTTAGAATGCCGCCCTTTCCTGCTGCCGACCCGCCACCGTCCGATGAATGCTGAAGCGCTTGACCTGCTTGACACCCTCCTTCTTAACGCGCTTGCTACCCCGCCTGCCGAGACGCGCCGCCTGTTCCACGGCCGCGGTCGTCGCTGGCCGGGGCTGGAGCAGCTGACCGTCGACTGGATGCAAGGCGTGGTACTCGTGTCGCTGTTCAAGGCGCCCGAGGATGAAGCACTCGCGGCGCTTGAGCGGCGTTTGCACACGTTTATCGAATCGTCCGTCTGGCAGAAGTCCGGCGCGCATACGCTGCTGCTGCAGCACCGCTATCTGCCCGACAGCCACACCGAAGCGTTGCTCGGCACAGTGCAGGACGAGTGGACGCTGACCGAAGGCGGTCTGCGCTACCTCGTGGATTTTGGCAAGAAGCAGAACACCGGGCTGTTCCTCGACATGCGCTACGGCCGCGATTGGGTGCGCGCCAACGCCGCTGGCAAACGGGTGTTGAACCTCTTCGCCTATACCTGCGGGTTTTCGGTTGCGGCGATTGAGGGTGGTGCAGATCTTGTGGTCAATCTGGACATGTCCCGCGCGGCACTGAGTCGAGGTCGGGACAACCACCGGCTGAACGGCCACGACCTGAGCAAAGTCACGTTTCTTGGGCACGAACTGTTCAAATCCTGGGGCAAGGTGAAAAGCACCGGGCCCTATGAACTGGTGATCATCGATCCTCCCTCGTTTCAGAAAGGCAGTTTTCTGCTGACCAAGGATTACCAGCGCGTGCTGCGCAAATTGCCGGAGTTATTGACGGCCCAAGGCACAGTGTTGGCGTGCATGAACGACCCCGCGCTGGGCGCGGACTTCCTCATCGAAGGCGTGACCCGCGAGGCGCCGGGTTTGCGGTTTGTAGAGCGGCTGGAAAATCCGCCGGAGTTCGCCGACATCGACCCGGATGGCGGCCTCAAGGCGTTGGTGTTTCGACAGCAGTGAGCCCGTGATCCTAGGTCGCACGACCCTGGATCATTGGATAACGCGCGTCTACACCGACGGCGTTGCGGCAGAGAAACCGTGTAACTGGAGCAACGCGATCTGTTGTAGGAGCGCGCTTGCCCGCGAAAAATAGAACATCCCCCAAAGTTGCGTCGGCTGTACGAGCCATTCGCGGGCACCTCCCCGTTAGTCGGATGAAATCCCATTCTGGAGCCGGCTTGCTGGCGAACCCGTCCTGTCAGTAGACGTCTATATCGCTGATTGACCGGGTTCGCCAGCAAGCCGGCTCCTACAGGTTTTGTGCCGCGTTCGGGATCTGTGCCAGCCTGCGAATCAGGCTGAAGCAGCCAGGCACACCACCGTCAATCGAATGAAATCCCCTCCTAATAAGAGCCGCTCCTACACCGGCAGCGTTCCGGCAGAGACCGTGCAATTGAAGAAACGCGATCTATTCTATGAGCGCGCTTGCCCGCGAAAAATAGAACATCCCCCAGAGCTGTGTCGGCTGTACGGGCCATTCGCGGGCAAGCGCGCTCCTACAGCAACGGCGTTCCGGCAGAGAGATACCGATCGTCCCCTCGCGCCGCGTGGGAACGATCATTATCTGAAGCCTGACGCTTACGCGCTCAACCGCGAGATCACATCATTAAGCCCCACCGACAGCACATGCAGATCCTGGCTGGCGGTTTGCGTGCGCTGGACGTTGCTCTGGTTGGTGGTGGCGATGGCGGTGATTTCCGTGAGGTTGCAGGAGATGTCTTCGGCGACCGACGTCTGCTCTTCCGCAGCGGTGGCGATCTGGCGGTTCATGTCGCGGATCGCTTCGACGGACGAAGTGATGCGCTGCAGTGAGGCCCCGGCCAGTGCGACTTGATCGACGCTTTCCTGGCTGCGGGCCTGGCCGCTTTCGATGGCCTGAGCAGCGTCTACCGCGCCGGTTTGCACCGAATTGATGATCTGATTGATCTCTGCAGTCGAGGCCGCAGTGCGTTGCGCCAGCGTGCGTACTTCGTCGGCGACCACGGCAAAGCCACGGCCTGCATCACCCGCCCGTGCAGCCTCGATCGCGGCGTTCAGCGCCAGCAGGTTGGTCTGCTCGGCGATGCCGCGAATCACTTCCAGGACCTTGCCGATGCGCCCGCTGTCCGCTTCGAGACGACGAATCACGTCGGCCGTGTTGCTGATCTCCGTGCGCATCTGGGTGATGGCGGTGATCGTCGCGCCCATGACCTTGCTGCCGTCCTGCGAGCTGCGGTCCGCTTCGTCGGCGGCCTGAGCAGCCTGCGCCGCATGGCGAGCAACTTCCTGGGCGGTAGCGGACATTTCGGTCATCGCCGTCGCCACTTGATCAGTGCGTTCGAACTGTTCGTGGGTGCCCTGAGCCATCAGCGCCGCAATGGCTTTCAGCTCGCCGCCGGCACTGTCCAGATCGGTGGTGCTGCGCTTGAGACGGGTGAAGGTGTCGGCGAGGAAATCGCGCAGCGTATTGGCTGCAATGGCGAGTCGCCCCAGCTCGTCCTGACGGGTGACGTTGACGCGTTCACTGAAGCGTCCCTGGCTCAGTTGCGCCACGTACTCGATCAGCATGGTGATCGGTCCGACGATGTTGCGGTTGACCATCCACAGCGTCAGCACGCCCACCAGCAACGCCGACGCCAGCATCACCAGCGTGCCGACGAGGATGGTCTGATCGGCCGTGCTGCTGATGACCTTCGATTGTGCGTCGCTCTGCTTGCGCAGGCCCTCAACCAAGCCGTTCATCTGTTCACTGGCGGCGCGGTCAACGCCCTTCACCGCCAGGTCGCCGGCGACCGGGTCGCCACCCGAGGCGACGTACGCATCACGGCCTTTGCGGTACGCGCCACCGAGATTGCGGTGCTCGTCGCGAAGGGTATCGACTTGGCCTTTAGTGACCGCATCCAGGCCATTCATGGCGCTCAAACGACCGAGGGTGTCCTGAACCTGACGCTCCTGATCTTCAAACTGCGACCAGAATTTATCGCGGTCGGTGGGCTGCTTGCCGCGCAACAGCACGTTCTTCCATTCCTGCACTTGCACCTTGAATTGCAGGTTGGCCTGATCGACCAGTTGCGACGCCTGCAGCGGGCCTTCGAGCAAGCCGCGGTAGGCGTGCACGTTGCTCGACAGGAACTGGAAACAGGCAAGGGCGATGAGCACGACCAGCACAAGGCTGCCGGTGAGCAGCGCAAGGATCTGCAATCTGAGGGATTTCGACATACGGGACATCTCAAAAGGGAGGGCAACCTGCTCCGGGATCGCCGGAGTTTTAGTGAAGGCTGGTGACGTCCCTGTGCCGTCGTCTCGGAGCGTTCCGAAAGCGAGGCGCCTACATGAACTGATTCGACACCGCGAGGGGCTTCTTGAATAATGGCCAATTGCAACCGACGGACGGCCGGAAAGCGTCAACGTGACGTCATTCAGCCACGTCAACGCTTTGTCGGCACGCCCAGGGGGCTTTGCAGAACTCCCTTTGGCAGTGTCAGGTCACTCGCGCTGGCCGAACACTTGGGAGGGTCGCCGCAGAACCGGATCAAACGGGTTAATTTTCTGGCTGATGGTGGCGGCTTCGCGCTTGAGCATCTCCACGACGGTGGGCATGCGGTCGCCATTGAGACGGTCGCTGATGGTCGCGACGCTCAGGGCGGCGACTGCCCGGCCGTCGCGGTCAAGGATCGGCACCGCCAGACCGGCCATGCCTTCGAGCACGCCGGTGTTGCGCGCGGCATAACCGCTGCGGCGAACGGTGTCGATTTCCGAGCGCAGCATCACCTCGTCGTACAGGTGAAAGTCGCGCAGGCGCGGCAGGTTGTAGCGGATCACGGTTTCGCGCTCCTCCTCTGGCAGAAACGCCAGAATCGCCAGGCTACCCTGCCCGACCCCCAACGCCACGCGGCCGCCGATATCGCCGGTGAAGGTGCGAATCGGGTATGGCCCTTCGCTGCGGTCCAGGCACACGGCATCAAAACCGCTGCGGGCCAGCAGAAACAGCGAGTCTCCCAGCGAGGCCGACAGGCGCAGCAAGCTGGGCCGCACCACATCGCGCAAGTTACCGGACTGCCCGGCGCGCGCGGCCAGAGCGAAGAACTCCAGGCTCAGGCGATAGCGCTTGCTGCGCACATCCTGCTCGACCATGCCCTCTTCCATCAGGCTGCGCAGCAAACGGTGAGTGGTCGGCTGCGACAGCCCGACCTGCTGCGCCAGTTGCGTCACGCGCTCGCTCCCGTCGGGGCATTCACCCAGCGCCCGAAGCACTGCAAACAAGCGCGAGACCGCGCCCACTCCCGTTTCTTTGGCGTTGTCGTTCCGCTCAGTGGAATTCATACGATGCTTATTCCTATTCCATTTCAGTCAGCGGATGAATCCGAAAAAACTACTCGCTCAATGAAATTGCTCGTTGAGCGCATCCTAGTCTTGGGCCTAGGATCAGTCCACAGGGCGATTTGAATAACAGCGGCAGCCGACTCCGATCGAGCGCCAGCGTCCACGGCCACACGCAGCACTTTCTCTTCGCATCTGCCCATAAAAAACGCATGCCATCGGCATGCACGAAAAAAGGTGGAACGCAGCCATGGCTTTTCTTCAACTTCAGGCGCTGTGCAAACGCTACGGCGCCGTCGATGCAGTCGTTGCCACTGACCTCTCGGTGGAGCAAGGCGAATTCGTCTCGCTGCTCGGCCCCTCCGGCTGCGGCAAAACCACCACTCTGCAAATGATCGCGGGCTTCGTCGATGTCAGCGCCGGCCGCATCCTGCTGGATGGCCGCGACATCACTCACGCCAAGCCCGCCAGCCGCGGACTGGGCGTAGTGTTTCAGTCCTACGCGCTGTTCCCGCACATGAGCGTGCGTGACAACGTTGCCTTCGGCCTGAAGATGCGCAAGGTCTCCTCTGCCGACATCGAGCGCCGCGTCACCCGCGTGCTGGACCTGGTGCGCCTGACCCCGCATGCCGAGCGTTATCCGCGCGAGTTGTCCGGCGGCCAGCGGCAGCGAGTCGCCCTGGCCCGCGCCCTGGTCATCGAGCCGCCCGTGCTGCTGCTCGATGAGCCCCTGTCCAACCTCGACGCCAATCTGCGCGAAGAAATGCAGTTCGAAATCCGCCGCATCCAGCGCGAAGTCGGCATCACCACACTGATGGTCACACACGATCAGGCCGAAGCCCTGTCGATCAGCGATCGCGTGGTGGTCATGCAGGCCGGACGCATCACCCAGATCGACGAGCCCTACAAGCTCTACGAACACCCGCGCACCCGTTTCATTTCAGGCTTCGTAGGCAAAGCCAATCTGCTGCGCGGTGACCGTGATGCCAGCGGCTCGGCTCAGGTCCGGCATGCCGCGGGCGATGGCGAACTGGTGCTCAGCCTGCGCCCGGAGAAGATCGATCTGGTGCCCGCAGGCAGCGGCCGGTTGCAAGGCACCATCGTCACGCGTTACTTCCTCGGCAGCCAGTGGCTGTACCGGATCGAAACCGCCATCGGCGACATCACCGTGGTGCGCCGCAACGACGGCGACGCGCCCATGAACGAGGGCTTCACCGTGGGCCTGGACTGGCCGTCCGAGCTGCTGCGCGTGCTCACCGTCGATGAGGTGCCGGCATGAGCGTGCTGCGCGACACCGGGCGCGGTTACCTGCTGTCAGCCCCGGCGCTGGCGCTGTTTCTAGGGTTGCTGGTGCTGCCGTTGCTGCTGACGCTGGTGCTGTCGTTCAACGTGTTTGACTACGAAGTCGGGGTCAAGGGCGGCGAGTGGACGCTGGCGCAGTACCTGAATCTGGTCACCGATTCGTATTTCTACGAGATCTTCCTGCGGACCTTCTGGATCAGCGCACTGGTGACGCTGCTGTGCGTGGTGATCGGTGTACCCGAGGCCTACATCCTCAGTCGCATGGGCACGCCGTGGCGTTCGATTTTCCTGATCCTGATTCTCACGCCGCTGCTGATTTCCGTGGTGGTGCGGGCGTTCGGATGGAGCCTGCTGCTGGGCGCCGACGGCTTGATCAATCAGGCGATCCAGGCCCTCGGCGGGCGCCCGATCAAGATGCTCTACACGCCGTTCGCAGTGATCCTGGCGCTGGTCCACGTGATGCTGCCATTCATGATCATTCCGGTGTGGACCTCGCTGCAAAAGCTCGACGCCTCTGCCGAGCAGGCCGCGCTGTCCCTCGGGGCCACGCAAGCGAAAGTGATGCGCATGGTGGTGCTGCCGCAAGTGATGCCGGGCGTGCTGTCGGGGACGTTGATCGTGTTCGGTTTGTCGGCCAGCTCGTTCGCGATCCCCGGCCTGGTCGGCGGTCGTCGACTGAAAATGGTCGCCACCGTGGTCTACGACCAATACCTCTCCGAGTTGAACTGGCCCATGGGCGCGGCGATTGCGGTGGCGCTGCTGCTGGTCAACCTGCTGGTGATGCTGTCGTGGAACCGGCTGGTCGAAGGCCGCTATAAAAAATCCCTGGGGGAATGAGCGATGTCCAAGAACGGTCCTCTGGCCCTGTCGTTTCATGCCCTGGTGGTGGTGTTCATGCTGGCGCCGCTGGTGGTGGTGTGCCTAGTGGCGTTCACCCCGGAAAACACCCTCAGCTTGCCGTGGCACGGGTTTTCCCTGCGCTGGTTCAGGGCGGTGTTCGAACGCGCCGACTTCATTCAATCCTTTTACAACAGCCTGATTCTGGCGGTGGTTGCCGCCACGCTGGCGACGTTGATCGCGGTGCCGGCGGCGTTGGCGATCACCCGTTATCGCTTCCCGGGTCGCGACTTCCTCAACGGTCTGTTCCTCTCGCCCATCATCATTCCTCACCTGGTGCTGGGCGTGGCCATGCTGCGGCTGTTTGCGCTGATGGGGGTGAACGGCAGTTTCGTCTGGCTGATGTTTGCCCACGTCGTCGTCATCACGCCCTACGTGCTGCGGCTGGTGATTGCGGCATCCATCGGCATGGACCGCAGCGCCGAGCAGGCCGCCGAGTCCCTGGGTGCCAGCCGTTTCACGCTGTTCCGCCTGATCACCCTACCCATGATCCTCCCGGGGGTCGCCGGCGGCTGGCTGCTGGCGTTCATCAACAGCTTCGACGAAGTCACGCTGTCGATCTTCGTCACCTCGCCCTCGACCCAGACCCTGCCGGTGCGCATGTACGTCTATGCCACAGAATCCATCGACCCGATGATGGCGGCGGTGTCCGCACTGGTTATCGCCTTGACCGCGGCCACCATGATCATCCTCGACCGGGTCTACGGGCTGGATCGGGTTCTGGTGGGGAGGCATTGATGAGACTTCCGCTGACCTGCATTTGCCCCACGGAGCGCACGCCATGGCTTTATTGAGACGACTGGCGGAGCGTGATCGCCCTGCGCTGGCTTTCACCCTCGACGGGCAACCGGCCAGTGGCTTGCTGGGCGATACGCTGCTCACGGCGGTATTGACGGCTGAGGACTCGCTGCGCGGCAGCGACTTCAGTGGCGAGCCCCGTGCCGGGTTTTGCCTGATGGGTGCCTGCCAGGACTGCTGGGTCAAACTGGGTGACGGCCGCCGGGTGCGTGCCTGCTCGACGCCGCTGGAAGCCGACATGTGCGTGAACCGCGAACCGGGACGGCGCTTATGAACACGCCAACCCCGCACGCTGCGAACACGGTCATCATTGGCGCCGGCCCCGCCGGGATTCGCGCGGCACAAACCCTCTTGGCTCACGGCCTGCGCCCCTGTCTGGTGGATGAAGGCCTGCGTGGCGGCGGACAGATCTATCGGCGCCAACCGGAGAATTTCAAGCGTTCTGCCAAGGCGTTGTATGGCTTCGAGGCCGCCAAGGCTCAGGCCGTCCACGCCACCCTGGACCAGTTGCGGGCCGACATCGACTACCGCCCCGAGACCTTGGTGTGGAACGCCGAAGCGCGCGTTCTCGATACGTTGTGCAACGGTCGCGCCGGGCAAATTCCTTTCAAACACCTGCTGGTTGCCACCGGCGCCACCGACCGTATTCTGCCAGTGCCCGGCTGGACGTTGCCGGGGGTCTACAGCCTCGGTGCGGCGCAAATCGCCCTGAAATTTCAGGGTTGTTCGATCGGCCAGCGGGTGGTGCTCGCTGGCAGCGGACCGCTTCTGTATCTGGTGGCGTATCAGTACGCCAAGGCCGGCGCGAGCGTGGCTGCGGTGCTCGACAGTTCGCCCTTCTCCGCGCAGACCCGCGCCCTGCCCGCGCTGCTTGGGCAACCCGCGACGCTTGCCAAGGGTATTTACTATCGAAGCTGGCTGACCGCCCACGGCATTGCGGTGCATCAAGGCGCGCAGTTACAGGAAATCGAGGGGCAACGTCGAGTTAGCGGCGTCACCTGGCAACAAAGCGGCCAGCGCAAAAGCCTCGCCTGCGACGCCGTGGCGTTCGCCCACGCCCTGCGCAGCGAAACACAACTGACCGACCTGCTGGGCTGTGAATTCACCTGGAGCGGGTTGAACCGCGCCTGGCTGCCGAGCCGCGACGGGGCTGGCCGCAGCAGTGTCGAAGGAGTTTATCTGGCCGGTGATGGCGCCGGGATCATGGGCGCGGACGCCGCTGAACTGGCCGGTGAACTGGCGGCTCTGACCCTGCTCAGTGATATCGGCCAGCGCATCGACCGGGCCCGCAGCGTTGAATTGCAGAGACAACTGGAGGCGATTCAGCGCTTTCGCCAGGGCTTGGAAACTGCCTTTCCATTCCCCGAAGACTGGGCCGCCAAGGCGCCAGACACCCTCATGGTGTGCCGCTGCGAAGAAATCAGTGCCGGCGACATCCGCCAGACCGTGGCCGAAGGTCACTGGGAGATCAACCGGGTCAAGGCCATGTGCCGCGTCGGCATGGGCCGCTGCCAGGGCCGCATGTGCGGATTGGCCGCGACGGAGATCGTTGCGCAGGCGTCCGGCCGCGATATCGCCAGCGTGGGGCGGCTGCGCGGCCAGGCGCCGATCAAACCGATCCCGTTTGGCGTGGAGGCCGAACAATGAGCCAGCCGACGGAAGTGGATGCAGTTGTCATCGGCGGGGGCATTGTCGGTGCCTCGGCTGCGCTGTTCCTGGCCCTGAGTGGAAAACGCGTGGCACTGCTGGAGCGTGACTTTTTCGGTTCGCATTCCAGCGGCGTCAATTATGGCGGCGTGCGCCGTCAGGGCCGTCCGCTGTCGCAACTGCCGTTGTCCCAGCGCGCCCACGAAATCTGGGGCGACTTGCGCGCTTTTATTGGCACCGATGGCGAATACGTGCGCTCCGGCCACCTCAAGCTGGCGCGCAGTGACAAGGACATGGCCTCGCTGGCCGCTTATGAACAGGCCACTCGCGGGTTTGGCCTGGATTTGCACCTGCTTGACCACCGCCAGTTGCGCGCGCGTTTTCCCTGGGCGGGGGATGTGGCGGTCGGTGCGTCTCTGTGCGCTGATGACGGTCATGCCAACCCTCGCCTGGTTTCGCCCGCTTTCGCGTTTGCCGCGCGCCGCGCCGGTGCGCAGACTTTCGAGCAGGCGCACGTCACTCAGGTCAGCCACGATGGCCAGGCTTTTGTGGTGCAGACGGCCAACACTCAACGCTTTCGTGCGCCGTGGCTGCTGAACTGCGCCGGCGCGTGGGCCGCGCAACTGGCTCAACAGTTCGGCGAGCCGGTGCCCATGCGCGCGGGGCATCCGGCGATGCTGGTGACCGAGCCGCTGCCGATGTTCATGGACGTCAGCACCGGCGTCGAAGGCGGCGGGATCTATGCGCGCCAAGTGGCCCGAGGCAATTGCGTATTGGGCGGTGGCCAGGGATTTGCGCTGGACCCCGCCACGGCGCGTCCCGGTCAGGCGGCCATTCTTGAGATCCTGCGCAACGCCGCGGAGTTATACCCGCCGCTGGCCGGTGCGCAGGCCATCCGTACCTGGAGCGGCACCGAAGGCTATTTGCCTGACCGCGAACCGGTGCTGGGTGCCAGTTCTACCCAGCCGGGGCTGCTGCATGGCTTTGGCTTCGCCGGATCGGGTTTCCAGATCGGGCCGGCGGCGGGGGAAGCATTGGCGCAAACAGTCTGTACCGGGGCGTCGAGCATCGACCTGACCGCGTTTTCGATTCAGCGTTTTCAATCACAACCTCAGCCGCAACCGCAGCTTCAACTGCCCGCTACCGCCGTGCTTTCCGGCACGGACAACGTCATTCCATTGCTCAGAGGAAGGTCGAACCCATGATCCAGATGAAACGTTTTGCCCTGACCGGCGCGTCCTGCCTGCCGCTCGCCCTGCTGCTCGGGTCTCTGCCGGCCCAGGCCGAGCCGACCCTGTATCTGGGCATGAACGGCGGCACCATGGAACGCCTGTATGCCGACCATGTGTTGCCAGCGTTCGAGAAAGCCAACAACGTCAAGGTGGTCATCGTGCCCGGCACGTCTTCGGACATCCTCGCCAAGGCACAGGCCAGCAAGGACAATCCGCAGATGCACGTGATGTTTCTCGACGACGGCATCATGTACCGGGCGATTTCCATGGGCCTGTGCGGCAAGCTGAACCCGAGCGCGGCGCTGGCGGACATTCCGGCCAAGGGCAAGATCAAGGAAGAAGCGGTGGCGGTGAGCCTTGGCGTCACCGGGCTGGCTTACAACAGCAAGATGTTCCAGGAAAACGGCTGGAGCGCGCCGACGTCCTGGGCCGACATGGCAGACAAGCGCTATAAGGAGAAGCTGGTGTTCCAGTCACTCGCCTCCTCGACATTCGGGCTGCACGGATTCCTGATGTTCAACCGGCTGCAGGGCGGCGACGAGACCAATGTCGAGCCGGGCTTCAAGGCGTGGCCGAAGACGGTCGGGCCCAACGTGCTTGAGTACATTGCCAGCTCGGCGAAGATTTCTGAAATGGTGCAGACCGGCGAAGCGGCCTTGTTCCCCCTGACACCGACCCAGGTCACGGCGCTCAAACTCAAAGGCGTCCCGGTGGAGTACGCGCCGCCGAAGGAAGGCGCCGTGGTGCTCAACGTCGCCGAATGCACGATTGCCAACAACGATCAGCCGGAACTGGCGCAGAAACTGGCGGCCTTTCTCCTGACCCCGGAAGCTCAGGCGCCAGCGCTGGAAATGGGCGACCAGATCCCGTCCAACCCCAAGACCCCGACCACCGACAAGACCCGCGGTCAGGTCGAAGCGATGAACAAGTACCTGGAAACCGCCGTCACCATAGATTGGGACCAGGTCAACCAGGTCCGGCCGGAGTGGAACGCGCGCTGGAGCCGCACCATCGAGCGGTAGGACGGGCAGTTTGCGCGGAACCCGGCGTGCGCAGTGGTCAGTGGTGTGCTGATCGTCCCCAACGGCCTCTTCCCGGCTGAAGCCGGTCCCACACTGGTCCGCGTCGCTGGTTGATCGTCCCCACGCTCCGCGTGGGAATGCCGCCCGGGACGCTCCGCGTCAATCGCTCTGACGCAGAGCGTCAGCAAATGCATTCCCACGCAGAGCGTGGGAACGATCGGGTCTGTCAGGTCCGGCGTAACGCAACGGCGTATGCGGGCACGCCCGGGCGCTGCTTATAAGCTCAATCCCACATCCGTTCCAACTATCACCGCCTCGTACAGTCACACAGTCATTCCCGCCCATTGACTGATGACGAATCCGGATGAGTTTCATTCTTTGCACGACCGTCTTCGGTGTCCTGCTGATGCTGCTGGCACTGACTTCTTCCTACCTGCGCTGGCTGCCGGTGACCACCTCGGCGGTGTGTCTGGCGTTTGGCGCGGCGATTGGCCCGTGGGGCCTGGACATCGCGCAGCTGGATGTGCGCGACGCGCGCCACTGGCTTGAACGGCTGACTGAAATTGCCGTGTTGTTTTCACTGTTCAACACCGGCATCAAGCTGCGCCTGCCGCTGCACCGGGGCGCCTGGTATTCAGCGTATCTGCTGGCCGGGCCAGTGATGCTGGCGACCATTGCCGGCGTCAGTCTGGTCGCGCACTACTGGCTTGAGCTGTCATGGCCGATCTCGCTGTTACTCGGCGCAATGCTTTCGCCCACCGACCCGGTGCTGGCAGGGCTGGTACAGGTCAACAGCGCCCAGGACCTGGACCGGGTGCGCTTCGGCCTGTCCGGCGAGGCCGGGCTCAACGATGGCACGGCGTTTCCGTTCGTGATCTTCGCCTTGATGTTCATCACCCATGGCTTCTCGGATTTCAACTGGACCCAGGCCTGGCTGCTGAAGAACATCATCTGGGGCGTGCCGCTCGGATTGCTGCTCGGCTATGGACTCGGCCGCGGCGTCGGCCACTTGATGATCTACCTGCGCATCAAGAACGCCGACAGTACCCAGTCGCCCAATGACTTCCTTGCCCTCGCGCTGATCGCCATCGCCTACGTGACCGCCGAAGGCCTTGGCGCCTACGGGTTTCTGGCGGTGTTCGCGGCCGGCATCGGCTTGCGCCATGCCGAGGTCAAGACCACGCAGTCAGAGGTCCCGGCCGAGCACGTGGCGATTCCGGTGCTGGGCCACACCCACAGCGATCCTGAGTCGGCCATCATGGGCGATCGCGAATCGCTGTCGGACAGCCAGCTGGCGGCCGGGGTAATGATGGGTGACATGATGGTCTTCGGCAGCCTGGTCGAGCGCGCCATGGAAGTGTTGCTGATCACGCTGCTGGGCGCCGCGCTCGCTACCTACTGGGACTGGCGCGCTGTCGGGTTGGGTCTGGCATTGTTCTGCATCATCAGACCGCTGAGCGTGTGGCTGATGATCAGCGGACGCCTGCTGACCCGGCCCCAGAAGGCACTGGTCGGCTGGTTCGGCATTCGCGGCATCGGCACCCTGTATTACCTGTGCTACGCGCTCACCCACGGCTTGCCGGCCGAAGCGGTACACACCACCATCAGTCTGACGCTCTCAGTGGTGGCGCTGAGTATTCTGGTACACGGCATCAGCATTCAGCCGCTGCTGGAGTGGTACGAGCGCAGCATCGCCGGTGACGCAGAAGCTGAAAAGACCGACCGGGCGGACTGACTGCGTTTCAAAATCTCATCCGCTTCAGCTGCCAAAGCCGCGTGATAGACAGTGTCGATGAAGCCATCAGAACAAGCGATTGGACGCTATAGACCCCGATCGGTAGCGTGCTCACTAATTGATCGGGTCTTTTGGGCGTCTTCTGCCCTGCGGTTTAACGTCGCAGCGGGGCGCTCATCGGCGATCGGCGCCGTGTCGGCTGACACCTTCGCGCAACAAGACTGGATGCTTGAACCCCTCCTTCATTACCGCGTCGCTGGCTCAGACAGTCGCGACGCCGTTCATTGCGTGCGAGCCCGGAAGCCTATGTCCATCAATACTCCCCAGCAGATCGCCGAGATCACCATCGAAGCCGGCGTGAAGAAGTCTCACATGGCCACTCCGGCGATTCTGGTGCTGGGTTTTCTGGCTGGCGCGTTCATCGCCCTGGGCTTTTTGCTGGACATCCACGTCAGTACCATGATCCCGACGCAATGGGCCTCGCTGGGTAACCTGCTGGGCGCTGCCGTATTCCCGATTGGCCTGATTCTGGTCATTCTGGCCGGTGGCGAGCTGCTGACCGGCAATATGATGAGCCTGCCCACCGCTATGTTCGCCGGGCGCATCCCCTTGTCGGCGGTGGTCCGCAACTGGGCGCTGGTGACGTTGGCCAACCTGCTCGGCGCGCTGTTCGTCGCTTATTTCTTTGGTCACGTCCTGGGCCTGACCGAAGGCGCGTATCTGGCGAAGACCCTGGCCATCGCCAAGGCCAAGGCCAGCGCTGACTTTTCGCAGGCCTTTATTTCCGGCATTGGCTGCAACTGGCTGGTGTGTCTGGCGGTCTGGTTGTCATATGCGAGCAAGGACGTCACCGGCAAGATCCTTGGCATGTGGTTCCCGATCATGGCCTTCGTCGCCATCGGCTTTCAGCACGTGGTAGCCAACATGTTCGTGATCCCGGCGGCGATTTTTGCCGATGCCCTGAGCTGGACCGATTTCGTCGAGAACTTCGTCGCGGTGTTCCTGGGCAATGCCGTGGGGGGTGCAATTTTCGTCGGGCTCGCGTATTACGTGTCCTATTCCAAAGCCATTCAGGCTTCGGCCACCGGCGCCCAGGCGGCGGTCATCGAACCACAGGCTGCCGGGAAGATTTAACGCCGTACTCGCGGGCCGTCTATGCAGATGGCTCGCGCGCTGTTTCTGCCACGCAACACGCTGTCGAGAGGAAGTAATGTCAGATCGAGTCCTGATGGACAGCTATTCACGCAAGGTTGATTACGTCCGCCTGTCGGTCACTGATCGCTGTGATTTCCGCTGCGTGTATTGCATGGCCGAGGAAATGACCTTCCTGCCGCGTCAGCAGATCCTCTCTCTCGAAGAAATCCATCAAGTGGCCGAGCGCTTCGTTGCGCTGGGCACCAAAAAGATTCGCCTCACCGGCGGTGAGCCGCTGGTGCGTTCCGGTATCGTCGGATTGTGCCGCAGCATCGCCGCCCTGCCCGGCCTGCGCGAGCTGTGCATGACCACCAACGGCTCGCAACTCGACAAGCTGGCAGTGCCATTGTTCGAAGCCGGCCTCAAGCGCCTGAACATCAGCCTGGACAGCCTCGACCCTGCGCGTTTCAAGGAACTGACCCGCACCGGTGACCTGAGCAAGGTCATTGCCGGGATCGACGCCGCCAACGCGGCAGGCTTTCAGCGCACCAAACTGAACTGCGTGGTGATGCAGGGCCGTAACGACCACGAGATCAACGACCTGGTGGCGTTCGCGATTGATCGCGGCGTCGACATCACCTTCATCGAAGAAATGCCGCTGGGGGTTATAAGCGAGCACAGCCGCGCCGAGTCGTTCTTCTCCAGTGAGCAGGTGCGCGAGCGTATCGCCGAGCGCTACACCCTGGTGCACTCCACCGAATCGACTTCCGGGCCATCGCGCTACTGGCGTGTGGCCGAGGCGCCGAATATCCGCATCGGCTTTATCTCGCCCCACAGCCACAACTTCTGCGCAACCTGTAATCGAGTGCGCGTCACGGTCGAGGGTCGCCTGTTGTTGTGCCTGGGCAACGAACACTCGGCGGATCTCAAAGCCGTGCTGCGGGCCAACCCCGGCCAACCGGAGAAGCTGGAAAACGCCATCGTTAACGCCATGCAGCTCAAGCCCTGGAAGCACAACTTCGAGCTCAACGACGATGTGCAAGTGGTGCGCTTCATGAACATGACCGGGGGCTGAGGGCTTCCTGAAGCTCCCCCGCTCAGGCGCAGCTGAGCCGTCGCGCCCTAGCCTTCCTGTACCAGGGTTTCGAACGCTTCTTCAAGGTCGCTTCCGCGAGTGGGCCTGACCAATCTCAACACTTCCTGCCCGTCACGCATCAACACCAGCGTCGGCCACAGCTTCACTTTGAACGAACGCCCCAATTTGCGACCGCTGCCATCTTCGATCTTGATGTGGCGCACCTGCGGGTAATCGGCGACGACCTTCTCGATCAACGGCTGCGCCGCGGCGCAGTGCCCGCACCCGTTGGTACCGAAGTCGACCACGACGCAACCGGGCATGGCATCCAGTTCGGCGCGCGACAGGGTTTCGGGGAGATAAGGTTCGGTGGGCATGGCGGTGCTCTCTCTCTCTGCCAGGACGATGTTGTCAGTCTAGCGACGCGTGTTGCCGATGGGTATCGCCAGCACGCGTGAGTTTGCAGGCCAGCATCCTGGTTGGCCAGGCATCGGTGTGCCGACGGTTACCGAAACCGTCGGCACACGCCCTTACAAGCGGGTCAGCCCTGGATGAAGCCCAGCAGGATTTCGTTGATCTCTTCATGCTGCACAGTGCACATGCCGTGGGAGCCGCCTTTGACGACGTGCAGGGTCGAGCCTTTGACCAACTCGTGGCTCTTGTAGCCAGACGCGGCAATCGGCACGATCTGGTCGTCGTCGCCATGCAGGATCAGGGTCGGCACATCGATTTTTTTCAGGTCTTCGGTGAAGTCGGTTTCCGAGAAGGCCTTGATGCAGTCGAACTCGCCCTTGACGCTGCCGAGCATGCCGATGGACCAGAACGAGTCGATGGCGCCCTGTGAGGTTTTCGCACCGTCGCGGTTGAAGCCGAAGAACGGAACGGCGAGGTCTTTGAAGAATTGCGAGCGGTCAGCGGTGAAGCCGGCGCGGATGCCGTCGAAGACGTCCATCGGCAGGCCTTCGGGGTTGGCCGCGGTTTTCAGCATGATCGGCGGTACGGCGCCAATCAGCACGGCTTTGGCGACGCGGGCAGTGCCATGGCGGCCGATGTAGCGGGCGACTTCGCCGCCGCCAGTGGAGTGGCCGATCATGATGGCGTCGTTGAGGTCCAGCGCTTCAAACAGTTCGGCGAGGTCGTCGGCATAGGTGTCCATGTCGTTGCCTTCCCAGGTCTGGCCGGAGCGACCGTGGCCGCGGCGGTCGTGGGCGATGACGCGGTAGCCTTTCTGGCCGAGGAAGAGCATTTGCGCATCCCATGCGTCGCCGTCGAGCGGCCAGCCATGGGAGAAGACGATCGGCTGGCCGGTGCCCCAGTCTTTGTAGAAGAGTTCGGTGCCGTCTTTCAGGGTCAGGGTGGACATGGGGCGCAATCCTCAAGAGGGGGTTTGGGGGAAGGTTGAGCGTAGTCGGTGATTCAGATGCTGGATTGCTGATATGTGCTTGTTTGCGTATGGCAGGGTCTGAGGCAAATCAAGATCTACAGCTAGATCAATATCTACAGCTAGATCAAGGTCAAAAGCGGTTCGGCCTAACGGCCTCGGGTTTCGCCTTCGGCGAGTTACTTGATAGAGCCCCAAGTAACCAAGGGCTTGTGCTCCTGGTTTGGCCCCTCCTTCGTCGGGGTTCCTTCACTCCGGTCTTGCTCCGTGGGCCCGCGCCGAACGGACATCCATGTCCTGACGGCGCTCTCGCCGCATCCATGCGGCTCGACCCACTGCGCAAAACCTGCGTTCAGCCTGCACCCAAGTCGCGTTTTGCGGTGTCTGGAATTTTTGCGGATGAAGAGCAGAAGCACAGCAACAGCAGAACAACAGCAGAACAACAGCAGAGCAAGTGCGGAGCAAATGCGGAGCAAAAGCAGAGCCAAAGCTTCCCGGCTAAAGCCGGTCCCACAGGGTGTACGCGGTGCTGCTAGTGGGACCGGCTTTAGCCGGGAAGAGGCCGGTGTGGGCGCCATCAATTTCGGGGCAGACACCATCAACGTGGGAGTGAGCTGGCTCACGAAGACGGCGTTTCGGACGCTGAAGGTCTGGTCGTGCTCACGCCCAGCCTGGGCAGCGCACCAAGTGCTTCAGGCCTGATTGCCACCCCGGCTCAATGCCCCCAGACGACCGGAGATGGACTGCATGCCTTTGCCCAGTTCGCGCAAGGTGCCGGCGTCCCTGGCGCCTTGTTCGCTGGAGGCGTGGATGCGCACCGCCAGTTCGTTGATTTCGTGGGTGACATGGCTTTGCTCCTGGGCGGCGACGGCAATCTGATGAGCGCGCTGGACGATGTCGTCGAAGCTGAACACGGTGGTGCCCAGTGTGGCGGCGACGCTGACGGCTTGCTGCACCGACTCACGGGTGCGGGTGGCACCGCTTTGCATGGTCGAGACGGCCGCGGTGGAGGCCTGACGCAATTGCGAGATCATCTCCTGAATCTCGTTCGCCGACGCCTGGGTTCGCCCGGCGAGGGTACGCACCTCGTCAGCCACGACTGCAAAACCGCGGCCCTGCTCGCCTGCGCGCGCCGCTTCGATCGCCGCGTTCAGGGCCAGCAGGTTGGTCTGTTGGGAAATCGATTTGATCACCTCCAGGACGCTGCCCACGCGCTCGATGTCATCGCCCAGCTGGGTGATGGCGCCGGCCGCCCCGGCAATGTCCGTCGCCAGCACCTCGATGGACTGGCTGTTGTGGTTGACCTGATCCTGGCTTTTTTGGGCGTCGCCCAGGGAACGGCGGGCGGTGTCGGAGCAGTCCGTGGTGTTCTGGGCAACTTCGTTCGCACTGGCCGACATCTCGGTGATCGCCGTCGCCAGCAAGGTGTTGTCTTGACGCTGGGATTCGGCCCGCTCGGCCACGCCTTGGGACAGCTGCGCCAGTTCGTTGGCCTGGCGCTCCAGGGACAGCGATTCCTCGGCGATGCGATGCAGCATGTTGCGCAGCGAGCCGGCGTATTGATTGACCGACTCACGCAGCGCGCCGATCTCGTCGGCGCGCAAAATCGCCAGCTGGGTGTCGGTCTGACCGCCCTGCCCCAGACTCGAGATCTGTGCAGTGGTTTCCTCCAGTTGCGCCAGCAGCCGTTTGCCGGCCAGCCAGGCCAGACCCAGCAGCACGCCAAGCAGCGGCAGCAGGAACAACAGAATCTGTCCGGTGAGGCGGTTGGCCAGGCCGACGACGCGGGCTTCCGGCGTCACCAAGCCAATGCGCCAGCCCGTGCCAGCCATGGTCGCCAGCGTGACGTACGCCGGACCGTCAAGCCGACCATCGTGCTCGATTCTCAGGGTCGACAGTGCTGAGGTGTTATTGGCGAGCTGATCAGCCACCGGCTTGAACCAGGCGTGTTCCTGGCTCAGCCCGCTAACGGTCAACAGGCCCTTGGTGCCTTTCGCGTCGGGGAAATACAGCAGGTTCCCTGAAGGATCGACCGCGAATGCGTAGCCGTCTGTCACGCCGCCTT
Source organism: Pseudomonas sp. ME-P-057 (assembly GCF_030208975.1). Taxonomy (NCBI): domain Bacteria; kingdom Pseudomonadati; phylum Pseudomonadota; class Gammaproteobacteria; order Pseudomonadales; family Pseudomonadaceae; genus Pseudomonas; species Pseudomonas sp. ME-P-057. The sequence goes on from NZ_JARVSX010000022.1 coordinate 66,139, forward strand.
TCTCTTTGAGGAAGGCGGCCAGACCGTCAAGCTTGAGGTCGATGGTCGCGACACCGGCGAAGGCGCCCTGCGCCCGATAAGGGACGCTGCAGGTGGTCATTGCCACGCCGCTGACCGGATCCTGATAGGCATCGGACCACACGCAACGACCCGCCGGCGCGGATTTGGCCCCGGTGTACCAAGACTCAGCCTGATACGGCGGTGTCTTGACCTGGTTGTATTCGTCTGAAAAGCCCAATCGATTGCCGGCGTCCCGTGACCAGAAAAAACTGCGGCGCTCGGTGCCTGCGGCGAAGGCGTTGGGCTCCGGCCACACGCCGCCACCGGCGATCGCGGCATCCCCCTGACTGTCGATCAGTCCGGGGAAATTGCTCATGTACAGGGCTTCGTCGCGGGGCAAAGACTCTGCCAGCAGCGCCATGGCAGCAGCCGTGCCTTCGATGCGGCTCAACGGCAGCGCCAACTGACGGGTAATGGCACTGGCTGACTGCTCTGCCGACTCGGTGCCGGCGGCCACCAACTGGGGTTTGCCGCCCAGAGTCATGACCGCGAAAATCGCCACGGCCGTGAGCACCAGCAACGTCAGGATTCCCAGGGTCATTCGTCCAGCGATACGGCAGGGAATCAAAGACATGGTCAAACTCCGAAGAAAATGTAGGGCTACATTTGCAACGGCCATCACAGGCAAAAGTTGAAGCCGCACCGAGGTTTAAGCGACCAGAGCGACAGGTGGTAACAGGACGACTCACCAAACCTCGCCTGCCAGCCCCGTTCAGACCTTCATTGCGTCCCGCGCCACCCGAACGTGTTCGGGCAAATCCTCGGCATGCTCCATTAGCCAGGCATCCAGGGTATGCCCGACATGGGTCAGCACTGCTTGTCCAGGCTTGAGCTCGTCAATGGTTTTGAGCGCGAGGGTCAGGTCATTGTGGTTGCGCGGTGCGTGCGGTTGGGGCGGCATCGAGCAATCCAGAATCAGCACGTCAAGCGCTTCGCGCTGCAGGAAGGTTTGCGTATCGTGGGGCAAGCCGACGGTGTCGGTGAGGTAGGCGATGCGCCGTCCACCGCCTTCCAGCAAGTAACCCAGGGTTGGCCTGGAATGCAGCAGCGGCAGTGCCGTGACCTGGAGGTCGCCCAGCCCGCGGCTTTCGAATGGCATGAAGGGTCGGCTGAAATCCAGAATGCCCGGGTGTTTGTACAGGTCCGCCAGCCCTTCCGGGTCCGCCGGGCCGTGGACCGGAATAACCAGGCCTTGCCCCCAGCGCAGGTGCAGCAGGCCCTGGGCGTGGTCGGCGTGGTAGTGGGTTTGCAAAATGCCGCTGAGGCTGCGCGGTGGGAAACGTTCGGTGAGGTCGGTCAGGCCGCTGTCGATCAACCAGCGTTGTTCGCCCACTTCGACCAGCGCACAGCAGGGGCGCCGGCGCAGTCGCTCATCGTGACGGGCCGCGTGGCAGGCGGCGCAGTCACACCCGTAAACCGGGACTTGCCGCGCATCTCCTGTGCCCAGCAAGGTCAGGCGCATGCGTCGGCGCGCTCCAGGTGTTGCATGAGCCTGCCGACCGTTTGCTCAAGGGGCCCCGAGTTGTCGAGCACGATTAATTCCGGGTCATCGGCGAGCAGGCCTTGGGTGAACTGCGCATTGCGCGCCAGTCGCGTCTCGATGTCTTCGGCCGACTCCCGCGCCCGGCGTTGCAAACGTTCGCGCAGCACGGCTTGATCAACCGTCAGCAGCACTACGCTCATGTGCGGGTAACGCGCGCGCGCCTGAGGCAGGTGGCCGCGCGAGCCGTTGATCAGCACGTCCTGACCTTCCGCCAGCCACTGATCGATCTCTATCGGGATGCCGTAATGCAGGCCGTTGGCGAACCAGTCCAGCGCAAAGGCGCCTTCGGCCTGCAGGGCTTCAAAGCGCTCGACGCTGACGGCCTGAGCCGCCTCGCCGGTGGCCTCGGCCGAGCGTGTGATGACCCGCCGCACGATTCGGCAGCCCCGCGCGGCCAATGCCTCGCGGGCAGCGTCCAGCAGGCTGTCCTTGCCCGAGCCCGAAGGCCCGATGAGATAGATCAACCTGCCCGTCATCAAAACACCCTCTTCGCTTGTCGCCATACCTGCTCAATGATCGGCAGCGTGCCCACCGCCTGGGCGTGGATCAAGTCAGCCCGCAGGCCTACCCGAATCTCGCCGCGATCGTACAAGCCCGCCGAACGCGCTGGCGCGAGGCTGACCGTGCTGACCGCGCGTGCCAGTCCCGCGCCTGTCGATCCGCCTGCCGCTTCCAGCTGCGCACCCAACGTGAACGCCGCCTGCAACAGACTGGCCGGATAGTAATCGCTGGAGAGGATATCCAGTAGCCCTTCTTCGGCCAATCTCGCCGCTGCGATGTTCCCCGAGTGCGAGCCGCCGCGCACGATATTCGGCGCGCCCATCAGCACGCTCATGCCCAGACGACGGCAGCCCTGCGCGGCTTCCAGTGTGGTCGGAAACTCGGCGATGGTCATGCCGTACGCCGCCGATTCCTCCACGTGGGCCAGAGTCGCGTCATCATGGCTGGCCACCGACAAGCCACGCTCCAGACAGATATCGACAATGGCGCGGCGGTATCGGTCGCTGTAGGTTTTCGAATTGGCCACCTGCTCGACGATGAACGCGTCCATCTGCTCGCTGCTCAAGTGGTACTTGCCCATGTAGTACTCACGGTATTTGGACTCAAGGGCGAACTGGCGCTGGCCCGGCGAGTGGTCCATGGTCGAGACGAGCTGTACCAGCGGTTGCTCCACCAGGTCGCGGAACACGCTCAAGGTATCGGGATGACACACTTCGCAGCGCAGGTGCAGACGGTGCTCGGCGCGGGTCATGTTGGCGGCGTTTGCCTGGGCAATCGCCTCGACCATGCCCGGCAGTTGCTGCATGCGCTTGCCCTTGGGGTTGACGTCGCCGATGGACAGCGCGTCGAAGACCGTGGTGATGCCAGCCGCGATGATTTGCGCATCGTGGCTCATCACCGCCGAGGCCGACGGCCAGTCCACACCGGGCCGCGGGCTGAGGTGTTTTTCCAGGTTGTCGGTGTGCAGCTCCACCAACCCTGGCAACAGGTAGTCGCCGTTGAGGTTCTGCGCCTGGGGCAAGTGGCTGACGCGGTCGTCGACCTCGCTGATCAGGCCGTTACGCAGCACCACGGTGCCGAGGAACACGCCCTGGGCAGAAACCACACTGGCGTTGGTCAGGATCTGTTCGTTCAGCATTGTGCGGCCTCCTTCAGCGCCGAAGTTTCGGTGGTCGCGCGTGCCGGATTGGCAGCTGAATCGAGCGCAGACGGTGTCATGTCCAGATGCCGGTCGCAGACGGCTTCACGGGCGACGCGGTCATGGAAGATGCCAATCACCGCAGCGCCTGCGTGTTTGGCTTCATTGATCAGTTCAAGCACTACCTGACGATTATCGTCGTCCAGCGAGGCCGTTGGTTCGTCGAGCAGCATCACCGGCCACGGCACCATAAAACCGCGCGCGATGTTGACGCGCTGCTGCTCCCCGCCGGAGAACGTCCCCGGCGCCAGTTGCCACAAACGCTGGGGAATGTTCAGGCGAGCGAGCAGATGCTCGGCCCGCGCCTGGGCGTCTTGCCGGGTCCAGCCCCGGGCCAGCGCTGGCTCCATCACCACGTCCAGCGTCGCGACGCGCGGGATGACCCGCAAAAACTGGCTGACGTAGCCCAGGGTCTGCTGGCGCACCTGCAATACCTGGCGCGGGGTGGCACCGACCAGTTCCAGCCACTCGCCCTGATGCTGCACGCGAATACTTCCGCCTGCGGGGAGATAGTTGCCGTACAGCGTGCGCAGCAACGTGCTTTTGCCTGCCCCGGAATGGCCGTGCAGGACCAGGCATTCGCCGGCACTGACGGCGAAATCAAGGCCATCCAGCACGTTGAGGACGACACCGCTCTGCTGATGCAGGGTGAAAGTTTTCGAGAGGTCACGGACCTCGATCAGCGTGTTCATTGAAAGCACCCCGGAAGTCGGATCATGGCTGCAGCACCGAAGACACCAGCAGCTGCGAGTACGGGTGTTGCGGATCGTCGAGGATCTGATCGGTCAGGCCGGTCTCCACCACGCGGGAACGGCGCATGACCATCAGGCGATCGGCGAGCAGGCGCGCCACGGCCAGGTCGTGGGTCACGAGCACCACTGCCAGGTCGAGCTCGCGCACCAGCCCGCGCATCAGGTCGAGCAAGCGCGCCTGCACCGACACATCGAGGCCGCCGGTGGGCTCGTCCATGAACACCAGTCGTGGGCCGGACACCAGGTTTCGAGCAATCTGCAAGCGCTGCTGCATGCCGCCGGAGAATGTCCGTGGCAAATCGTCGATGCGCGCCGGATCGATCTCCACCTGATTCAGCCAGTCCAGCCCCGCCGCGCGCAGCGCCTGATAATTGCGCACGCCCTGGGCCATCAAGCGCTCACCGATGTTGGCGCCGGCCGACACCGCCATGCGCAGGCCGTCCCGGGGGTTCTGCTCGACGAACCCCCATTCGGTGCGCAGCAGGGTGCGCCGCTCGGCCTCGCTGGCGCTGTACAGATCCAGCCACTCACCGGCGTGTTTGTGGCCGTCGGCGCGGCGGTAGTCGATGACGCCGCTGTCCGGCGGGCAGCGGCCACTGAGCAACGACAGCAGGGTCGACTTACCCGAGCCCGACTCACCGACGATGCCCAGCACCTCACCGGGGTACAGCTCGAAGCTGACGTCCTGACAGCCTTTCTCCGGCCCGTACAGTTTGGTCAGGCCGCGCACTTTGAGCAGCGGCTGGGTGCGATCGCTGACGACGTCACGGTCGATCTGTTGAGCAACGTTCATTGTGCGGCCCTCCCCTGACTGACGCGTTGTGCGCAGTAATCGGTGTCCGAGCAGACGAAGCTCTGGGTGCCCTGATCGTCGAGGATCAGCTCGTCGAGGAATGACTCGCGGCTACCGCAGATGGCGCAGTTGTGCGCCCATTGCTGCACTTCGAAGGGGTGGTCCTCGAAGTCCAGGCTGGTGACGCGGGTGAACGGCGGCACGGCATACAGGCGCTTCTCGCGACCCGCGCCGAACAGCATCAACGCCGGGCTCATGTTCAGCTTGGGGTTGTCGAATTTGGGGATTGGCGATGGGTCCATGACGTAGCGCTCGTCCACGGTCACCGGGTAGGCATAGGCGGTGGCGATGTGGCCGAAGGTGGCGATGTCTTCGTAGAGCTTGACGTGCATGACCCCGTAATCATTCAGCGCGTGCATGGTCCGGGTCTCGGTTTCCGAGGGCTCGATGAAACGCAGCGGCTCGGGAATGGGCACCTGATAGACCATGATCTGATCGGCGTGCAGCGGCGTTTCCGGTATCCGGTGACGGGTCTGGATGATCGTCGCTTCGGGGGTTCGCTCGGTGGTGGCGACGCCGGCGGTGCGGGCGAAGAAACGCCGGATCGACACGGCGTTGGTGGTGTCATCGGCGCCCTGATCAATCACTTTGAGTACGTCTTCGGCGCCCAGAATCGCGGCGGTCAGTTGCATGCCGCCGGTGCCCCAGCCATACGGCAGCGGCATCTCGCGACCACCGAACGGCACCTGATAACCGGGAATCGCCACCGCCTTGAGCAGGCCGCGCCGGATCATGCGTTTGGTCTGCTCGTCCAGATACGCAAAGTTGTAAGCCTCGTCGCGCGGCAGCTGGGGTTGTGGCTGCGGGTGCGGCCGAGGTTGCGTGGCGGCGTTCATTGGGCCTGCTCCTTGGAGGGCGTGCGCAGTTTGCGGATCAGTTCCAGTTCGGCCTGGAAGTCGACGTAGTGCGGCAGCTTGAGGTGGGAGACGAAACCGGCGGCTTCGACGTTGTCGCAGTGCGCCAGGACAAATTCCTCCTGCTGCGCGGGCGAGACGATTTCTTCGCTGTATTCATCGGCGCGCAGTGAGCGGTCCACCAGCGCCATGCCCATGGCCTTGCGCTCGGCGTGACCGAAGGCCAGGCCATAGCCGCGAGTGAACTGCGGCAGCTCGGTGGCAGAGCCGACGAACTGGTTGACCATTTCGCACTCGGTCACTTCGATGGCGCCGATGCAGATTGCGAAGCCCAGCTCTTCCGGCTCGATCCAGACGTCGACGTCGCCCACTCGAATCTCGCCGGCAAACGGGTGGTTGCGCCCGTAGCCACGTTGGGTCGAATAGCCCAGCGCCAGTAAAAAGCCCTCGTCACCGCGGGCCAGCGCTTGCAGTCGCTCGGCGCGGCTGGCCGGGTATTCCAGTGGCTCGCGGGTGATGTCCGCCACCGGCGCACCGGTGTCGGTTTCCTCCTTGATCAGCCCCTCTTTGGCGAGCAGCCCGGAGACCCGTGGACACGCCTGCACGGTCGCCCCGGCCTGCACTTGGGGGCCGGGAAACTCACCCTCGGCCAGCAGGGTGAAATCCAGCAGGCGGTGGGTGTAGTCAAACGTCGGCCCCAGCAACTGCCCGCCCGGCACGTCCTTGAACGTGGCCGACAGACGCCGGTTGAGCTGCATGCTCGCGGTGTCGATCGGCAGACTGGCACTGAAGCGCGGCAGCGTGGTGCGGTAAGCGCGTAGCAGAAAGATCGCTTCAACCAGATCGCCCGCCGATTGCTTGATCGCCAGGGCTGCCAGTTCGGCGTCGTACAGCGAGCCTTCTGTCATCACCCGGGCCACGGCCAGGGGCAGTTGCTGACGGATCTGCTCTACGCCGAGTTCGGCGACGGCGGTATCGCCCCGACGCTTCCTGGCCAGCAGCGCGTGAGCATTGTCGATGGCCTGTTCGCCACCCTTGACGGCAACGTACATCAGGCAGCTCCTCTCGACGGTTGGAGATTGGCGGGCTGCGACTTGAGCAGCACCTGGGTGCTGCGCGGCAGGCCCAGCAGTTCGCTGCCGGCGACGAAGAACACGTCGATGCCACGGGGGAAGTCGTTGCGGGCTTCGCGCTCGCGCCAGAACGCTTCCTGCAGCGGCAGGCTGACGTGGTTTCGGGTTTCGATGCCCGGGCCTTGCCAGGCCAGCTGGGTACCGCCCTGCAGGCTCGGCAGCTGAACCAGCAGCGTGCAGGACTGGTCCGGGTAGCGGTCGTTGCCAAGGTCGAAGCCGCTGAGGTCATGCAGCTGGCTGTCATCAAGCAAGGCGAAGCGTGCGTTTTGCCGGTCGCTGACAATCGGACAGCCGCAATGGAACGTCAGGTTGGCGCGAATCGCCTGAGTGTCGAAAGTCGGGGCAAGCCACAGCGGCGTGTCGACGTCCAGCAACGCCAGGCACAAGGCGTGGCTGGCGGCGGCGAGACCCTCCAGGTGCGGCGGGGTCTGGGTGGCGAGCAGACTCTGGGCCACACCGGGACCGGCCAGGGCCTTGAGCGCGGCGCGAAAGCTGCGCTGGGCGTCCAGCACCGGATCGGCGAACGCGGGCTGCAACAGCGATGCAGGCAAGGATTGAGTTGCGAGAGAGGTGCTCATCAGTTTTCTCCTCTGACCAGGGTGAAGAAGTCCACTTTGGTCGCAGCGGTTTCGGCGTGTTGTTGAGCCCGGCGCAGGTCTTGCGCCCGGGCCAGCGGGTCAATCAGGTCACTGATCCAGTGCGCCCGGCGTGCGCCCTGCAAATGCGCGTCGGCCAGAGCGGCGAGCTCGGCGTGGGCCTTGTCGCGGCCGGCCAGGTAACTGAAGCCGGTACGGCCATCGGCCAGGCGCACCACGCAACGTGTCACGGTCATTTCGCCGACGTTGAACGGCGCGCCGCTGCCGCCCATGCGGCCTCGCACCAGGGCCATGCCGATTTCCGGCGCGCGGATCAGTTGGTAATCGGCGTCGCGCAGCGCAGCTTCGTGGGGCAGCAGTTCGGCGCGACGGCTGCGCGCGAGCACGCCAATCCAGTGCTGGCGGGCAGCCTGGTCAGACGCTGGAGCATCGGGTGTGTCATGGGCAGGTGTGGCAGTCATCGAGGGCATCTCCATCAGGTGACGATCTGATACTGGAAGCGGTCGGAACGGCTGGTGGAATGGGCAATCTCCACCGCGTTTCCAACTGCGTCATGGGAAAGGGTGAGCACCGTCAGCGCAGGCAGATGGCGCGGCATCAACAGCACGCTGGCTTCTTCGCGACTGGGCAAGCGCGCACCGATCAGGCTGAACGTCCGGGTCAATGGCAGCTGCCGCTCGGCCAGGAACTGGCGCACCGAACCGCTGGTGTAGTCGGCAATCAACGGCGCGCGAGTGGCGCAATAACGATGGCGAATCAGGCAAACCGGCTGGCCGTCGAGGCGGCGCAGGGTCTGCAGTTCTATGAGTGGCGCGTTGAGAGGCAGGCCCAGATGCTCGGCCTCCTCCGCGGTGGCGGTGCAGTGCCGACGCTGCAGCAACACCGCCTCGACGCCATGACCCAATGCCGACAGCGATTCGCTGTAGGCGCTGCCGGCGGCAACCGGGTAGACCAGCGGCCGCCCCAGCACCTGCGTGCCTTTGCCCTGGCGGCGCAGCAGGCTGCCTTCACGCACCAGTTCGTCGACGGCACGGCGCAACGTGTGACGATTGACCTCAAAGCGTGCGGCCAGCTGCACCTCGGCGGGCAGGTAGTCCCCGGCGCTGTAGCGGTTGAGTTCGCTGCGCAGGGTGTGCGCCAGTTCGAGGTACATCGGTTCGCGCTGCGCGGGCTGGCGGCTAGAGGCTGCCAGCGGCGCAGCGGGGTGAAGCAGGACTTCGGTTTGTCTAGACAACTGCATGGCTAAAAAAAGGGTTCGCACCCTCTCCTGTCGTGGTCGTTAGATGAACTGCTTGCGCAGGCGCTGGGAGAAGATGTCGATGACGCTGACCACCACGATGATCACCAGCAACACCGAGCAGGTCTGGGTGAACTGGAACGCCCGGATGTTTTCCCAGAGGATCACGCCGATCCCGCCGGCACCGACCATTCCCACCACCGTCGCCGAGCGCACGTTGGATTCGAAGCGGTACAGCGCATAGGAGATCCACAGCGGCATGACTTGCGGGATGACCCCGAAGATCACTTCCTGCAGGGCACTGGCGCCCGTGGCACGCACGCCCTCGACCGGGCCGGGGTCAATCGCTTCCACCGCTTCGGCGAACAGCTTGGCCAGCACGCCGGTGGTGCTGATCCACAGCGCGAGGACGCCCGCGAAAGGCCCCAGCCCGACGGCCACCACGAACAACATTGCGAAGACCATTTCGTTGATCGAACGGAAGGCATCCATGACCCGACGCAGCGGCTGGTGAATCCACCAGGGTGTGATGTTGTCGGCACACAGAATGCCCAGCGGCACCGAGCAGACGATGGCCAGCAGCGTGCCCCACAGCGCGATCTGCACGGTGACGATCATTTCCTTGAGATAGGCCCGCCATTCGTGGAAGTCCGGCGGGAAAAAGTCGGCGGCAAAGGTGGCCATGTTCCCGGAGTCGCGGTACAGCGCCAGCGGGTTCATCTCGGCGCCGTGCCAGGCCCAGGCCATCATCGCCAGGAACAGGCCCCAGCCCAGGTATTGCGGCCAGGTCCGTTTGCCGGCGGTTTGCAGGTAAGCAGCGTGAGTGGTCATAAGAAGTCCGGTTGCGAACGGGTGAACGGTCATGCCGGGCGCGCTGAGCCGTGACGCTTGAGGCAGCGTCGTGAGGCGCCAGCGCGCCGGGTGCATCAACCCGCCTTGGCGGTGCCTTGTTTTTCCAGCTCGGTGATGCGGTCCTGCAGCTTGGCGAGACCGGCGTCGATGTCTTTCAGGCGCGTGGCCTTCTCATCGGCGCTGAGGGTGGTGCTGGCCGTGGTTTCGGTTTTCTGCTTGAAGAGCTCAAGCTGGCGGATGGTCAGCAACTGGTCGTCCGAGGATTTGAGGAACTTGCTCATCTGCATGTTCTTCAACACGGCCTTTTCTTCATCCGTGTCGCCGTAGTTGGCGAAGAAGTCGCGGATCTTGTTCTTGTCCGCGTCCGACAGGCCCTTGCGCCAGACCATCGGGTCGGCCGGGATCAGCGGCGATTTCCAGATCACTTTGAGCAGCGCGGCTTTGTCTGGCTGAGTGACTTCCAGGCGGTCCCAGCTTTCGGTGTTGAAGGTCGCGACATCCAGCTGCCCTTTCGCCACGCTCAGTGCGTTGACTTCATGGCTGGAGTTAAGCGTGCGCTTGAAGGCGGTGGCCGCATCGACATGGTTCTGGGCGAAGACGTAATAGCCCGGCACCAGATAGCCCGAGGTGGAGTTCGGGTCGCCGTTGCCGAAGGTCAGTTCCTTGGAGTGCTTGAGCATGTCCTCGACCGAATTGATCGGGCTGTCCTTGCGCGCAATGATCACGCTCCAGTAACCCGGCGCGCCGTTGGCCGCAGCGGTCTGAGCGAAGATTTCGCCGCCGGAACGGTCGACCGCCTCCATGGCCGCCTTGTTGCCCAGCCAGGCCACGTCCACCTTGTTGAAACGCATGCCCTGAATCAGGCCGGCGTAGTCGGAGGCGAAAGTGGCATTGACCTTGAGCCCGGTCTTTTTCGACATGTCGTCGATGAAGGGCTGCCAGACGCTTTTCAGGTTTTGCGACGACTCGGTGGACATGATGCCGAAGTTGATGACGTTGTCGTCTGCCTGCGCAGTGCCCATCAGGCAACCGGCAATCACAGCGGCAGACGCGAACACGCGCCCGATACGGTTCAACATGGAGAACTCCTGAAGCGGGGTTGGGGTGAGGGATTCGCGGCGCAAAGCGCCTTGGCTGGTCAGGCCCGGGCCATGACCAGCCGCGCCGGACGTTCGGCAGGACGTGCGTTGCCGTCGAACATCAGGCTGGTATCAGCGTCGGCGCCGTACAGGTCATTGAGAAACTGGCCGTTGAGCTCGGCGCCGTTGCCATCGAAATGAATCCGCCCGCCTTTCAGCGCCACGGCGCGCGGGCAATAACGCACGGCGTAATCGACCTGATGCAGGGTGACCACGACGGTCTTGCCGTCCTGGCGATTGATGTCGGCGAGAATTTCCATGACCTTGCGCGCGGACTCGGGGTCCAGGGAGGCGATCGGTTCGTCAGCCAGAATGACTTCGGCCTGCTGAGTCAGCGCGCGGGCGATGGCCACGCGTTGCTGCTGCCCGCCAGACAGCGTCGAGGCCCGTTGCGGCGCCAGGTCAGCCAGGCCGACGCGCTCAAGATTGGCCATGGCGCGGGCCTTTTCCTCGGCATTGAACAGCCCAAGGCTGCCACGCCAGCGCGGCATGCGGCCCAGACAACCGAGCAGCACGTTGTCGAGCACGCTGAGGCGATTGACGAGGTTGAATTGCTGGAAGATGTAGCCGATGTCCGCGCGCAGACGGCGCACCTTGCTGTTGAGACGGCCCGAGGCCTGCACTTCACGGCCCAGCACCTGGACGCTGCCGCCGTTGTCACGGTCGCAACAGGCAAGGCCGGCGAGGTGGCGCAAAAGCGTGGACTTGCCGGAGCCGGAAGCGCCGATCAGCGCCACCATTTCTCCGTGTTGTATAGACAATGCGAGGTCAACCAAAGCGGTCTTTCGGGCGAATGTCTTGTTCAAGCGGTCGACATGAATGGCTGCGGTCATGGGCTTCTCTGGTCTTGTGATTCCAGCGTCCTGCCGGGAGTGAATGATCAGACGCACGACCGTCCATGGCCGCGTTCGGTGCGAGTGACATTAGGGGCAGCCTGTGGCAGTTCCATGAATCGACGATGACTGTGGGGTTGCACTTCGGAGACGGTTTGATGCGGGATTTTTCGCGAGGATCGTGGACAGGTTGGCGCGCAAGGGCGATCTAGCCGCCGCCCGCGCTAGACAAGTTGCACGGATGTCGAGGCTGAATGGGCGAGTCCGAAGGTGAGGCTGAAACAAATAATTCGTGCCGTTGGTCCGTTGGCCTATCGCGATACAGCAAGTGCGACTGCATTAGCCGTACAGCGTTGGTCGCAGCACTGCAGAACAGATCCCTGGCAGCGGTTCTGCAGAAGCCGACTTGCTGGCGAACGCGGAGGGCCAGAACCGAAAGTGTCGGCTGCCGAAACCGGTTCGCCAGCAAGCCGGTTCCTACAGTTCCGCGTCGTGCCTGGGTTGGTGGGGCTGGCTTTAGCCGGGAAAGCGCCCGGTGTCACACCGCAGAAGTGGCGTGTTGAAACTGGCCTCTTCCCGGCTGAAGCCGGTCCCACTGTGGAATGCGTTTCGTCCAAGAGGGCCGGGTTCAGCTTGCGATGGACGCAGAGCGTCCCGGGATGCATACCCACGCAGAGCGTGGGCACGATCAGATGCCTGGCAGCGGTTCTGTAGGAGCCGGCTTGCTGGCGAACGCGGTGGGCCAGAACCGAAAGTGTCGGCTGCCGAAACCGGTTCGCCAGCAAGCCGGCTCCTACAGTTTTCGCGTCGTGTCTGGGTTGGTGGGGCTGGCTTTAGCCGGGAAAGCGCCCGGTGTCATACCGCAGAAGTGGCGTGTTGAAACTGGCCTCTTCCCGGCTGAAGCCGGTCCCACTGTGGAATGCGTTTCGTCCAAAAGGGCCGGGTTCAGCTTGCGATGGACGCAGAGCGCCCCGGGATGCATACCCACGCAGAGCGTGGGCGCGATCAGATGCCTGGCAGCGGTTCTGTAGGAGCTGGCTTGCTGGCGAACGCGGTGCGCCAGAACCGAGAGTGTCGGCTGCCGAAACCGGTTCGCCAGCAAGCCGGCTCCTACAGTTCCGCGTCGTGCCTGGGTTGGTGGGACCAGGTTTAGCCGGGAAAGCGCCCAGTGTCACACCGCAGAATTGAGCGTATTAAGACTGGCCTCTTCCCGGCTGAAGCCGGTCCCACTGAAAGCACTGCGGATACCTGTGGGACCGGCTTCAGCCGGGAAGCTGTTGCTCTGCTTTTGATTCGCTTTTGATCTTCATAAGCAAAAAGCCCAGACACCGCCAATCGCGACTTGGGTGCAGGCTGAACGCAGGTCTCGCTCCGTGGGCCGAGCGGCATGGATGCCGCGAGAGCCGCCCCCCGCCATGGATGGCGGATGGCGGCGGGCCAACGGAGCGAGACCGGAGTGAAGGAACCCGACGAAGGAAGATCCTAACCAGGAGCAAGCACCCTTGGTTACTTGGGGATGGTGCGACTTTCGACTTTTCCAAGTAACTCGCCGAAGGCGAAACAGTCTGCCCCCAGGCAGGCGCCCTTGATCTTGAGGATCTTGATCTTGAGGATCCTGATCCTGATATGCGATCTAGATCCGAAACGTCCCCACCAAATGCTGCAACCGCGCAGTCTGATGCTCAAGATGAGCACACGCATCCAACGTGGACTTCAGGTTATCCACGCCTTCCTGATTAAGCGTATTGATCTCCGTAATGTCGACATTGATCGACTCCACCACCGCCGTCTGCTCCTCGGTCGCCGTCGCCACCGACTGATTCATACCATCGATCTCGCTGATCCGACGCGTCACGCTGTTCAAGCGCTCCCCGGCCTGATTGGCAATCACCACACTGCTCTCACTCTGACGCTGGCTCTCGGTCATATTGATCACCGCGTCGCGAGCGCCGACCTGCAACTCCTCGATCATCCCCTGCACCTGCTGCGCCGAATCCTGCGTACGGTGCGCCAGGTTTCTCACCTCATCGGCGACCACCGCAAACCCACGACCCGCTTCCCCTGCCCGCGCCGCTTCGATGGCAGCGTTAAGCGCCAGCAAATTGGTCTGCTGCGAGATACCGGTGATGACTTCCAGAATCTGCCCGATATTGGCCGTCTTGTTGTTCAGCGTTTCAATGTTGGCACACGACTCGCTGATCTTCTCGGACAGCTGATTCATTGCCTTGATCGTCTGGCTGACAACGCCCTGGCCTTCGCTGGCCAGTTGCGTGGCTTCGCTGGAGTGCTGCGACGCCAGCGCGGCGTTCTGGGCGATTTCCTGGGCGGCAGCGCCGAGCTGGTTGATCGCGGCAGCCACGCTGCTGGTGCGGCTGGTTTGCTGATCCGAATTGCCCATCGACGAGTTGGATGCGCCCACCACACGAGCGGCCACCTCGCCCAACTGCCCTGCCGTCGAGGCCACTTCGCGAATCGAGCCGTGGATGCGCTCGACGAAGCGGTTAAAGGACTGCGCCAGTGCACCGAATTCGTCCTGCGAAACAATGGCCAGACGCTTGGTCAGGTCGCCTTCACCGTCGGCAATGTCCTGCATCGCGCGGCTCATCTGGTGCAACGGCTGCATCAGCACGCGGATCAACAGCCCCAGCGCCAGCATGATGATTGCCACGGCGATGACCATGGCGAAGATCGCCGAGGAGCGGAATTCGCTGAGCATCGAATAGGCCGCGTCACGGTCGAGGACCAGCGCCACGTACCAGTTGGCCGAAGACAGGCCCTCCACCTTGGTGAGCGAGATGATCTGCGCCTTGCCGCCGGACTCGATTTCCGCAACCCCGGGCGCAATGCTCGGCGCGCCGTTTGGATAGGCTTCGCTGACGTTTTTGAGCAACAGCTTGCTGTCCGGGTGAATCAGAATCTTGCCGTCGGCGCTGACGATGTACGCGTAGCCGTGGCCACCGAAGTTCAGCGAGTTGATGGTCTTGCTGATGGCGTCCAGGGAAATGTCCGCGCCGGCCACGCCGATCATCTGCCCCTGCTGGCGCACCGGCGTGGCCAGGGTCACGACCAGCTTGCCCGACGAAGCGGCAATGTAAGGCTCGGTGACGATGATGCCCTGCGCCGCATCGGCCGCCTTGTACCAGCCACGGGCACGCGGGTCGTAGTCGGCCGCGCGATTGCCGGCGGGCACGGAGAACATCACACCGTCCTTGCCGCCGAAATAACTGAGCTGAAAGTTGTCCGGGTAGACCGGCAGCCCGATGACGCGCTGCAGGCTGCTCGCCGCCGGGCCGTCAACAGCGATCTGCTGGGCCATGGAGTTGAGCAGCTGAGTGCGGCTGTCGAGCCAGGTTTGAATGTTTTGTGTGGTCAGACTGCCCAACTGTTGAAGTTCGGAAGCGACGTTGTTTTTCAGGGTTTCACGTTGGCGATAATCGTTCACCAGAATGAAACAGGAAAAGGCAACTACCACTATCAGTGCAGCGGCCAGCAGGATCTTTCTGCTGAAACCCAGACGTTTGATCATATGAGTATTTCCATAACCGGAGATGACAGCGACGCGAATGCGGTGCCGACAGGTGCGCTGCCCCCTGCACGCGGTCTGCAGGGGAAAAATAGGCACGGCATGAAAGCTGTTTCGGCCGCGACGGTGCGGAATTTAGGGCAGTTATAGATGAAAGTTCGGGGGCGGTTAATTGAGGGAGATCCCAGTCAACTTCCATTCAAACGCACAGCGTTATTTCAATGAGTGGATCCAATAAAGACCATTGCTTATATAAGGCTTAATTAACAGCCGCTAATGTTCAGGCGTTAATTGGTAAAGCTTTGTGTGTGGCTACGTGACGCAGAGCGTCAGGTTCTGCACTCCCGCGCGGAGCGTGGGAACATCAGTGAATTGAAAGGTGTACACGCCCTGTAGGAGCCGGCTTGCTGGCGAACGCATCACCCCAGTCAATATGTCATCGCCTGACTGCCCGGGATTGTAGGAGCGCTTGCCCGCCAAGGCATTTCATCAGGCACTGATGCGCTGACTGACATAACGCATTCGCGGGCAAGCGCGCTCCTACAGGTGTGATGACAGCCCGTGCGGTGAATATCCATGCGACCTGGAGCGTCAGGGTCTGCATTCCCACGCGGAGCGTGGGAACGATCATGTCATCGCCTGACTGCCCGGCACTGTAGGAGCGCGCTTGCCCGCGAAGGCATTTTTCCCGGCAATGATGCACTGACTGGCACACCACATTCGCGAGCAGCCGCACTCCTGCGGGTCTGATGACAGCCCTCCCTTACGACGCCAGATGACAGCGCACCCGCTCGCCTTCTGCTGCGCCTCTGACGGGAAGCAGCGCCTGAGGCTGTTCGCAGCCAGCCGTGGCTTTGGGGCAACGGTCGCGAAAGAAGCACCCGGTCGGCAGCGTGCGGTTGCCCGGCAGCTCCGTGGGCGCCGAGGCCTGCGCCTCATCCACCGCCACGCCCAGACGCGGCACCGCCTCCAGCAGCAGTTGCGTGTACGGATGCCGCGGCCGCTCCAGTACCTCGGCGGCGGTGCCCAGCTCGACGATCTGCCCCAGGTACATCACCGCCACCCGGTCGGCCATGTGACGCACCACCGAGACGTTGTGGGAGATAAGGATGTAAGTGAGGTCGCGGCTGCGTTGCAGTTCGGCCAGCAGGTTGAGGATCTGCGCCTGCACCGAAATATCCAGCGCCGACGTTGGCTCATCAAGGACGATGATGTCCGGGTCCGAAGACAGCGCACGGGCAATTGCAATGCGCTGACGCTGCCCACCGGAAAACTGATGGGGAAAGCGCTCCAGGTACTCGGTACGAATGCCCACCTGAGACGCCACTTTCGCAGCGATGGCACGCATCGCCTGGCGCGGCGCAGACCGCTGCACGAATAGCGGTTCAGTGATGATTTTCCACACTGGCAATCGAGGGTCGAGGGACGACTGCGGGTCCTGAAAGACGATCTGTACGTTGCTGCTGCGCTCTTGCTCGGTGCTGTAAACCCAGGCCAGCCGGCCCGCCGTCGGCTTGATCAGCCCCATCAGCAATTGCGCCAGCGTGCTTTTACCGCAGCCGGATTCACCGACCACGCCCAGGGTTTCACCGGCGCGGACCTGCAGATCAATGCCGTTGAGGGCATGGGCAAAGGCCTTGGGACGACCGAGCCAGTCTTTGCCCATCGGGTAATGCACGCGCACGTCGTGCAGGGCGAGGATGGCCGGGCTTTGGTCCGGCAAGGGTTTGAGGGCCGAGCGGTTCATGTCCGCGACTCCTGTGCGGTGACGGGGTGGGGAACGCTCAGCCAGCAGGCGCTCTTGCGGTCCGCAATGACATTGAGGGTGTGCATCGGCGGACGCTTCACGCATTTGGGCATGGCGAAGGCGCAGCGATCACGGAACGTACAGCCGTCCGGCAACGCCGACAGATTGGGCACCTGACCGGGGATGGTCATCAGATCCTGCCTTGGCTCGACCTGCTCCGGCAAACCACTGAGCAGCCCTCGGGTGTAAGGGTGTTGAGGGTCGGCCATGACCTGCGCCGTGACGCCCTGCTCCACCACCGCGCCGGTGTACATCACGTAGACGCGGTCGCAGAACTGCGACACCAGCGCCATGTCATGGGTGATCAGCAAGATCGCCGTACCGCGTGCCCGCGCTTTCTCGCGCAGCAACAGCAGGACTTGTCGTTGCACGGTCACGTCGAGCGCCGTGGTGGGTTCGTCGGCAATCAACAACTGCGGATCGCAGGAGAACGCCAGGGCGATCATCACCCGCTGGCGCATGCCGCCGGACAGCTCGAAGGGGTAGCTGTTCATCACCTGCTCGGGGTCGGCGATGTGCATGTCGCGCAGCAAAGCGATGGCTTTGGCCTTGGCTTCGGCCTTGCTCAGGCGCTGGTGGTGAATGATCACGTCTAGCATCTGCCGGCCGATCCGGCGGGTCGGGTTGAGCGCGGTCATGGGTTCCTGGAAGATCATCGCCGCGTCACGGCCGCGCACACTTAGCAGGTCCTTCTCTTTGGCGGTCAGCATGTCGCGGCCAAGGATGCTCAACCTGCCGCTTTTCACCTCGTAAGATCGCTCCGGCAGCAGGCGCAGGCTGAGCATCGCGGTGACCGACTTGCCAGAGCCGGACTCGCCGATAACACCGACGATCTCACCGGGATCGACGTGCAGCGACACCCCGTTGAGCGCCTTGACGGTGCTCTTGTAGGCCGGGAATTCAATTCGCAGGTCATCAATGACCAGCACCGGTGCAGGCCCGGCAAGGGGCTGTTGAGCAGTAGCGGTCATGGTCATTTCCCCTGTTGCCGTGGGTCGAGCAGATCACGCACGCCGTCGCCCAAAAGGTTGAAGCCGGTGGCGGTGATCAGAATCGCCACGCCGGGAAAGGTCGAGTACCACCACTGATCGAGGATGTAGTTACGACCCGTGGCGACCATCGCGCCCCACTCCGCGGTCGGCTGTTGCGCGCCAAGGCCGATGAAACCCAGCGCCGACGCCATGAGGATGGCGCTGCCGATGTCCAGGCTCAGCTGCACCAGCAACGGCGGCATCGCGTTACGCGCGACGTGCCAGCTGACCATGTGCCAGCGCCCGGCACCGAAGGTCTCGGCGGCTTTGACGTAACCCATCTGGCGGATACTCAGGGCCTGCCCCCGGGCCAGCCGCACGTAGAACGGAATCCGCACCAGCGTGATGGCGAGCATGGCGTTGAACAGGCTCGGGCCGAGCGCAGCGGCCAGGGCCATGATCAGCACCAGAGACGGCACCGACAGCATGATGTCCATCAGGCGCATGATCAGACCGTCGAAACGTCCGCCAATGATCCCCGACAGGCAGCCGAGCAACCCCCCGGCCAGACACGATGCGAAGGCCACAAACAGCCCGACGCCAACGAATTGCCGGCTGCCGTACAGCACGCGGCTGAACAAATCGCGGCCCACTTCATCGGTGCCAAACCAGTGGGCGGCGGACGGCGCAGCCAGGCGTTGGCTGAGGTTCAGGGCGTTGGGGTCATGGGACGCGAGCCAGGGCGCGAACACCATCACCAACAGCACCATCATTGTGATCAGCAACCCCGCCATGGTCAGCGGACTGCGGCGCACTTGGTGCGCCAGGTAAGCAAACGTGTCTTGCCAGCGCGATGCCGCCGGCAGTGGCGCCACGGCGGGCGCGGTGATCGGAGTGGACATTCAGTTGACCTCGCCAATGCGCGGGTCGATCAGGCGGTACAGCAGATCGATCGCCATGTTCAGCAGCACATAAATGAAGGATACCATGATCGCGAAACCCATCACGGCGGGGAAATCCAGGGACTGGATAGACTTGACCACGTAAGCGCCCATGCCCGGCCAGGCAAACACGGTTTCGGTGAGCACCGCGCCGTAGAGCAGATCGCCCAGGGTCAGGCCCAGCACCGTCACCGAGGGAATCAGCGCGTTGGGCAATGCGTGGCGCAGGATTACCGCCCACTTCGACAGGCCGTAGGCCCGCGCGGTACGGATGTAGTCTTCGCCCAGCTGATCGAGCATCGCCGAACGGATCTGCCGCGCAACCACCCCCAGGTTGACGAAGCCCAGGGTGATGGCCGGCAGGATCAGATGCTGCAATGCGTTGAAGAACAGCGCCGTGTCGCCGGCCAGCAGCGAGTCGATCAGGTAGAAACCGGTGACGGTCCGCGGCGGCTCCAGCCCCTCGTCAAGGCGACCGCTGCCCGGCAACCAGTTCAAATGGCCGTAGAACAACACGATCAGGCCCAGCCCGAGCCAGAATGCCGGGGTAGAAATCCCCGTCACTGCCAGGGTTCGCGCCACCTGGTCGATGAAACGGTTGTGATACACCGCCGACAGCACGCCCAATGGCACGCCCACCAGAATCGACAGGGTCAGCGCGACGAGGGCCAGCTCCAGCGTGGCCGGGAAGAATGCTTGCAGGTCTTCAAGCACGGGACGATGGGTGCGAATTGACGTGCCCAGATCGCCTTGAAGCAGGTCCATCATGTAGCGGCCGTACTGTTGATACAGCGGCAAATCCAGCCCCAGTTGATGGCGGATATTTTCGACAATGGCGTCAGTGGCACGGTCGCCCGCGATCAGCCGCGCCGGGTCGCCCGGGATCAGGTGGGAAATCGAAAAGGTAATCAGGGAAACGCCGAACACGACCAGCAGCAGGCCGCCGAGGCGTTTACGCAGCATATTCAGGAAGGCCATCAGGCACCTCGGTCACGCAGTCGATCAATAACGCGAAACAGCTCGCGGACACAGCGTTGCACCGCATGGGCCGCCAGAGCGACGGAGCCATGCAATGCGACAGCGACTTACCGGTGAAACGCTTACTTGGTGATCGTGCCGACGTTGAACACTTGCTCCAGCATCGGGTTGAACACGTAGCCCTTGACCTTCTCGCTCATCGGCAAGGTGTAGGCCTTCTGATACAGGTAGGCGTAGACGCTGTCGTTGAGCACGATCTTCTGCGCCTGCTGGTAGAGCTCGATGCGTTTGCCCATGTCGTTGGTGGTGGCCGATTCGCGGATCAGCGAGTCCACCGCCGGGTTGTCATAGAACGAGCGGTTGCCCGCCAGCCCCTTCAGCTTCGAGTCGAAGAAGAAGTTCATGAACATGTAGGGGTCGGCGAAGTCCGGGCTCCACGAGCCGATGGCGATGTCGAAGTCGCCGCTGCCCAAGCGTTCACGCATGCTCGCGTTGGCGAGCTTTTCCAGCTTCAGGTTGACGCCCAGCGGCTGCAGTCCCGCTTGCAGGGTCAGGCCTATCGGCTCCCAGTTCGGGTCTTTGTCGGAATACATGAACGTCAGGTTGCTGACCTTCGGCGAAACTTTCGCCAGGTCGGCTTTAGCCTTGTTCATGTCCTGCTTGAAGGCCGGCTGTTTCTCGTCGTACGCCCACATGCCTTGTGGAATCGGGCCGTTCAACGGCTTGGCTTTGCCTTTGAGAATGCCGTTGATGATGCCGTCGTAGTCCAGCGACTCGACAATGGCACGCCGCGCGTCCGGGTTGTTCATCGGCGCTTTTTGCGTATTGAGGTACAGCAGCGTCACGCGCAGTGATGGATAGTCACCCACAACGATGCCGGATTTTTTCGCCAGCGCTTCTAGCTGGTCTTCGGGCATGTCCTCGATGATGTCTAGGTCACCGTGTTCAAGCTGCAAGCGGCGCACCGAGGCCTCACCGATGATCTTCACCACGACCTTTTTCAGCGTCGGTCTGGGGCCAGCGTAATAGCTGTTTTGCTCCATGGTCAGGGTCTGGCCTTTCTGCCAGTTGACCAGTTTGAATGCGCCGGAACCTGCGGTGTGGTTCGACAGCCAGGCTTCCGCGCCTTCGGGTTTCTTGGCCACGTCGGGATTGATGATCGCCGCGCCGTTGTGGGCCAGCGTCGAGAGGAATGGCGCATAGGGTGCTTTCAAGGTGAAGCGCACGGTGAGCGGATCGACCACCGACACCGTCATGTCATCAGGGAAGGCGCCAGAGGGCCCCTGCTTGAGCTTCATTACCCGGTCAAACGAAAACTTCACGGCGTCGGCGTTGACCTCGGCACCATCATCGAACTTGTTGCCCGGCTTGAGCTTGAATTCCCAGGTCAGGTTGTCCGCCGAGGTGGTCCAGCTGCTGGCCAGTTCCCCCGCCACTTCCGTGCTGCCTTTGCCGTTTTCGACTTTGTAGGTGACCAGCCGCTGGTAGGCCGGGTAGGTCACGGTCCAGTCGTTGTTGTCGATGGTCACGGCCGGGTCGAGGGTTTGCGGATCGGACGGTTTGCCGATCATCAGGGTGTCCTGGGGGACGGCTGCGCTGGCCGACTGCCAGGCGCCGAGGCCCATGGCGGTGCAGAGGACTGCCATCGCCAGCGTGCGTGGAGTAACGATTGATTTCATGCCGGTTCCTTGATCATTCGATGTATGGAAGTTCGTCAGGTTTGTTATTGAAGCTATACCGGGCAGTTTAAGCTCACAGGCCTGAGGCCTGCGAAATGGCGCACCTTGCTCATGCAAGTTGAGGTGTCGCCAGATTCAGCCGGGATTCATGGTCGTCCCGGTCGTGTGTGTCAGGTTTGTGCGGTGTGCTGCTCTACTCTCCCTTTTGCTGCTTGCCGCTTGCCGCCTGCTGCTTGCCGCTTGCCGCTTGTCCATCTCAGCCCGCCGGCCCCACCGAACCGTCGTTAATCAGCGGATAGGCGTCTGCCTCGGGCAGTTCGTAGTGCCACCACTCGCTGTCGATGTAGGTAAAGCCTGCCGCCAGCATGATGCCCAGCAACATCAGACGATTGCGCTGTACCTCGGCGGGCAGGTCGGCGAAGAACTGATGGGAATGCTCGCGCATGTCATCGAACCCGGTGCCCATGTCCAGGGCCTTGCCGCTGGCATCAATCAAAGTCAGGTCCACCGCCACACCGCGGGTGTGATGAGAACCCAGGCTGGGGTCGCGCACGTACTCGGGGTTGGGCAGCGCCTGCCAGAGCAAATATTGCGCATACGCCGGGCGATAGGCATCGAATACGCGCAGGCGCAAACCGGCCTGTCGCGCCAGAGTGCTGGCCTTGCGCAGGCAGCGCTCGGCATCGCGGTGCAGCAGGCAACGCGGGTCCTGGTAAATCTGCTTGCCGGCGAGGTTGTCGGCGCCGGCATAAATCAGGTCGATCTCGACCTCAAGCGCATCGGCGTCGACTTCGACGAGGGGGCTGTTCACGTAACGACTCTCCAGATCTGCGTGTTGATTCAGTGTTGCCTTGTGGATGAAGCTTCCCGGCTAAAGCCGGTCCCACTCCTGGTCCAAATCATTGCGCGGCACCGACCGCACGTAGCCCCGGTTCTAGCCCTGTGGGACCGGCTTCAGCCGGGAAGCTGTTGCTTGTGAAACCCGCTACAGCCGGGCAATCCTGCTTACTCAAACTGGCCAAACACCTGCTGCAGCTCACGGTTCTTCGCCAGGCGCTGATCCAGACGCTCGCCAAATTTCTCCGCCACCGCCGACACCATCAGGTTGAACAGGCAGGTCAACGGCGCAAGGGAATCCCAGAACTGGCCCACGTCGGAGTTCAGCTGCAACAAGTCGCTCGGGTAATCACGGGCCCACGGGCAGTGAAAGTCGGTGACGAAAGCCAGCCCCACGTTCTGCTGATGAGCGACTTCGCAAAACGTACGCGTCACGGCTGAATACGTGCGGAAGTCGGCGATCACGGCATAGGGGTCTTGAAACTGCGAATTGAGGGATTCGGCATAAGTGCCGGACAGGCCATCGACGTAGTACACCTTGGGCCGGATGTACTCCAAGTGGCTGAAAAAGGCGTTGAGAATGCCGCGTGTGGTCTGAATGCCAACGATGAACACGGCCTCGGCGCTGTACAGTCGGTCCACGATGCGGGCGAAGGTTTCGCTGCGGGCCAGGGCGTACACCCGCTGAATGGCCTCAAGCTCGCGGTTCATTGAACGCTCCAGCGCATCGCCCTGGGTGTTTTCTTCGCGAAAGGCACCCAGCCTGTCAGTGATAACCCAGGGGCTTGCGCTGTCACCCCGCAGGCTCTGTTTGACGTCGTCAAGGTTGCGGTAGCCCAAAGAGCGCAGAAATCGCCCCACCGAAATACCGGTGGTTCCGGTCTGCTGGGCGATGCTGTCGGCCGTTTCGAAAGGCAGCTTTTGTGGATTGGCCAGCAGATAGCCTGCGATGCGCTTGCCCGTAGGCGTCAGGTCACTGAAGCGTTGCTCCAGCGCATCGAGAAAAGGGGTTTTCTGCATGGGTGTTCCGCTTCTGAAGCGTGGCGCGCAGGCGTCGGAAATGTTATCCGGCGGTCATTCTGCGACAGGATGTTAGCAACATAACATCGCAATTCTCGCCCTTACAACGGTTTTTTCCAAAGATTTCAAGTAAGGGATTTTGGTGAATCAGGGTGGTGCGAGGGTTAGGCCAGATGCGCGATTGGGGGGCAAAAATGGGGGCTTGGTAGGGAGATAATGTAGGGCGCGAGGGTTGCCTCTTCCCGGCTAAAGCCGGTCCCACAAGGACATGCGATCCATTAGCGGGCCCTACAAGGACACGCGATCCATTGGTGGGAATCGCATGGAGATCCGGTTCATTAGTGGGATCCACGTGGCGATGCGGTGTATTAGTGGGACCGGCTTCAGCCGGGAAGAGGCCCGTGTGAACACCCCGAATCTTTAGGTGTCACCAAGCTACCCTTCCCGGCTAAAGCCTGTCCCACATGGGAACGCGGGCCCCCGTGAAATCAGCGCAGGTTGGTCTTCGCCAGCTCCAGCACCATGTCGGCCTTGCCATTCATCACAGCCTTGAGCATGAACAGGCTGAAGCCCTTCGCCTGTGCCAGCTTGATCTTCGGCGGCATGCCCAATTCCTGTTTTGCTGTCACAACGTCCACCACCACAGGCCCCGGATGTTCAAACGCTTTCTTCAGCGCGTTCGGCAGGTCTGCGGAGTCTTCAACACGAATGCCCAGAATCCCTGCACCGATGGCGATGTTGGCGAAATTGGTGCGATCGAAGTCGGTGTCATGGGGCACATAGCCGCCCGCCTGCATCTCCATCGCCACGAAGCCCAGCGAGCTGTTGTTGAACACCACCAGCTTGACCGGCAGGTTCAACTGGCGGATCGACAGCAGATCGCCCATCAGCATCGACAACCCGCCATCGCCGCACAGCGCCACCACCTGCCGCTGCGGGAACGCCGCCTTTGCACCGAGTGCCTGAGGCATGGCATTGGCCATGGAGCCGTGGTTGAACGAGCCCAACAGCGAGCGCTTGCCGTTCATGGTGAGGTAACGCGCCGCCCACAGTGTCGGCGTGCCAACATCGACGGTAAAGATCGCGTCCGGGTCGGCGTAGGCATCTACCAGGCGAGTCAGGTACTGCGGATGGATCGGCTCGCCGTGGCCTGATGGCGTGGCCAGTTCGTCCAGTTCTTCGCGCGATTTGGCGTAGTGGTCCAGCGCTTTGTCGAGGAACTTGCGGTCGGTGTGTTCTTTCAGACGCGGGAGCACCGCATCGAGGGTCTCGGCAATGCCGCCAGCCAGACCCAGCGCCACGGGCACACGGCGGCCGATTGCCGTGGGGTCGATGTCGATCTGAACGACCTTGGCTTTATCCGGGTAGAAATTACGATACGGGAAGCTGCTGCCCAGGATGACCAGCGTGTCGCAGGCCATCATGGCGTGGTAGCCGGAGCTGAAGCCGATGAGGCCGGTCATGCCGACGTCGAAGGGGTTGGCGTATTCGATGTACTGCTTGCCGCGCAGCGCGTGGACGACTGGCGCGGAGAGTTTTTCGGCCAGCGCAACCACTTGATCATGGGCGTCGGCGCACCCGGCACCGGCGAGAATCGTCACTGCCTTGGAGCCGTCGAGCAGGTCAACCAGCCGCTGCAGGTCGGCTTCTGCCGGGATCACCCGCGCAGGTGCATGATCGACCCATTGAGGCTTGATGTCTGGTGCCGCGCTCAGGGCGACGTCGCCGGAGATCACAATCACTGCCACGCCGCGTTGGCTGATCGCTGCACGCATCGCCCGCTCCAGCACGCGCGGAAACTGCTCCGGGGTGCTGACCGTTTCGACGAAGTGGCTGCACTCTTTGAACAGGTCGGTGGGATGGGTTTCCTGAAAGTAATTCAGGCCGATTTCGGAAGAGGGAATCTGCGCAGCAATGGCGAGCACCGGCACACCGCTGCGGTGGCAGTCATACAGGCCGTTGATCAAATGCAGATTGCCCGGACCACAGCTGCCTGCGCACACCGCCAGTTTGCCGGTGGACGCCGCCTCGGCGCCGGCCGCGAACGCTGCGACCTCTTCGTGACGGGTGTGCATCCACTGGATCTTGCCCAGGCGCTGCAGGCTGTCGGTCAGCCCGTTCAGGCTGTCGCCGCTGACGCCCCAAATCTTCGAGACCCCGGCAGCAGCGAGGGTTTGGGCGAGGTAATCGGCGATGGTTCTGCTGGACATGGGGCAAATTCCTTGTCGAGTCGAATGAGCGCGCGAGGCCTTGGATAGACCGTGCGCGTGGTCTCAAATCGACCCGCAGCGCCTGACACAGTTCAGTGCGTGTGGGTGGGTGCCATTTTTGAGCGCGCTGGAATCCGTAGATAGTCGGCTTGCTGGCGAACGCGTTGTGTCAGTCAGCTTCTGCGTAACTGGCAGATCGGGTTCGCCAGCAAGCCGGCTCCTACAGGTTCGTGCGCCATGTGTGAGGCCCGCGTTAAGGGCGTGCGCCATGTGCGAGGCCAGCGTCAAGGGCGTGCGCCATGTGTGAGGCCCGCGTCAAGGGCACGAACCATGCGCGAGGCCAGCATCAAGGACGTGCGCCATGTGCGAGACCAGCGTCAAGGGCGTGAACCATGCGCGAGGCCAGCGTCAAGGGCGTGAACCATGCGCGAGGCCAGCGTCAAGGGCGTGCGCCATGTGTGAGGCCCGCGTCAAGGGCACGAACCATGCGCGAGGCCAGCGTCAAGGGCGTGGGCCATGTGCGAGGCCAGCGCCAAGGGCATGCGCCATGTGTTAGGCCAGCGTCGTTCGGGAAGCGAGCATTGGGGCCTTTCAATCTCACACCGGCGGCTGCACCACGGTTTTGCTCGGCGCGGCGATCTGCACTTTCGGGTTGACCGGGGTGGCGGCAGGCGTGGCGTACTGCTGTTTCAGGTGACCGTCCTGATCGAGCAGCCAGGCGTCGAGAATCTCCCGCACCACCGGCCCGGCCACGCGACCGCCCGCCTCGCCGTTTTCGATCATTACCGAAACCACGATCTTCGGATTGGCGGCCGGTGCAAAGCCGACGAACAAGGCGTTGTCGCGATGCCGTTCCAGGGTCTTCTCACGGT
Organism: Pseudomonas sp. ME-P-057; assembly: GCF_030208975.1. Lineage (NCBI taxonomy): Bacteria > Pseudomonadati > Pseudomonadota > Gammaproteobacteria > Pseudomonadales > Pseudomonadaceae > Pseudomonas > Pseudomonas sp. ME-P-057. The sequence continues at coordinate 92,528 of NZ_JARVSX010000022.1, forward strand.
TGTAGCGCTCGCCCTGCTTGATCGCCACCACCTGCGCGGTACCGCTCTTGCCGGCGATACGGTATTGCGCGCCTTGCGCAGCGGCGCGCGCGATACCGCGCGGGTCGTGCATCACCGCCTGCATGCCGTTATTGACCTGATCCCACTCGTGGGGGTCACGCAACACGATGTTCGGCATCGGGTGTTCGTCTACCGGCGAGACCCCGCCTATTTCCCTGGCCAGGTGCGGACGGTGCCAGATGCCCTTGCTCGCGATCAGGGTGGTCGCCTGGGCCAGTTGCAGCGGCGTGACCTGCATGTAGCCCTGGCCAATGCCGAGAATCACCGTTTCGCCCGGGAACCAGGCCTGGCGTCGGGTGATGCGCTTCCATTCCTTGGACGGCATCAGCCCTGCCGACTCCTCGAACATGTCCAGCGAGACCTTCTGGCCGATGCCGAACATGGTCAGGTAATCGTGCAGACGGTCGATGCCCAGCTTGTGCGCCAGGTCGTAGAAATAAGTGTCGTTGGAACGCATGATCGCTGCGTTCAAATCAACCCAGCCGTCGCCGCTGTGGTTCCAGTTCCGATATTTGTGATCGAAATCCGGCAACTGGAAATAGCCCGGGTCGAACACCCGCGTCGACGGCGTCACCACGCCGCTGTCCAGACCGGCAATCGCCACCTCAGGCTTGATCGTCGAGCCGGGCGCGTACAACCCGCGCAGTACGCGATTGAACAGCGGCCGGTCAACCGAATCACGCAGCGCCGAATACTCCTTGAAGCTGATCCCGGTCACGAACAAATTGGGGTCGAAACTGGGCTTGCTGACCATTGCCAACACTTCACCGGTGGCCGGGTCGATGGCTACCACCGAGCCGCGGCGGTCACCGAGCGCCTCTTCGGCGGCCTTCTGCAGCTTGATGTCCAGACTCAACGTGATGTTTTTACCGGCCACCGGGTCGGTGTGCTTGAGCACCCGCAACACCCGCCCCTGAGCGTTGGTTTCGACTTCTTCGTAGCCGACGTGGCCGTGCAGCTCGCTCTCGTAAAAACGCTCGACGCCGGTCTTGCCGATCGATTGAGTGCCGCGGTATTCGACCTGATCAAGCTGGGTCGCTTCTTTTTCATTGATACGCCCAACGTAGCCAATCGAGTGCGCAAAATGCTCGGCCAACGGGTAATGACGCACGAACTGCGCCTCGACATCCAGCCCTGGAAGGCGGAACTGGTTGACCGCCAACAGGGCGATCTGCTCTTCGGTCAGCTCATAGAGCAAGGTCACCGGCACAAACCGATGCGGCGAGTTCTTCATGGCCTTGTCGAAGATGATGCGATCCTCGTCCGGCAGATTGAGAATCTGCATCAGCGTGTCGATCACCGCATGCCAATCGCCGGCGCGCTCGCGGGTCATGGTGAGGTTAAAACTGGGACGGTTGTCGGCGAGAATCACGCCGTTGCGGTCGAAAATCAGTCCGCGCTCCGGCGGAATCGGCAACACGTGAACGCGGTTGTTTTCAGAAATGGTCGAGTGATAAGCGAATTCGGTGACTTGCAGGAAGTACATGCGGCACACCAGGGCGACGCTGAGCATGGCCACGAAAACAGCACAGGCGATCAAGCGTTTATTGACCAGCCGGGTTTCCTTCTCGTGGTCTTTAAGGGGTATTGGATCGGGCATTTCTGCAGCTACTCGGTGAACAGAAGGACGGCATACACAGCAACCCGCAAGGGAAAGCGGGACGCAAATGGCGTGCACGATACCAAGAAGTCGCCTCGGCAACGGGGCCGGCTTTATGAAGATTCTGTCAGGTTGGCGCGATTGCCCAAGTTAGGACGAAGCGAGCCTGCTCCTGCGTGGCAGCGCAAAGCGCCGGGACCCACAAAACTGACTATCGAAAAAACGTCACTGTTACGGGATCTGTAAAAGTCATTTACCAAATCCGCCGCCGCAATACGTCGTAACACATCTATCATGGATATCGGCATCAAAAGATGATGAGCGGTTATGGCACCTCCCTGCCTAGCGTGCGCCTTTCGTGCGCTGGCTTGCCAGAGACCCAATGTCACACCCTGCCAAGAGCCACCTGCCGAGCACATCGTATGCGCGGCAATACCCGTGATAAAGAACGCAGAGTACAGCCCCGGCACGGACCATCTTGATGGCCTGTGGCGGCGCGGTTTTGCAGGAGCCCAGAATGACAGAGAAACCCAAAGGACTGACCCGGCGCCAGCTGCTGAAGTCTTCAGCCACCACCCTGGCAGTTGGCGCCGCCGCGACCGCTCAGGCGGCCACCGTCGTCGGCGTTCCACAGTGGGTGCCCTTCGACCATAACGGCCCCATGCACTACGACACGCCCGGCTGGCAGTTTTTCACCGACGCCGAGGCCGCGACGGTGGAAGCCATCGTGGCCCGGTTGATCCCTGCCGACGACCTCAGCGTCAGCGGCAAGGACGCCGGTTGTGCCGTGTTCATCGACCGCCAGTTGGCCGGCGAGTACGGCACGTTCAGCCGTTTGTACATGCAAGGCCCCTTCGTACAAGGCACGCCGATGCAGGGCGATCAGTCGGAACTGGTACCGCGCCAGCGCTACCGTCTGGGCCTGGCCGGCCTGGAAGCGTATTGCCAGAAGCAGTTTCAGAAAGGCTTTGCCGCCCTCGCCCCCGAGCAGCAGGACAAGGTCCTGACCGGTGTGGAAAAAGGCGAGATCGCGCTGGACGGCATCGACAGCAAATTATTCTTCCAGCAAGTGCTGGGCAACACCATGGAAGGCTTCTTCGCCGACCCCGTGTATGGCGGCAACCGCGACATGGTGTCGTGGAAAATGATCGGTTTTCCCGGTGCGCGCTACGACTACCGCCCCTACATCGGTCTGCACAACCAGAAGCTGAATCTGGTGCCGCTCTCCATCATCGGCAGCTCCGCCTGGAACAAGAAGGGTTAATTCGACATGGCCAAAAAACTACCATCCACGGACGTCGTGGTTGTCGGGCTCGGCTGGGCCGGATCCATCATTGCCAATGAACTGGCGGACGAAGGCCTGAAGATTATCGGCTTCGAACGCGGCCCATGGCGCGACACGGCGGTTGACTTCAACCTGGCCTCGGCGACGGACGAACTGCGCTTCGCGCGCCGTCAGGACCTGATGGTCAGGACCCGGCAAAACACCACCACCATTCGCAACAACGTCAACGAGACCGCACTGCCCATGCGCAGTTGGGGCTCGTTTCACCCCGGCAACGGCACGGGCGGCGCGGGCAATCACTGGGCCGGCATCACCTTTCGTTTCCAGCCACACGAGTTCCGGCTGCACAGCCACCTGACCGAACGTTACGGCAAAGAGCTGTCGCCCGAGCTGACCCTGCAGGACTGGGGCACCGACTGGGACGAGATGGAGCCTTTCTACGCCAAGTTCGACCGCCTGGCGGGCATCTCCGGTAAAGCCGGCAACATCAAGGGCGTGATCCAGGAAGGCGGCAACACCTTCGAGGGCCCGCGCTCCGAGGAATACCCGAACCCGCCGACCGCGCAGACCTACGCGCCGACGCTGTTCGCCGAAGCTGCAAAGAACCTGGGCTACAAGCCGTTCCCGGTGCCTTCCGCGCTGCTGTCACGCCCTTACGTCAACTCGCTGGGCGTAGCGATGGGCGAATGCACCTTCTGTGGGTTCTGCACCAACTACGGTTGCGCCAACTACTCCAAGGCCAGCGCCATCACCACCGTTCTGCCGGTGCTGGTGCGCAAGCCGAACTTTACCGCCATGACCAATTGCGAAGTCCTGCGCGTGACCATGGACAGCAGTGGCAAGCGCGCCACCGGCATCGTCTACATGGATTCCAACGGCGAGGAATGGGAACAGCCGGCAGAGCTGGTGGTGATCAGCGCCTTCATCTTTGAAAACGTGCGCCTGATGCTGCTGTCCGGCGTCGGTCAGCCGTACGACCCGGTGACCAATACGGGCACCACGGGCCGCAACTACGCGTACCAGACCGCCAACAGCGTGCGCATGTTCTTCGATGACAAGAACTTCAACCCGTTTATCGGTGGCGGCGCCATCGGCATGGGCATCGACGAGTTCAACAACGACAACTTCGACCACTCCGGCCTGGGTTTCGTCGGCGGCGGCAGCACCCGGGTAACCCCGATCGGCGCTGCGCCCATCGACTCGCGCCCTCTCCCGCCCGGCACCCCGGCGTGGGGTTCGGAATGGAAAAAAGCCACGGTCAAGAACTACGCCAGCACCATGTCCATCGGCTGTGAAGCGAGCAGCTATGCGACGCGCACCAACTACCTGTCGCTGGACCCGACCTACAAGGATCCGCTGGGCCGTCCGCTGCTGCGTATCACCTTCGACTTCCCGGACAACGACCGCAAGATGGCGGCGTACGTCACCGGCAAGGTCGGCGAGATTGCCAAGAGCATGAACCCGCGGCAGATGGTGCCCAATTCTCAGCAAGGGCACTGGAACAGCGCGCCGTATCAGTCTTCGCACATCGTTGGCGGCTTCATCATGGGCGCTGACCCGAAGAACAGTTCGGTGAACAAATACCTGCAGGTGTGGGGCGTGCCTAACCTGTTTGTGGTCGGCTCATCCGCCTTCCCGCAGAACCCGGGCTACAACCCGACCGGTACGGTGGCGGCACTGGCATTTAAAGCAGCGGACGCCATTCGTACGCGCTACCTCAAGCGTCCAGGGGAGATGATCAGCGTATGAAGACTCTTCTGACTGCTTGCGCAGGCGTTATCGGCCTGTCTGTGTCTCTGGCTCATGGGGCAACCGGCGCCGATTCCTACAACATTGTCGAGAAGGGTCGCTACCTGACCACCCTCGGCGACTGTACGGCGTGCCACACCATCCCTGGCAAACCGCTGTTTTCCGGCGGGGTCATCCTCGACACGCCGTTCGGCAAACTGGCGGGCGCAAACATCACCCCCGACCCGGCGACCGGTATCGGTCGCTGGAGCTTCGAGGACTTCCAGAACGCCATGTCCAAAGGCCATGGCCTGGACGGCAAGCGTCTGTACGGCGCCATGCCCTTCACCGCTTACACCAAGGTGCGGCGTGAGGACAATCTGGCGATCTTTGCGTACCTCAAAACCGTCGACCCGGTGGACAACAAGGTCGAGACCAATCAGCTGCCGTTCCCGTTCAACGTGCGCACCAGCCTCATCGCATGGAACCTGATCAACTTCAAGGAGGGCGAATTCAAGGCCGATCCGAACAAGTCCGAGCAGTGGAACCGCGGCGCTTACCTGGTCGAAGGCCTGGGCCACTGCGGCACGTGCCACACGCCGAAGAACCTGATTGGCGGGGACAAGAACGATCAGTTCCTCAGCGGTGCGAACCTGCAGAACTGGGTGGCGCCGAACATCACCTCCAACGGCCATGACGGCATCGGCGCGTGGAGCGAAGCCGACATCGTCAGCTACCTGAAAACCGGCGCAAACCGTTTTGACATTGCGTCCGGGCCGATGGCCGAGGAAGTGGAGCACTCTTCGCAGCACTGGAAGGACGAGGACCTGCTCGCCGTTGCGGTGTACCTGAAGGACGGCGCCAAGCCGGTCGAGGCCGCCAAACCGCTGGCGGAGACTGACGCGGCCATGGTCGCGGGCAAGGCCATCTATGGCGACCGCTGCTCGGCCTGCCATACCCCGAACGGCGAAGGTGCGACCAACCTGTTCCCGAAACTGGCGATGGCGCCGCTGGTAAACAGCAACGATCCTTCATCGCTGATTCGCGTAGTGCTGGCCGGTAGCCGTGCCGGTGCAACCGACGCAGCGCCGACGGCTCCGGCCATGCCGGCATTTGGCTGGAACCTGTCGGACGAGAATGTCGCGGACGTGCTGACGTATGTGCGCAACACCTGGGGCAATGCCGCCCCGGCGGTCTCGGCGTCAGACGTGAAGGATGTGCGTGAGGGCTTGCGGCCAAAGTAGGTGTGTTGGCTCGCTGATGCTTAAGGAAATGCCTGGCCGCAGAAGTGGGGCCAGGCATTTTTTTCGGCCTGGGGAAATTGGACATCACTAGCATCTGCCTAACGACAGAGCACAGACCTCCCCAGCTAGAGCCGGTCCTACGGGAGCGCGACACTTTTTTGTGGGACCGGCTCACGCGCCGTTGTCTGTGCCACAGACTCAAGCGCCGCTGTCAGTGGGACCGGCTTTAGCCGGGAAGAGGCCCGTGCTGGCAGCCAATCCTCGTGAATGATCTACATACCCGACCCACCATTCACTTGTACGATGTCTTATCACGAGGTATTACTAGGGTCCCCGTAAAAAAATAAAACAACGGAGATTGCTACATGGACTCATCCCTGTCCGCCTTGCCCGAAAGCCTTGATCGTAACCAGGGTAATACCCGCCGCAGCTTCCTGAAAAAATCCCTCGCCGTTTCCGCCACGCTCGCCACCGTTGGCAGCGCCGCACTCCCCCGCCTGGCCGACGCCGCCGAGCCTCTCAGCCAGCGCTACCCCGACCCGCTGATTCATATCCTCGATGACAGCTTCCTGGAGTTGCGCGTGTTCAACGCCAGCGTGGAGAAACTCGCCACCGGCATGCGTTGGGCCGAAGGGCCGGTCTGGGTCGGCGATGGCCGCTATCTGCTGGTCAGCGACATCCCCAACAACCGCATCATGCGCTGGGACGAGATCACCGACACCTTCTCCGTGTACCGCGAACATTCCAACTTCTCCAACGGCCTGTGCCGAGACCGACAGGGCCGTTTGATCGCCTGCGAAGGCTCGACCACCACCAGCGAAGGCCGGCGCATCACCCGCACCGAATACAACGGCACCATCACCGTGCTGGCCGACAGTTTCGACGGCAAACCCTTCAACTCGCCCAACGACATCGTCTGCAAAAGCGACGGCTCGATCTGGTTCACCGACCCGCCCTTCCAGACCAGCAACAACTACGAAGGCCACAAAATCACCCCGTCCCAGCCCCACGCGGTTTACCGCATTGACGGCGACAGCAAGAAGGTCACGCGGGTCATTGACGACCTCGCCGGCCCCAACGGCCTGTGTTTTTCACCCGATGAGAAAACCCTTTACGTCGTCGAAGGCCGCGCCAAGCCCAACCGTCTGGTCTGGGCCATCGCGGTCAAGGACGACGGCACCCTCGGCGAACGACGCAAGCACATCGAGGGCCTGGATTACGCCGCGATCGACGGCATGAAATGCGACGAAGCCGGCAACCTCTGGTGTGGCTGGGGCGGCAACGGCGATCCGAAAGCCGACCTGGAAAAACTGGACGGCGTGCGCGTGTTCAACCCCCAGGGGAAAGCCATTGGGCATATCTCGCTGCCAGAGCGCTGCCCCAACTTGTGCTTTGGTGGACGTGAAGGGAACCGGCTGTTCATGGCGAGCAGCCATTCGATTTACTCGCTGTTTGTGAATACGCGTGGGACGTCGTTTGCGTTGTAGAGGTTTTTAGTTGGGGCGACGGCCGAACGGCCGTCGCACATGAAGCGCTACACTCAGGTCCGGGCGGAATCGTCGAACTGATGTGTTATCGGAAATAGCACGACTGCCCGAAAACTCTTTCCATTGGACCATTTCGAAATGAGCGCATCACTGACTCCAACGATTACGCTCCGGCTGCGCAATGTTTCTGATCAAGAACGCCTCGCTCAAAGTTATCTCATTATCAACATCGCCATCTTCCAAACACCTAAATTGGCATTCACCGATTGCAGCGCGCACTACATCGCATAGCGCCAGCGACTTCAAATTCACTTCGAGCCACAGTGAGCGCTGGCCCTCATGGCTCATCCGCACATCATAAATAGCCTCGGTTTTTACGACTTGGTCCTTTAAATAGATGAATTCTTCGTCCGCAGCGACACACGAATCGCTTTGCTTCAAAACCTCTAGAACGTGCCCGGTCATCGTCTCACTGGAAAAACCCAAGTCTGTATGCATGACTCATGAACCGTGCTTCCTCGCTCTAACGGTAGAAATATCGATTGGGTTACGAACCCCGATATAGAATAAAGGGGGCCGTCCCCTTTACTATACTCAGACCTTGATTAAACAGAACCGAGACCTAAGACCTAGGGCGGCTGTTACATCGAATCAGCAATAACCCGAGGCCAGCCCTTTTAGACAATCACAGAAAATAAAGAGGCCGTTATTCAAAGCCTAATCCTTGGTGAAGAACTCAATTAAAAGCGGGTGAATCCCGGGAATAACTCCCTTTAAGTAGACCCAGTAGAGATATACCGCTGTTGGCTCAGTTGAGTCTCCTTTTTCCCATTCCTCTTGAGTTCCATAGCAGACGATTACACACCTGGCAAGATTTGAAAGGTCGGCGTTTCGTCCACATTGCTGGTCGTGCAAAACCCAGAGTTCATGCATCATCTTTATTATTGCTGGGTCGCGTCGATCTATTTTTCGACAAGCGACCGCTTTTTTTAGATGAGGAACAAGACTTGGCGTTCGCTTGTCAAAAATGCTGGAAAATGTTCCATTGTCAAACAGCTCTAGCAAGAACTTTCCAAACAGACGTCTAACTGTGTCGTATGACAATCCCTCCTCAACGAACCGTTGTTCGAGTGCTGCCATCTCTAGATCTTCTATCTCATGAATCATATTAATGCTCCATCCTTGATACCAAGGGCCTTCATTACTCGCGTGCAAGAACGGCAGAAAGGCAACGCTTTTCCGTCATTCCTCAGTGTGGTGAAGGTGGCACCTTTAACAAGTTTTTCAGTTGAGGTACGGTCTGAACGTTATGTTGCTTCGCAATAAGGCTGAGAAGGTCTGCCTCCCCACATTGACTGTGATAGAGAGCAGTGCGCTTATCTTCGGGAACGGAAGCGTAGAGTTGTTCCACGACAGGATGATGCGCACCGCCTCCACCCGCCGCTCCGCTGTAACCGACCTTAGGCTCGGGGAGGGGCCAATCCTCACCGGTTGTACGAGCGCCTTTATTATTCGGTGTGATCCCCTTTAGACGGGCAAGTCCCAGCGGGTCAAACCACGCTGTCGGATTCGGCACGTATTGGTAAAGGTTAAGCCCACCCTGATAACCGATAGGGTCTTTACTGATAAACCGGCCAACCCCCGGATCATAGTACCGATGCCGGTTGTAGTGCAGGCCGGTTTCGGGGTCGTGGTATAAGTTAGCAAAAGGTGTCCGTCCCGTTTAGCTCGAAAATTCCTCAGCAGACGTACTTATCTTCATCAGTGGCTGATTTTTCTATCATCAAGATTCAGTCTAGCCACGCTCACTACATCTTTATCCGGGTCGGTTAGCAACCTCTCTAAAATAGCGATTGGCGTTTTTCTATTTGCGGCTATCGCCACCCTGACAACATCACTAACATCTCTAGAAAGCATTTCAAACATTGGCGGCGATAACTTCCTTTTTCTCGCCACAGATTGCCTGATAGTACTGTCATAAGCGCACAATTCTTCAAGTATCTCCAGTGGCACGGTTTTGTTATGCGAAATCCACCGTCTAAAGCTTGGGTGATTTATGATGATCTCGCGCCAAACATCTATCGGAGCCTCTTCCGTGGCAGCTCTGTCATACTCACTTTTCAACTCGCTGGTTCGGAGCGCGATGAATTCTTCAGCAGAACTAATCATTTACTGTCCTTGCATTTTAAAGACCTGAAGTCAATGTTCTTTCCGATGCCACTTTTGTGTTTACTCATGTGATCACCGTATATGTCTGCGTCGGCAACCCACGTACCAATTTTATCGTAAACTTTCCACGCGCTCTCTCCGTGGCCTGTTTTATCTACTGACCACCATTGTTGTTTTTTAGGGTCCAGATAGTATTTCGCATAACCTACCTCAGCGACATTACCCTCACACACCCGATCGTACCGATTGACCTCCCATTTTTTTCGCATCCGCGTTTGCAGTTTTGATTAGCCTTATCAAATTTTTGGTTTGCGCCCTGGTCCTACGGCTGAAGAAGAGGTTTTCCCCTTTGGCTTTGAGAATAAAGGGGTCCGTCCCTTTAGCTCTCATTTTGCATAATTTGCGGTTTAGATCAGCATTTTAACACTCGTCTAAATTCTTATTTTTTCTAGCGTCGTAGTTAGCCCTCGCGGCAGAGGCCACCTCCTCATTTACATCTTGAGAAAGGCTCTCAAGAATAACCATTGGTGTTTTTTTATTCACACTAATAGCGATCCTGATGTTCGAATCAGTATCTTTTGAAAGAGTTTCAAAGAGCGTGAACGAAAGCTTCCTTTTGCACGCCACAAAATATCTTGTGTCAACGTCAAACCGACATAACTCCTCAAGGATTTCTACCGGCACTGTTTTGTTATGCGCGACCCACCGCCTATGGTCTGGGAATCTCTCTATCACCTCACGCCACACGGCAACTGGAGCTTCCTCCATTGCGGATCTGTCGTATTCGGCTTTTACGTCACTGTCTCGCAGAGCTATAAACTCGTCGGCGGAGCTAATCATTTTATATCCTTACACTTTAAAGATTTGAAATTGATACTCTGACCGGTTTTGCTTTTGTGCTTGCTCATGTAGTCACCATATATATCAGCATCGGCGAGCCACGCGCCATCAGGCTTAAACACTTTCCACGCACTTTCCCCATGGCCTGTCAAGTCGGCGGACCACCAAGATTTTGTTTTGTGGTCGTAGTGGTATTTCGCGTAGCCCACCCCAGCGACATTACCCTCACAAACCCGGTCGTAGCGATTGACCTCCCATTTTTTTCCACAGGCGCGTTTACAGTTTTGATTAGGCTTCTCAGACTTAAGTTTTCGCCCTGGTCCGAGGGCTGAACTTGCCAGCCCTAACGGATCGACCCAGCTGATTGAGTTCGGCCCATATTGGTAGATGTTAAGTCCACCTAAATACCCAATCGGATCCTTGCTGATAAACCGGCCAACTCTAGGATCATAGTACCGATGGCGGTTGTAGTGCAGGCCGGTTTCGGGGTCGTGGTATTGGCCCTGGAAGCGGATCGGGTTTTTTAGGCCGACCTTTTGGGCGGATTCCGAACGCTGTTCGTGGGCCTGGCCCCAAGCCTTGTATTCGGCGCTCCACGCGGTGTTGCCGTCTTGGTCGGTGAGTTCCTGTGGCGTGCCGAGGTGATCGCATTGGTACCAGGCGACAACGTCAATGGGTTGCGCCGTGGGTTTGTAGGTCCACAGCGGGTCTTCTTTTCGGTTGTAGCGCCCTTGGTAGGTGGGTTGGCTGATCAGGCGGATGGTGGCGTGGCGGATCGCCTGGGCGACCGGGACGAAAGTGCCGGGCTCGAAGAGGTAATGCACGGTGCGCCGGTTTCGCCGGGGTGTCGGGCCGGGCTGCTTTCCCATGCGAGGGTGTCGCCGTCCCAGCCGTAGAGCGTGAAGCCGCAGCCCAATTCCTGTTCTTTGCGGGCGTGTTCGTTTTGGTTCCAGCCGGTGCCGGCTTCGGGGCGTGGTCGGTAATGGGCTTTGGAGTGTTTGTAGAGGCGTCTTCCTAGCGGGTCGTAGGCGAAGTCGACGGTGAGGCGCGAATCCCGGAAATGCACCAAGCGATCAAAGAGGTCCCACTGCAGGTCGCTGCGGGCGGCGTTGTTCCAGCGCTGGGTCTGGTTGCCGCGTTCGTCATAGTCGTAATGGGTGCCGGCGTATTCGCGCAGCAGGTTGTCCATGAGTTTGTTGCGCGCGGGTTCCGGGTCGAGTGGTCGGCGGATGGGCGTGGTGGTGTTGAGCAGATTGCTTGCCGGGTCGAAGGCGAAGGTTTCCACGCCCAATCGGCTTGTTGCGCTGAGCAGGCGGCTGACCGGGTCGTATTTATAAGTAAGCGCCCCTCGACGACTGTCATTGATGTCGGTGAGCTGGCCGGCGGCGTCGTAGGTGTAGGCGCGTTTTACGAGAACAGTTTTATCGTCTGCGCTGCCCAACAGCTGTTCTTGCAGACGTCCCGCGGGGTCCCATTGCTGCGTTTGCTTGAGCTGGTTGCCTTGATGCCGAGCGACTTCGCGATGCAGGTCATCGCGCTCGTAGCTGAGCAGTTCGTGGTCGTCGAGCTTCATGCCGAGCAGATGGCCGCTACCGTAGGTCAACGAACTCACGCGATGGCCGTCTGGGCGGACGGTATCGACGCGGTTGTTCAGCTCGTCGTATTCGTGCTGCCAAACCGCAACCAGCGGCCTCTCCAGGCTCAGATAATGCTGGTGCTCGCGCACCAGATTGCCGGCCGGATCGTGGAACCATTGCAGGCAACTGGCGGCGTTGGTGGCTCTGATCAGTTGGCCGTTGCCGTCGTAGGAAAATGTTTCGCTTTGCGATTGCTCACCAAGGGTGGCGTGACGCTCGGTGAGGCGGCCCATGGGGTCGAAGCTCAACCCGATGGCGCGCTGGCCGTTGACGGTCTCGGCCAAGCGGCCGGTTTCGGGGTCGTAGCGGTATCGCGTCGATCGGCCGTCAAAACAGCGTTCTTCCAGCAGTCGCCCGACGGGGTCGTACTGAAAATGCGCGCGGCTGTGGTTTTCATTTTCCAGCGCGATCAAACGACCGAGTTTGTCCCAGCGATAGCGCAGGGTCTGTTCGGCGGCGTCGGTGCGTTCGGCGATGAAGCCGGCGGTGGTGTAGCGCCAGGTGGTGCAGCGTTCGAGGCCGTCGGAGTGCGCCAGCAGGCGACCTTCGGCATCGCGGCTAAAACGCTCTTCAGTCTTATCCGGGTGCTTGGTCAGCACCAACTGGCCAAGTTCGTAGGTATATTCGGTTTTGTGTCCGGCGGCGTCGGTGAAGCAGACCATCTGTCCGCGTTCGTCGTACTCCCAACCGCTGGTTTTTCCAGAACAGTCCACATACTTCAGCAATTGCCCGGCGTCGTTGTAGGCCAAGGTCTTTGTGTTGCCGTTGGCGTCCTTGATCGACGTAGGAAGCCCGAACGCGTTGTAGGCGTATTCGGTGGTGTTCTCCAGCGGATCAACCGCCTCGACCAGATTGCCCCTCTCGTCATAGTCGCGCCGCCAGAGCCCGCCTTCGCCGTCACTGATCTTGATCAGCTGACTTTTGTCGTCGTAGGCATAGTTCATCACGCTGTGGTCAGCGCGGGTGTGTTCGGTCAGGTTGCTGAGCTTGTCGTAGCGATAGTGGTCGGTCGTGCCGTCGGTGTGGACGTGGCGAATGATGTTTTTCGCGTCGTCCCGAAAGAACCACTCCGAGCGCCCGTCGGCGTGGCGAATGCGATAGGTGTAGCCGAGGCTGTCGTAGTAGTGCTGGGTCTCGTGGCCGAGAGCATCGGTGACGACGGTTAGGCGGATGTTTTTGTCCCACGAAAGGCGCGTATCGAAGCTGCCGTCGTCGGCCCATTCGCGCACAGCCTTGGCGTCGGGGCCCGTGCCTTGCCATTGCAGGTTCATGCCGCGATGGGTGCGGTCGGTATAACGGGTGATCAGGTGATTTTCGTACTGATATCGCCACGCCGAACCGTTCTCGTCCTGCGCGAGTACCAGATCGCCTTCGGCGTCATATTCGTACGCACACAGCTGCCGTTTCACCTCACCGTCGCGGATTTCCCAAAGGCCCTTCAGGTGGCCGTGATCGTCAGTCTGAGTGCCGAGGCGCAGATGGACCTTGGTCAGATCGTTCTCCGAGTACGTCACCACCTCGGAAAGCACCGCCTGCTCGCCATGCCGGTGCTCGTAATGCAGCATCGCCCCGGCGCCGCTTCGCAAAACGATGTTGATGAGGACAAAACGCTCACCCCGTCGGACATAGGTTTCCCTGCGCTCAAACCCTCGGCACAGCACCAGCGTGTCGTTGCTGACGCGGATCAGCGTGAAATTTTCGATGGCGTTGTAGTGAGCCAGCTTGACCTTGGGCAGGGTGAACTCATGGCTGCGCCCGTCGGCGTCATGGAACACCAAGCCGTCGTCCACGCAGTCAAACCGTGTGGTAAACGGCGTGATCCAGCGTGCGCCGACGACGTCCTGATCGTAAGCATCCAGCGAGGAACAGTAAGTCCGCGTCCACTCAACAGGAAACGGCCCCGGCAGACTGAAATCGGTGTGTGCGACCGATTCCGACCCCATCGCAAAGTTGATGCTGCGAATCGTCGAGTCGCAGGTGCAGTTTTTCGTCGGGTTGGGACGGCCTTTGGCAGGCGTCTCATGCTGGAAGACCCCCAGTCTGCCCTCACCCCCACGACGCTTGGCCTGACTGACCAGCCCCGGTTTGATATTGACTGACTGCCTATGCCCGTTACGCGAGCGCCAACTGGCCACCGCGCCAGCCAGAGTCATCAGCAAGGCGCCAATGGAATGCTCAGCCGCAGGATCCGCCAAGCCGGCGATCTGGCCGCGAAGCTCTGCACCCATGGCCCGCAAAGATGCCGCCTGCCTGAGCACTTCTTCTTTCAGCGTAGTGGGCACCAAATGGTCCACAACGCTATTAACCGCCCCCTTACCAGCAGCGATGTACACGTCAGCGGCCGCCAAAAAAATGTTGCCAATCGCCGCCGCGGGGTCGTAAGCCCACTGATCGCCAGCCGCCTGGACCAACTGCTCCGCTTCCAGCAAATTAGCCTGGGCATCGAGATCGCCGTTGACCAGCGTCTCCAGACCCTGGGCGATCTGGCACAGCATTTCTTCGCCGAGTTTCCCTGCCTCATCCAGAATGCCGCCCAGCCGGGCCTGCGCCTGCTTTACGAAGTCATCCAGCGTGCCGACAATGTCGGCATTCAGATGCCCGATCAGCACTTCGACCAGCCCGTCGCCCAGCACCAGCTTTCCGGCCTGGCGCATCTCCTGACGCACCAGAAACAGCGTCGGCCGCAGGGTCATGCGCGCTGCCGCCATGGTCGGGGGGAACGGCAGCACACCGATCAAATTGATGCCTAGACTGACCCAATCCAGCGGGTCGCGCTGTTCGCTGCTCGACAGCCTGACGATGTCGTTTAGCGCATCCACCAGCGCCATGATGTTGCCAACGACAGGCAGCGCGCCTGCAGCGGTCTTGATCCTGTCCAGCGTCACGACGCCGCCGCTGATCTCCTGCAGCCAGGCGTCGACGTTGGCCGCGCCCAGCCCGACGTCTTCCAGCTGGATCTGATCAAGGGGAACGATGGCGACTTGAGGGGGACGTGTTTCGCCCGTAGCAGGCTGGGGTGCGGGGGTGGCCAAGGATGCTCTCCGTGCTCGAAAACCGATCCGGCAGGCGTGAATGCCTGCCGGGGGGCGACGGAGATATCAAGGGATGTGCCAGAAAGGACTTAACTAAGGTAAATCAATGATTTATGAGCCGAGAACGGTCGTAAATGCAGATTTCAGCCCGGAGCAAGACGTGCTTATGCGCAACAGCCTGCGCACCCCTGCGCAGTGCGTTGCACACCCGCCCGGGAGGCACGTCGGAAGCTCGCCGACCGAGGCCCCACCCTGCTGGCAAGCAGGTAAGCCCCAAACAGCCGCGCAACACATTGCGCAGCGTGGCTAAACGACAGCGACGGCCCTGAGCGAAAGTGATCAATCACTCCGTGGTCGATACCCTTCCCTCCCGCGCTTCAAGAATGCGCGGCAAGTTCTGCTCGATCCACGTCGTCAGGCCGTCCATCTGCAAGGCCACTTCCTCACCCATCGCCGTCAACCGGTACTCAACGTGCGGGGGCACCACCGGCAACGCCTTGCGGTCCACAAAGCCATCTTGCTCAAGACTTTGCAGCGTTTGCGACAGCATCTTTTCGCTCACCCCGCCGATCTTGCGTCGCAGCTCGCTGAAGCGGTGCATGCCGTCAAGCAACACCACCAGCACCAACACGCCCCAACGGCTGCACACGTGGTTGAGGATGTCTCGCGACGGACAGTCCCGGGCCAACACCTGACCTGTGCGGATGCGCTCCAGCAAAGAGATGCTGCCCACGGAGGGAGAAGAAATATCGTTCATGACACTTACCTTTTCGTACGTACTTACGAAAGGTTAGCACGGTGTCTATGCTGGCCGCTCATTCATCCCCTCGGAGTCATCATGATCGTTATCACCGGAGCATCAGGTCAGCTGGGCCGTCTGGTTATCGCCCGTTTGCTGGAGAAAGTGCCTGCGTCGCAGATCATCGCCGCGGTACGCGATCCGAAGAAGGTCGCCGACCTCGCAGCCAAGGGCGTGCAGATCCGTCAGGCCGATTATTCGCAGCCGGCCACACTTGACGGTGCATTCAAGGACGCAGAGAAAGTCCTGCTGATTTCCTCAAGTGAAGTAGGACAGCGCCTCGCTCAGCATCAGGCGGTGATCGATGCAGCAAAACGCCAAGGGGTAAGGCTGCTCGGTTATACGAGCGTCTTGCACGCCAGTGACTCGGCGTTGGGCCTGGCGGAAGAGCACCGGCAGACCGAGGCGGCACTGGGCCGGTCCGGCGTTCCAGCGGTGGTGCTGCGCAACGGCTGGTACCACGAAAACTACACGGCCGGTGTCGCCCACGCACTGGCCAACGGCGCGCATTTCGGCAGCGCTGGCGAGGGTCGAATCAGTTCCGCATCGCGCGCTGACTACGCGGCGGCGGCTGCAGCAGTGTTGACCTCGAATGAAGATCAAGGCGGCAAGGTGTACGAGCTGGCAGGCGACGAGTCCTACACGCTCAGTGATTTTGCCACCGAGATCGCTCGTCAGTCCGGCAAACCGGTCGTCTACACCGATCTCCCGGAAGCGGACTATAAGGCCGCATTGCTGCAGGCCGGACTTCCGGAGTTCGTGGCGCAGCTGCTGGCCGATTCCGACGCGGCCGCTGCCAAGGGCGCTTTGTTTGACGACAGCCGGCGACTGAGTCAACTGATTGGTCGACCCACCACCCCTCTCGCCTCCGCCATTGCCGAAGCACTGGGCCAATAAGCCGGACGAGTTCACAGCTTTTGAAAGCGCTATCAGAGAAAAGCCTCAGTCACGGCGAATGCTAGCCACGGAGCCTTGCTAGTTCTCCAACAAGCGGGGCTTCGTGTTTGAGCCCCGTTGCAAGGATCAAGGCAGCACGCCATCACCCGCACTGAATGATTTGCCCTGTCAACGGTCCGAAGTAATGACAGCGCACCACGCGCTGGCCTAGGAGTTTCGAATGAACAGCAAATCGCTTATTGCCGGTCTGGCGATTCTGGGTTGTGTGTCCGTTGCCAGTTTTACAGCGCAAGCTGCAACCGCGCCGGAACCCACCATCCAGCCGTCGCGAGACAACATGCGTGAGCTTGAGGTTGGCAGTCGTTCGCCACAGGAGTTTCAGCGTCCAGCCGCAGCGCTTAAAGACTGGAAGGCCAAAGGTCTGGAAGAACCGGCCAAAATGAGCCAATGGGTGCGCATCAACGACAAATACGTCGAAGTGCAAACCACCAACGGCCAGATCACCAAAATCGTCCCGATCGAAAAATAGGTCGGGCGAGTGCCCAGCGCGCCGGGTGTAGGCGGCGCGCAACGTGAAAGAAATCCACAAGAATCACCAAAGGACTTCCCATGAACATAAAAACATTGATGACCTGCGCGGCCCTGGCCACCTGCCTGAGCGGCACCAGTCTGGCGGCAATGGCGCAAACGCCGGCGACCAAAAGCGTGCAAGCCGAGCACACCAATCAGCAGTACAAGGTCGGCGACACCACGCACGATCTGTACAAGGACGAACGCGTTGGCATCAAGGACTGGCAGGACAAGGGTCTGAAAGCGCCGCAGGAAGGTGCTCAGTGGGTGCAGATCAGCGACAAATACGCCCTGATCAACATGGAGGACGGCAAGGTGCTCGACATCGCGCCGGTCAAACTCAAGCCGCTCAGCAAGTGACGCACGCGGTGCCCGACGCCCGTCGGGCACCCTTCTCCCAAGCCTCCCCCCACCGCAACTGCTCTTCTCTTATTGATGTGAAAGGTTGCACCCTAACGATTCTGCCCTCTACTCTGCGCCTCTTGTCTATCGTGCTAAGGCCGGGGTTCGATGTCTTCCGTTTTGAATGTGCTGTTGCCGATCTTCGCGCTCATCCTCGTGGGTTACGTGTGTCGCCGCACCCATCGTCTCGGTCCGACCGCCGCCTCCGAGATCAACCGAATGGTCGTGTGGTTGTGTCTGCCGGCACTGCTGTTCACCGCCACAGCCCACGCTACCTGGGAACAAATCTGGCACCCGGGGTTTGTACTGACCTTCACGCTGTCGACGATGGCGATGTTCGTGGTGACCCTGCTGCTGCGGCGCCGAAAGGCCGGGCATTTTGCCGATGCCAGCATTGATGCGCTCAGTGCGTCCTACGCGAATACCGGCTACATCGGCATCCCTTTATGCATCATGGTGTTGGGCCCGGAAGGGCTGGAACCTGCGCTGATTGCGTCGCTGCTGGTGGTCTGCGTGGTGTTTGGCATCGCCCTGGTGTGCATTGAAATCGGCCTGCAGAGCGAAGCGCGAGTCCACCGAATCGTGCTTAAAGTGCTGCTGGCCCTGGCAAAAAACCCGTTGGTGGTGTCGCCGATTCTGGGTGCCTGCTGGGCTGGAACCGGCGTTCCGCTGCCGGGGGCGCTGGACAAATTTCTCAGCCTGCTGGGCGCTGCCACGACGCCCTGTGCGTTGATCTCACTCGGCCTGTTTCTCGCTCATAAACAACAGGGGCCGCGTCAGGGCACCACGTTGCTGGTGCTGATCAAACTGATCGCCCACCCGCTGCTGACGTGGTTTCTCGCTTTCAAGGTGTTCCACCTGCCGCCGCTCTGGGCCAATTCCGCGCTGCTGCTCAGCGCTCTGCCCACCGGCACTGGCCCATTCATGCTGGCTGAATACTACAAGCGTGAGGCGTCCGTGGTGTCGAGCACGATTCTGGTCTCCACGCTCGGCTCGCTGGTGACGCTGTCGCTGTGCATCTACTACATCAACAGTTGAGCCGTGCAATCATCGCAACGAGCACGGCAGACAGCGTCGGGGGAAACTGCGAGAGAAGTCCGGCGTGGACGCAGACCTCTTCCCGGCTGAAGCCGGTCCCACTGACAGCATGCATTCCGTGGGACTGGCTTTAGCCGGGAGAGCGTCGAATGCTACTGCGAGAGAAGTCCGGCGTGCACACCGGCCTCTTCCCGGCTGAAGCCGGTCCCACTGACAGCGCGCAATCCGGTGGGACTGGTTTTAGCCGATGCGCCCTCACGCTCGCGCTGCGGGGCTGGGTGGCGCGATCATCGACGCATCAGAACACGAAGCTGTCGCCCAATTCGCCTTCCATCCATTCCAGAAACCGCCTGACGCGCGGAAAGCTGGAGTGCGCTTTGGGGAACACCAGGTGATGAGCTGCCACCGGCGCACTGAACGCTTGCGGTTGAACCTCGACCAAAGCGCCAGATACAAGGTATTTGTGCGCAAGCAGCGTGCTTTCCAGCGCAAACCCCAATCCGTGGCCAGCGGCCTCAAGGCTCATGTAGGAGCGGTCGAAGCTGAGCGCATAGGGTTTCTCCGGCCGGGCGAGGCCCTGCTGCGCGAACCACTCCGGCCATTTGAGCAGGGTGGCTTCGGACATGATCAACTCGCGGGTCAACAGGTCTTCCGCATGGGCCACCGGGTGACGTGCCAGGAGGGTTGGCGATGCCAGCACCGCGAAGGTTTCATGGCGCACCGTGCGCACTTCATAGCTCGGCCAGTTGGCGTGACCATGGCGAACATCGACGTCGATTTTGTCGCGACTGAAATGCAGTGACTCGTAGGAGCAGGACAAATTTATCTGGATGTCGGGGTGGCTCAGACGAAAGGCTTCCAGTCGGGGCATGAGCCACAACAATCCGAAACTGGGGGATGAATGCAGCCTCAGGCAGTCCAGGCTGACGTCGCTGGCGGCGCGTTCCGTTGCCACTTCCAGGGTATGCAACAGCCCGGAAATGTCCGCCAGGTATTGCCTGCCCACCGGGGTAAGCGTGACGCCGCGTGCCGCCCGCACGAACAGCTGACGGCCGATCATTGCTTCCAGTTTCGCCAGTTGGTGGCTGATGGCCGAGGGCGTCAAGTCCAGCACTTCGGCGGCGCGGGCCAGGTTGCCGAACCGCGCGGTTTGCTCGAAGGCCTGAAGGGCTCTCAACGGTGGCAGGTTCGTCAGGGGGCTGTCGTCAGGTTGCATTGAAGGCTCCGCTGGATTGTTTTTGTGGGCCGACGCCATTCAACCACCTGCCCGGGCTGATGACGAGAGGTGAATTATTTTCATCAACCAGTGACGGTTGCGTTATTGCTCGCGCACCTCGGGCGGAACAATCTGACCCCATCGATCAATGAATCGACCCCATAAAAACAATCAGAGGTCTTTCTCATGCTGCTTCAAGGCAAAGTTGCAATCATCACCGGTGCTGCATCCGAACGCGGTATCGGCCGCGCCACCGCGATCACATTCGCCAAGCACGGCGCCCGCGTGGTCATTCTCGATCTGGACGAAGCCGCTGCGCGTGATGCAGCGTCGGCGCTGGGCGAAGGCCACCTCGGTCTGGCTGCCAACGTGGCCGACGAAGCGCAGGTCAAACGCGCGGTGGCTCAGGTCGTGGAGCACTTCGGCCGTATCGACGTACTGGTCAACAACGCAGGCATCACCCAACCCATCAAAACCCTCGACATTCGCCCCTCTGACTACGACAAGGTCCTGGACGTCAGCCTGCGCGGCACGCTGCTGATGTCCCAGGCGGTGATCCCGACCATGCGCGCGCAGTCCTCGGGCAGCATCGTTTGCATGTCGTCGGTGTCGGCCCAGCGCGGCGGCGGGATTTTCGGCGGGCCGCATTACAGCGCAGCCAAGGCGGGAGTTTTGGGCCTGGGCAAAGCCATGGCCCGGGAATTCGGCGCAGAGCAGATTCGCGTCAATTCCATCGCACCCGGCCTCATACACACCGACATCACCGGCGGGCTGATGCAGGACGATCGCCGCCACGCGATCATCGAGGGTATCCCGCTCGGCCGCCTGGGCGCGGCTCAGGATGTGGCCAACGCCGCGCTGTTTCTGGCCAGCGACCTGTCGTCCTACCTCACCGGTATTACGCTGGATGTCAACGGCGGCATGCTGATCCACTGACAGCATGCGCCGGGTCGGCAGCGGCCCGCTCTGTTCTGTATCGACGATACGCCCGACCCGAGTCGGGCGGTCTATAACAACAAGAGATCAGACACTCATGATTACCACGATGACGCTTGATGCGGTCTCGACCGTGCGTTCTCACGCCTACCGCAAGACCGCGTGGCGGCTGATGCCGTTCCTGATGCTGTGCTACCTGTGCGCATACCTGGACCGGGTCAACGTCGGCTTCGCCAAGCTGCAAATGATGAATGACTTGTCGCTGAGTGAAACGGTCTACGGCCTCGGCGCAGGGATGTTCTTCCTCGGTTATTTCCTTTGCGAAGTCCCCAGCAACCTGATCCTGCACAAAGTCGGCGCGCGGCGCTGGATCGCCCGCATCATGATCTCGTGGGGCATCATCTCCGCCCTTTTCGCCTTCGTCGAAACCGCCTGGCAGTTTTATGCCCTGCGCTTTCTGCTCGGCATCGCCGAAGCGGGCCTGGCGCCGGGGCTGCTGCTCTACCTCACGTACTGGTTCCCCTCCTATCGCCGCGCCAAGATGACCGTGCTCTGGTTCATTGCCATTCCGCTGTCGGGGATGATCGGCGGGCCGCTGTCGGGCTTCATCATGGCGAAGTTTGCCGGCTTCCATGGCTGGGCAGGCTGGCAGTGGATGTTCGTCATCGAGGCCATCCCGACGGTGATAGTGGGCCTGTTCGTGCTGACGTACCTGAAGGACGGCGTGCACCAGGCGACGTGGCTCACCGAGGACGAAAAGGCCCTGGTCAACAAGGAGCTTGCCGAGGACAACAGCCGCAAGGTCACGCACGGTTCGGTGAAGGAGTTTCTGCGGGACCGTCGCCTGTGGCTGCTGGCGTGCATTTATTTCTGCGTGGTGATGGGTCAGTACGCGATCACCTTCTGGCTGCCGACGCTGATCCGCAATGCCGGGGTCTCCGAACCGCTGCACATTGGTCTGCTGACCAGCCTGCCATACCTGTGCGCCATCTTCGCGATGTTGCTGATGGGTCGCAGCGGCGACAAACACCGGGAGCGTCGCTGGCACCTGGTCGGCCCGATGATTGCCGGGGCACTGGGCCTGACCCTAGCCGCCGTGTTCGGCTCCAGCCTGGTCTTTTCCGTGCTCAGCCTGTGCCTTGCGGCCGCTGGCGTGCTGTCCGCGTCTTCCCTGTTCTGGATGTTGCCGACCACGTTGCTGGGCGGTGTCTCCGCAGCGGCGGGCATTGCCGGCATCAACAGCTTCGCCAACCTGGCCGGGTTCTGCTCGCCCTACCTGATCGGCTGGATCACCACCACGACCGGCTCAAGCGCCATCGGCATGTACCTGATCACCGGAGTGCTGTGCATTGGCGCCTGCCTGGTGCTGCGCATCCCTGCCGCTTCCGTCAATCGTTGAGTCAACGGAGTAATCAACATGACTACCCTTTCATCACCTGTCGCGCACGCTTCATTGATGCAGCGCGCGCACAACATTCGTCGTCACGCCCTGCGCATGGGTCAGGTTCAAGGCCAGGGCTACGTCGGCCAGGCTCTGGGCGCTGCGGACCTGCTCGCGGTGTCGTATTTTCACGCGATGAACTACCAGCCCCATGACCCGGAATGGGAGCAGCGTGACCGTTTCTACCTGTCGATCGGGCACTACGCCATTGCGCTGTATGCCGCGTTGATCGAAGCCGAGATCATCCCGCTCGATGAGCTCGACACCTACGGCTCGGATGACAGCCGCCTGCCGATGTCCGGCATGGCGACCTACACGCCCGGGATGGAAATCACCGGAGGCTCGCTGGGCCAGGGCCTGGGCATTGCGGTCGGTGCGTGTCTGGGGCTCAAGCGCAAGCAGTCCGCGTCCTTCGTTTACAACTTGCTGTCAGACGGCGAGCTCAATGAGGGCTCGACGTGGGAGGCGGTGATGTCGGCGTCGCACTGGAAACTCGACAACCTGATCGCCATCGTCGACGTCAATAACCAGCAGGCCGATGGCCGCTCCAGCGAGGTCCTGGCGTTCGAGCCCATCGTCGACCGTTGGCAGGCGTTTGGCTGGTTCACCCAGCGAGTGGACGGCAACGACGTGGAGGCGCTGGTGAAGGCCTTTGACGCGGCGCGCAACCACCCCGCCGCGCAACCGCGGGTGATCATCTGCGACACCAAAATGGGCAAGGGCGTGGCGTTCCTGGAAACCCGCGAGAAGGCTCACTTCATTCGTGTGGACGAACATGAGTGGGACTTGGCGCTGAACAATCTCGATCAAGGTGAAACCGTATGAATGCTTCCACTAACAGCGCGGCGCAGGCCCCGGTCGTGACGAAGAAAAAACTCACCACTTCGGCGATGATTGCCTCGATTGCCTCTGAAGGCCAGGCAACCCGCCCGGCGCCGTTCGGCCATGCCCTGGCGGCGCTTGCAGAGCAGCGTGCCGACATTGTCGGGTTATCGGCTGACCTGTCCAAGTACACCGATCTGCACATCTTCGCCAAAGCCCACCCGGATCGTTTTTATCAGATGGGCATGGCCGAGCAGCTGCTGATGAGCGCGGCTGCCGGCATGGCCCGCGAGGGCTTCACGCCTTTCGCAACGACCTACGCGGTGTTTGCCTCGCGTCGGGCGTATGACTTCATTTGCATGGCCATCGCTGAAGAAAACCTCAACGTCAAAATCGTCTGCGGCTTGCCGGGGCTGACCACAGGCTACGGCCCCAGCCACCAGGCGACGGACGACCTGGCGATCTTCCGTGCCATGCCCAACCTGATGATCGTCGACCCGTGCGACGCGCTGGAAATCGAACAGGCCGTGCCGGCCATCGCGGCGCATCAGGGGCCGGTGTATATGCGCCTGCTGCGTGGCAACGTTCCCTTGGTGCTCGACGAATACGGCTACACCTTCGAGATCGGCAAAGCCAAGACCTTACGCACCGGCAACGACGTGCTGATCATTTCCACCGGCCTGATGACCATGCGCGCACTGGAAGCCGCGAAAGCCCTGCAGGCGGATGGCGTGGACGTCGCCGTGCTGCACGTGCCGACCATCAAGCCGCTGGACGAGCAGACTATTTTGCAGGAAGCGAGAAAGCCCGGGCGACTGGTCATTACGGCGGAAAACCACTCGGTGATTGGCGGACTGGGCGAGGCCGTGGCGACAGTGCTCTTGCGCAACGGCGTCACGCCAACCTTCAGACAGATCGCCCTGCCCGATGCGTTTCTGGATGCCGGCGCGTTGCCGACACTGCATGATCGCTACGGCATCTCAACCCAAGCGGTGTGCGCGCAGGTAAAGGGCTGGCTGTAGGTTGAGCACACCGGCCTCTTCCCGGCTGAAGCCAGTCCCACTGACAGCATGCACGCCTGTGGGACTGGTTTTAGCCGGGAATGCGTAAGCCTGTTGGACTGGCTTTAGCCGGGAATGCGTCGGGTGGCACACCCTAAAACGTGTGGCGTTCATACCGGACCCTTCCCGGCTGAAGCCAGTCCCACTGACAGCGCAGGCCTGTGGGACAGGCTTGGGCCGGGAATTCATGCAGAGGGGGCGTGATTGCCCTCATTGAAAAGGAGCTGCGCGGTGAACATCGATGACTTGCTTGACCCCGCCTATGCATGCTTTCTCGACGAGCCTGCAAGCGAGTGGACACTGGACACGCTTCCGGCCATCAGAGCGCGCATTCACAGTGGCTTCAAACCGTCACAGGCGACTCGGTGTGAACAAACATGGGTTGAAGCCAAAACAGACAGCCCACCCGTTCGCGTAAGCATCTACCGCCCGCAAACAGCTCCCCAGGTAGACAGTCTTCCGGCAATCCTGTACCTGCATGGCGGTGGGTTCGTGTTGGGCCAGCCGGAGATGGCTGACGACTATCTGGACAACCTTGCGCACGAGCATCAGGCCGTGGTTGTCGCGGTGGACTACCGACTGGCGCCGGAGCATCCCTTCCCCGCCCCGCTTGAGGACTGCCACATCGCGCTGGAGTGGCTCTGTCGTGAAGCATCCGCTCAGGGAATAGACCCCGCGCGAATCGTGATCATGGGCCACAGCGCAGGCGGCGGTCTGGCGGCCGCATTGGCGTTATGGGTGCGGGACCGCGGTCAATTTCAGCCGGCGGGCCTGGTGATGATTTACCCGATGCTCGATCACCGAACCGGCACCCCAGCGGCACCAGCGGACAATCCAGCCACCGGCACGCTGAGCTGGTCGCGCCAGGCCAACCGGTTCTGCTGGGACTGCATGACCGGGGAGCACCCGATGGACGATGAACAGGCGTTTCTGCTGTCGCCCGCCCTGGCCACTAACCTGAAGGGCCTGCCACCAACTTTCATCTGCGTGGGCGCGCTGGACCTGTTTCTGGAAGAAGACGTCGCCTTCGCACTGGCGCTGGCAAGAGCAGGCGTGCCGACCGAGCTGCACGTTTACCCCGGCGTACCGCACATGTTCGACCTCTGTCCCGGACGACAAACCGAGCAGTGCGCGCAGGACGTGAACGCAGCGCTGCGAAAATGCACTGAACGCTCACCCCCGGGCTGACTCCAAACCCTGCCCAGGCGCTCGGGGTCTACCCGGTGCGTATCGCGTCGATGGGTTTTGAATCATCTGCCAGATCAAGGAAATCCCTATGACCGATCCACGTAACGTTGCCCACGACAAGAAAGTCCAGCAAGAGAAGAAGAACCACGGCGAAGAAATCGCGCCGAATGCCGAGCACGCGCCGCAGCCAGGCATGAAGCCGGCCCTCAAACATGAAGATGACGAGCAGGACAAGCAGGACGAACAGGCATAACCTGCCGCCCCCTCAGCTACTTCAAGGCCGCAACCACGGCATCGAAGAACGCCATCGGATCGATGGGCTCTTTGTCGACAGGCTTGGGTTGCGCGCCGAAGGTCACGATCACCACATTGTTGGCCGGGTTAACGTAGATATTCTGCCCCTGAATACCCACTGCCGAATAAGCGCCGTCCTTCACTGAAGGAGCCGTCCAGGCGGTCCACCACATGTAGCCGTAATCCAGACTTTTGCCGCCCTTCAGGGTGGTGGGCAACGTTGCCTCTTTGACCCAGCCCTCGGGCAGAATCGAGGTGCCGTTGATCTTGCCGTCGTTCATGAAAAACAGGCCAAACCGCCCGTAGTCGCGCAACGTCGCGCTGATGCCGCTGCCGCCGATCTCCGTGCCGTCCGGGGAATCCAGCCACCAGGTCGCGTCGCTTTCCATGCCGAACGGCTGCCAGATCTTCTGAGACAAATACTCAGCCAGCGGCATCTTCACCGCGCCACGGACGATCTCGCCAAGTACCTGGGTTTCGCCCGTGCTGTAATTGTTCACGCTGCCGGGCTCGGCAGCACGCGGCAGGCTGGCCATCAGCGCCATCGCCGAGTGCGGCTTCTGCGATATCTGTGCCTTGAGCAACGCCCGACGGTCAGACGCCGGATCGGTATAGGTCTCGTTCCATTTCACCCCTGAGGACATCATCAGCACGTCACGCACGCTGACGCCTTCGTAGGCGCTGCCCTTGAGCGCAGGGACATAATCCACCACCTGCGCGTCGAGCCCCTTGATCAAACCGTCCTTTATTGCAGCGGCGGTGAGGGTCGAGGTGATGGACTTGGCCATCGACATCGACATCCAGCGGGTTTTTTCGGTATTGCCGCGCTGGTAGGTCTCGAAGACGATCTTGCCGTCCTTGATCACCAGCATCGCCGTGATGCTGTCCAGCGCCACGAAGTCATACAGGTCGTATTTCTTGCCCTCGACGGTGAAGCGCACGTTGGGCAGTTGCCGGTCCGATTTCGGCAGCGCGTAGGGATGATCACCGGCCTTGATGGTGTGGGTCGGGAACAGCCGGTCGATGTTGCGGTAGGTGCTGACCGCGAGGTCCGGAAGCATCGCGCCGTCGTAGATCTGCTCGACCGTGCCGATGGGTTCCTTGGCGTGGGGGTAATCGTCTGCGTAGACGGTGGGAGCAAGGCCTGCTGCCAGCAGCCCAAAAGACAACGCCAGCGACCGGTGAACGGCGGCGGGACGGGAAAGTACGGGTAAGTGCATGACGTATCCTTTTTTGTCGTCGTTGATGGACGTTGGCCGCTTTGCCGGCAGGCCTTTCGGCTGTATCGCCGGCCAAATCCGATTCCACACAAAGAACGTGCCCGCTTGAACCTTAGACCACTGGCCGGCGTTGCACCGGGCGATCAGTTCATCCACTTCATACCTTGACGTCTGGAAATGCTCACGTATCCAGACGCGCAAAAAAAACCACCGCGCGATGGCGGTGGTGGAGCACATGCTCAATCTCGGTAGCGCAACGCATCGACGAGCAAGCTGAACGCTTGAGTGGGCTGACGCCGACTTGGGTAGTACAGGTGGTAGCCAGAAAATGGCGGGCACCAGTCATCCAAAACCCGAATCAAGTCCCCGTTTGCCATATCCGCCCTCACCTGTTCTTCAGTCAGGTACGCCAGGCCTTGACCTGATCGGGCCGCCATCAGGATGAGGGAAGCAGATCCAAAAACAAGCTGACCGTCAACATGGACGTTTACGGCTCTGCCGTCCTTTTCAAACTCCCAGGCATAAAGCCCGCCATGCGTGGGCAGTCGCAGATTGATGCAGTTGTGCAACGTCAGCTCGGAGGGAGCCTGCGGCTGCCCGTACTTTTCGAAGTACGAAGGAGCGCCCACTACCGCCATGCGCATGTCTGGCCCTATACGGGTGGCTATCATGCCCTGCGCAACAATTTCGCCCGGTCGAATTCCGGCATCGAAACGCCCTGCCACGATATCCGTCAGCCCCACATCAACGACAATTTCAACTTTGATGTCCGGGTAAAGGGGCAGGAACGTTTCGAGCGTTGGCCAAAGCACCGTTGCGACGGCGTTTTCTGTGGCCGCGAGGCGAAGAGTACCCTTTGGATTTTCAGCAAGGGCGGTAATCGCCTCCAGCTCCTCATCGACCTCCGCAAAACGCTGACCCACGGTCTGCAGAAGTCGCTCGCCCGCCTGAGTGGGCGACACGCGTCGGGTCGTGCGCGTCAGCAGCCGTACGCCCAAGCGCGTCTCTAATGCCCGCATCGTCTGGCTCAGCGCCGACTGAGAGACACCCAGTTGCATCGCCGCCCTGGTAAAGCTTTGTTCTTGTGCAACCACCAAAAAAGCGACGAGGTCGGAAGCGGTCTGCTTGTGCATTGATAAGCCGTCCTTATATATAAAATAAGCTTTGGCTACGTTATCAGAATCAATCGGGGCTGGTAATTTGGTTCCTGACATAGCGCCCCGCGCTAGCGCAGATGAAGGAAAGTCCAATGGCATACGAAAAAGGTACAGCTCACAAAGCATTTGGCGACGTTGCTCCGGCCCTCGCTGAGTACACCGACAACCTGCTGTTCGATGATGTGTGGAAACGTCCCGGTCTCTCACCTCGTGACCGCAGCCTGGTGACGATCACCACCCTCATCGTGCTCTATCGACAAAACGAGCTGCCGTACCACCTCAAGCTTGCCCTTGAAAATGGTGTGACCCGCGAAGAAATCATCGAAACCATCACTCATCTGGCGTTCTATGGCGGCTGGCCGGTCGCGGCGACCGCGCTAAGCATCGCTCGTAAAGTGTTCGAAGAGACCGGCAACTAAGTAGGTACTTGAATATTTCTGCGCTGCAGCTTCCCCGGTTTGGGTGGAGCGCTGCGTCCTCAAGCCATCAGCGATCCGGAGATATCTACATGAACGACTCAGGCCAAACCGTCATCCGCAGTGGAACCAAGCCATCCGTAAAGGGCCCAGACACCTGGTTCACTGGCTCGGTGCGCATCGACAACATGTTCCAGGCAGCGGCGCCTGGTCGGGCGACTGGCGCCATCGTGACGTTTGAGCCATTCGCACGTACCTTTTGGCACTCACATCCGGCAGGTCAAACCCTCGTCGTATTGACGGGTGTCGGATGGACGCAATGCGAGGGAGGCCCCCGAACCGAGATTCGGGCGGGTGATGTCGTCTCATGCGCGTGCGGGAAGCGCCACTGGCATGGTGCTGCTGCAACCACTGCGATGTCGCACTTCGCCGTCACCGAAACGCTTGAGGGTAAAAACACTGACTGGATGGAGCCGGTGACTGACGAGCAGTACCTCAGTGGTGCGCTAGTGACCGAATGATTGGGGCAATGCGTAGGCCACCACGTAGTCTCCCTTCGAAGTCGTGGCAGAATTTCCGCGGTAGTACAGAAGGCGATGCTGATCTAGCTTGTTCGCTTGATCCCCACCGAGCAGGAGCTTGTCCATGAGAGGAGTTATCAAGACTTCTTCGCTGGCCGTGATGTTGTGTACGGCCGTCCATGCCCATAGCGCCGATATCCCCAAAGACCAGATCATGGCTGTCACTCGAAATGGTGAGCAAACTTCGATCATGGGAGCGCCAGCCAACTTTGCTGGAAACGCGCGAATCGACCCTCTCTTTGCGGCACGCGCGCCCTCGACTGTCTCAGCAGGCGCAGTCACTTTCCAACCCGGAGCACGATCTGCATGGCATACCCACCCAAAAGGCCAGACCTTGATAGTCACGGCGGGTACCGGTTGGGTGCAACAGGTAGGCGGTGAAAAGATCGTTATCAAACCGGGCGACGTTATCTGGACACCGCCCGGCGTGAAACACTGGCATGGGGCGACCCCGACTACCGGGATGACTCATATGGCCGTCCAGGAAGCCGTTGACGGGAAAAACGTGGAGTGGATGGAGCTGGTCAGCGAATCCCAGTACGAATCATCCCGATGAGCTGGAATGATTAATGCGCTTGGACGCCCTCAATCAAATAAACATCAGTATTGGCTGAACGCTGGCGGATCTTCCTGAGTTCGGTGTACTCCGCAGAGTTGTACCAAGCCTGGGCCTTTTCAATGCTTTCGAATTCGATAACAACGCGTCGCCGCTTCGGCGCTACACCCTCAAGCGAAATCGTCTTGCCCCCACGCACCACGAAGTGCCCACCATAAGGTTTGAAGGTGGCTTCAACCCCCGCGCTGTAGGGTTTCATACCTTCTGGATCAGTAATTTCAAATTCGGCCACATAGTAGGCCGGGGCATGTGCGGACGAAGCCTCAGACGCCATCACCTGAAAACTACTCATTGAAACAAACGCCAGACCCGCTGCTGCAAGCGCCATCACCCTTAAACTCTTCATCACATTTCCCCCATTTAAAAAATCTGGCTCCGTGCACGACTCCCTAATGACCCATCAGTTCGAACAGATCCATCATCGACCAGGCTGAGTGCTGAGTTGAACCGGGACGGTCTCGATCAACTCTTTAGACAGGATCATCGACTGAGTCGTCTTCACGTATTTTTGAAAATGCGGCGAGGCAATATGACTTTGATACGCCGCTTCATTTGAGTAGATCTCAAAGAAGTGGAGCCTGTTTGGGTGTTCTTTTTCGGCCACCGAATAGAGCGTCAGCACCCCTGGTTCAAAACGAACGGAGTCGGCCATTTCTTCTTTGACGGCAACTTGATACGCCGCCAGTTGAGAAGGATCAATGACAAGTTGCGCAATACGCACAATTGGCTCGGAAGGTGGTGCGGCAACCGCTGATTCCACCCAAACACCGCATACAACAAACATGGCCTTGAGGACTGATATTCGCATTCATATTTCTCTAATGAAGGACGGCGAAGTCTTGCCTCAGCCATCGCTCAGGATTGTCCCTGATTAAACCAGATAAACGTCAGGAGTGTTCAAGCCGCGGCCGGCAGCTCTATTCAATCCAGAAACCTCAATACCCGCCAATTCAGGGCCTTCGGGGACATTGCTGAGCGCCGCTCATGGATTCATTCTTAAAATCGCAGTTATCAGCCACAACGGAGTGCCATAGGCTCCAGTGATGAAAAATCTGCGGCACTGCATGCCGTCATTGCTTTCACAGTGGACGTGCACCGGTGAGTCATTGGTAACAGGCACCCGCTTCAACCACACACTGCGAATGGAGACGTTCATGAACCCTGAAAATCCCACCGCATCCGGAGCGGGAATAGAGATGTCCCGCCGTCAAGTGCTCATCGGTACCGCAGGCACTGCGGTCACTGCCGTCTTGGCAAAGGTCGAGAATGCCCAAGCGAACACCAATACCAAATCAACAGCTCAAACTCCGCCAGTCAGCCATGTGACGTTTACCCTCAACGGGCGGCGAGTCGCCCTGGATGTCGACAACCGCACCACGCTTCTGGACGCCCTCCGAGAACGGCTGCATTTGACCGGCAGCAAGAAAGGCTGTGATCACGGCCAATGCGGCGCCTGTACGGTGATTGTCGAGGGGCGGCGAATCAATTCATGCCTGACACTCGCTGTCATGCATGAAGGGGACAGCATCACCACCATTGAAGGCTTAGGTACTCCGGGCACCCTGCACCCACTGCAATCAGCGTTCATCAAGCATGACGGATATCAGTGCGGGTATTGCACGCCTGGCCAGATCTGCTCGGCAGTCGCGATGCTTGACGAAATAAAAGCCGGCATACCCAGTCACGTCAGCGATGACTTGATTGCCAAGAGCCCAGTCAGCGCCGTCGAAATCCGCGAGCGCATGAGTGGGAATATCTGCCGTTGTGGCGCCTATTCCAACATCGTCGAGGCCATCCAGGAAATAGCAGGAGGCGAGGCATGAAGTCCTTTACCTACGAACGCGCCTCATCCTTGCAGCAAGCGGTCAACGCTTGCGCCAGCCGCGAGGGAGCCCGATTCATCGCCGGTGGTACCAACTTGCTCGATCTGATGAAACTGGAGATCGAGACCCCGCAGCACCTGATTGATGTAAACGGATTGGGCCTCGACAAAATTACCGCCACGAAGGAAGGCGGGCTAAGGATCGGCGCCATGGTGCGCAACACTGATCTGGCGGCCGCGCCACAGGTGCGTCGAGACTACGCCGTCCTCTCCAGGGCGCTGCTCGCGGGCGCTTCAGGACAACTGCGCAATAAAGCCACTACGGCGGGCAACCTGTTGCAACGTACTCGGTGTGCGTACTTCTACGACACCAATCAACCATGCAACAAGCGTCGCCCGGGGACTGGATGCTCTGCAGTGGGGGGTGCCAGTCGGCAACAAGCGGTCATAGGTGTCAGCGATGCCTGCATAGCCAGTCATCCCAGCGACATGGCCGTGGCGATGCGAGCATTGGGCGCCAAGATAGAAACACTCAATCCAGACGGCCATGTCAGAACGATTGAGATAGACGATCTCTACAGCGCACCTGGGAGCACCCCTCATATCGAGACCATCCTGAGCGCAGGCGAGCTGATTACCGCTGTCACCTTGCCCAAGCCTATTGGCGGCGAGCACATCTACTACAAGGTCCGTGACCGTGCGTCTTACGCGTTTGCGCTGGTTTCCGTCGCTGCGATCGTGCTGCCCGATGGAACGGGGCAGATCGCACTGGGGGGAATGTCATACAAGCCCTGGCGAAGTGAAGCGGCCGAGGCATATCTGCCTGATGGCGCTAAAACCGTAGCAACACATTTGCTGGCTGGCGCTAGTCCAACCGCGCAAAACGCTTTCAAAATCAAACTGGCGGAACGGACGATCGGTCTGGTTCTTTCTAACTCGCCTTCTTCACAACGCCCTCGCACGGCTGCGATCGATTGATCAGGAGTACGCCTAATGAAGTTTGATACGCCCGCGAGCACAAACCCGATTGATCAGATGAAGGTGATCGGTCAGCCAAAGGATCGTGTTGAAGGCAAGCTGAAGACGACTGGCACAGCGACCTATGCTTACGAACAACGAGCCGCACTAAGCGCCCCCGCCTACGGCTATATTGTCGGCTCGGCAATCGGCAAAGGCCGGATATCGTCTATCGATTCAAGCGAAGCACGGCAGGCCAGCGGTGTCATCGCCATCGTCACCCACGAAAATGCAGGTCAATTGGACAGAGGTGAGTTTTACGTTGATCGGGCACTGGCCGGGCCGAAGGTCGATCACTATCACCAAGCGGTAGCAATCGTCGTGGCAGACACGTTCGAACAAGCCAGGGCGGCTTCGGCGTTGATCCGGGTCTATTACGTCAGAGAAACGGGCGCCTACGACCTCTCAGCCCAGCGTGCGTCTGCCACCACGCCCGCGGCGGGCGCGTTTGGCCCTCCTCCACACACTGAGATCGGGGATTTCGAAGGCGCATTTACGCAGGCGGCTGTCACACTCGACGGCCATTACACCACCCCGGATCATGCGCACGCGATGATGGAGCCTCATGCCACCATTGCTCAATGGCAGGGTGACAAACTGACGCTTTGGACATCGATCCAGCAGATGAATTGGGGCGTTAGAGACCTTGCCAAAACACTGGGAATTCCCAAAGGCAACGTCCACCTCATTTCGCCCTACATCGGCGGCGGCTTCGGCGGAAAAGGTACTATTTTGTGCGACGCGGTATTGGCGTCTCTCGCCGCGAAAGAGGTTGGCCGTCCGGTAAAAGTCGCACTCCCCCGCCCACTCATGTTTAACAACCTGACCCATAGGCCTGCGACGATTCAACGAATCAGGCTCGGTGCTAATACCGACGGCACGCTCACTGCCGTTGGCCATGAGAGTTGGTCGGGCAATCTGCGAGGTGGTCGTACTGAAGCCGCCACCGCATCGACTCGAACATTGTATGCGGGCGCCAACCGCATGACGCGCCTCTATCTTGCCCAACTCGACCTTGCTGAAGGTAGCGCCATGCGTGCGCCCGGTGAAGCGCCAGGCATGATGGCTCTGGAGATTGCCATGGACGAGATGGCCGAGAAACTGGGAATGGATCCCGTGAAATTTCGCGTTATCAACGACACCCAGGTAGACCCCGAGCAGCCGGATCGCCGGTTCTCTCAACGCCAGTTAGTCGAGTGCCTGAATAAGGGGGCCGATCATTTCGGCTGGGGGCAACGCAATGCCCATCCGGCCAAAGAACTCCGTGACGGCTGGTGGGTTGGCTTGGGAATGGCGTCCGCGATCCGAGGCGCACCGACGACAAAGTCCGCGGCTCGCGTCCGGCTTGATCGTAAAGGCATAGTCACCGTCGAAACCGACATGACCGATATAGGCACTGGCTCGTACACGATTATTGCCCAGACCGCTGCGGAGATGATGGGCGTGGATGTGGACAAGGTAAACGTCCACTTGGGGGACTCTCGCTTCCCGGAATCATCGGGTTCAGGCGGTCAATGGGGCGCTGCCTCATCCACGGCGGGCGTCTATGCTGCGTGTGTGAAGCTCAGGGAAGCCGTTTCGATAAAATTGGGATTTGATCCCACCACCACAGAATTCGCTGACGGCCACGTTCATGACGGGTCGAATAGTCTGCGATTAGCGAATGCAACAAAAGACGGGGAGCTGGTGGCCGAAGACTTCATAGAGTTCGGCGACCTGGCCAAGCAGTATGCTCAGCAAACTTTTGGCGCCCACTTCGTTGAAGTTGGGGTAAACGCTGCCACTGGCGAGATCCGTATTCGTCGTCAACTTGCAGTGTGCGCAGCGGGCAGGATACTCAACCCGAAAACAGCACGAAGTCAGATCATCGGGGGAATGACCATGGGCGCGGGTGCTGCGCTGATGGAGGAGATGATTGTGGATCATCGCTTGGGCTTTTTTGTGAATCACGACCTGGCCGGCTACGAAGTACCGGTGCATGCCGACATTCCTCATCAGGAGGTCATTTTCCTGGATGAGGTTGATCCCTATGCCACGCCGCTTAAAGCTAAAGGCGTAGGTGAGCTAGGCATTTCCGGCGCCGCTGCAGCGATTGCCAACGCTGTTTATAACGCGACCGGCATTAGAATCCGCGACTACCCCATTACGCTCGATAAGCTGATTGACCACTTGCCGGCAGTCGGCTGACTTTCCCGCTGTACCTCGGAGTGATAAATGCAGCTGAGCCGCACGAACCTGGCAGATATTGTGTATTTCCTTGCCATCGCTCGGCACCAGAGCTTCAGGAAAGCAGGGCTGGAAGTCGGCATCAGCGCATCTGCGCTTAGCCATGCCATGAAGGGGCTTGAGACGAGGCTTGGCGTTCGACTGCTCAACCGCACCACGAGAAGCGTAACGCTGACGGCAGCCGGCGAAGAGCTGCAGGGCCTCATCAGCGCGCCGGTCAACGATATCGGCCAGGCGCTGGAGGCCTTGAACCGTCTACGAGATGAGCCTGCGGGACGGATCAGACTAAATGTCTTGAGCGACGGCGCGAAGCTGCTACTGGGCCCTGTTCTCCCAGTCTTCGTTGATCGCTACCCGGATATAGAGGTTGACCTCACCGTCACCAATCGAATGGTCGATGTCATCGGTGACGGCCACGATGCGGGGATACGTTACGGAGGGACGGTGCCCGAAGACATGATCGCCCAGCGGCTCTCTCCCGATGTCGCTTGGGCCGTCGTTGGAGCGCCGGATTACCTGAAGCGTTTCGGTGTTCCGGTGCATCCGGACGACCTGCACCATCATCGGTGTCTGCGCGTGCGCCTGGGCAATGCACGCATTTACCACTGGCAGTTCTCGAAAGATGGCCACCAGCTGGAGATAGACGTGCCGGGCCCCATCACCATTGATGAGGGTCGCGTTGGTGTGGCAATGGCCATGCGCGGCGCAGGTTTGATGTATGTCCCGGTAAAGGTAGTCGAGCGACAGATTGCGGAGGGCTCGCTGCAGCGAGTCCTTACTGACTGGACTCACCATGACCCGGGCTTTCACATTTACTATTCAAGTTTCAGACAGATTCCTGTTGGCCTGCGCCTCCTGATTGACCTAATACGCGAGCTCGAACCGATGGGGCCGCTCCCCTGGCAGCTCCTTCCCGGGCTTTAGCGATGACAACGCCAAGACCGGCATCGCCCTCGGGAGCCCCGGTGTGTGACGCCATTGCCCTACGCACGATGGAGGTGATAGTCAATCTGCGTACACAAGGTGCTTCGATTGGATGGTGCCAAAAACTGTCCACATCGCCCTATACAGTCGTCTCCAGGAATTAACCGGAGTTTGGAGACGCATGATGAAACGCATTCAGTACAACGCTTATGGTGGGCCAGAGGTGATGAAGGTCAGCGACTTTGACCTACCCCCTCCAGGCCACGGTGAGGTGGCAGTGAAGGTAGAATTCGCCGCAATAAATCCAATTGACTGGAAGCTCCGTGCTGGACTGATGAAGATCATCACTGGGACGAAGTTCCCGCGTGCAATGGGCATGGATTTCTCGGGGACAATCTCAGCGGTTGGCCCAGGCGTGAATCGGTTAAAGGTCGGCGACGCAGTATTCGGACTGGCTCGTTTTAAAGAAAGCGGAGCGTTTGGCCAGGCTGTTATCACCAAGGAAACATTCTTAACGCTCAAGCCCGATAACGTCGCCTTCGACAATGCAGCTTGTCTGGGCACACCGGGTGTTACCGCCTGGAATGGGTTGATTGACAAGGCAAAGCTACAACCTGGCCAACATGTCTTTATCAACGGATGTTCAGGAGCGGTAGGCGAAGCTGCGGTACAAATAGCGCTAATGCATGGGGCTGTGGTTTCAGGCAGCTGCAGCGTCGTAGACCTGCAGCGTGCGGAATCCTTCGGTGTGCAGACCGTTTATGATTATCGGCACATCCAGTTTTCAAGCATCTCCACCCGCTTCGATATGGTCTATGACACTGCGGCGACTCTATCGGTTTCGACAGGCCTATCGATGTTGCGTAAGGACGGGATATTTCTGGATCTGAATCCTGGACCGGGCAAGTTTATTCGAGCTTTGTTTGACCGCCGGCTCAAGCCAGTGATCGGATCGCCCCGCGCCGACATTCTGGATAAGCTTGCCAAAGCAGCCAGTGAGAGTAGTTTCAAGACCCGAATAGGGAGAACGGTGTCCTTGGAGGACGCTGTTCAATTGATCGGTGAACTTGAGCACGGTCAGAAACTTGGCGGTAGAGGTGTCATTGCGATGGAGTAAGAAATGGCGAGAAGTGACCGATTATTTGAGCTTATGCAAGTGCTCCGCCGACATCGCCGAACGGTGTCGGGACGGACACTTGCCAATGAGCTGGGCGTTTCACTTCGTACCATTCGTCGCGACGTACAAACACTGCAGAATATGGGGGCTGACATCGATGGTGAGCCGGGTTTGGGGTACTCGCTGAAGCCTGGATTTCTTCTTCCACCACTTTCATTCACAGAAGAGGAAATACAAGCGCTCATCGCTGGCGCTTTGTGGGTCAGCCGTCAGACCGATGACAAATTTGCTTTTTCCGTAAAAAATGCCTTGGCCAAGATAAACGCTGTTCTGCCGCCGGACATGCGCTCGGTTTTTGACGATGAGACGTTCTATGTAAGCAGTCCAGCGAAACTTCCAACGCTGATAGACCTAAGCGAAATCCGTCGTGCACTGCGCGACCAGTGCAAGTTACGCATAGCGCTATCGATCGCCCATGCACCAACCGATGACCAAATTGTCTGGCCTATCATGCTGGGGTTTATCGGGGCACGTCGATCACTGGCGGCGTGGTGCGAGTCTGACAACAAGTTCCGGATGATAGACCTGGGTGACGTAGCAAAAGTTGACGTGCTTGCGGAGCGCTACTCTCGAAATCGCCGCCAACTGATTAGGGAATGGCGCGCGTCGGAAATCTTGCCTTGTAACAACCGTGGTGAAACCTGTTGACCTTACTGGGCAGGCCTCTTAGCGCTGCCCGTGACCACTCTTCAATCGGATTGCTGGATCCTCGCCGCGCCGTGATCGTCAAGCCTCTACTTTTTGCCGTGCTTGGGAGCAAATTCAGGCTCATCCATGCGATTGGCAAACATGCTGACCGCTTCCACGGCACGACTTGCGCCGTCCCGGATCTGGACGATCACCTGCCCAGCCTTGTCCGCCAGGGTGACACCTCGGTTGGCACCTTCTTGAGTAGCGTTCATGCTGGCAACCGCCTCGCGTGTCTCCGCCAAAATCTTGCCGATCATGCCTGCAATCTCTTTGGTTGAGCCGCTAGTGCGCCCGGCGAGTTGACGCACCTCGTCGGCCACGACTGCAAATCCACGGCCTTGATCGCCCGCCCGTGCCGCCTCGATAGCCGCATTGAGTGCCAAAAGGTTGGTCTGATCAGCGATACCTCGGATCGTATTGACGATGGCCGTAATCTGCTCGGATCGATCTCCCAATTGTGCAACCAGCTTGGCGGATGAGCCGATGTTTTCAGCAATCTGGCGCATTTCTCTCGCTGTTTCCTGAATCACAAGAGTGCCCTGCTCGGCAACTTTCTCGGTTTCGGCTGAAATGTGATAAGCCTTGGAGGCACCGTGCGCGTCGGCTTCCTGCGTCTCCACCTTGGCGGTTATGTCGCTGGCGAATTTGACGATTTTGTAGACTTTGCCATCCGCGTCAAAAACGGGGTTATAGGTCGCTTCCAGCCAAACAACCCGGCCGTTTTTTCCAATCCGTTTGAACTGTCCACCCACAAATTTCCCTGTGTTCAGCTTGCGCCAGAATTCTGAATATTCGGTAGTGTTGACGAGGGAGGACTCGCAGAAGCTCTTGTGATGTTTGCCTTTGATCTCGGCTAGTGCGTAGTCCATGACCTGCAGAAAATTCTCATTGGCAGCAAGCACTTGACCGGCTGGGTCAAACTCACATATCGCCATGGCAAGATCAACGGCGTTAAGCTTGCTGCGGATTTCATTGTCCAGCAGAACTTTTTGAGTGACATCCAACGCGTATTTGATCACTTTGACAATTCGACCTTCCGCGTCGACAACAGGACTGTAACTTGCTTCGAGCCAGACGCTTCTGCCCGACCTGGCAATACGTTTGAACGTGCCGGATATGAATCTGCCTGCACGCAGCGAAGCCCACAGATCTGTGTACTCACTGCTCCTTGCGATTTCCGGGTCGCAGAAATCACGATGCGTCTTACCGGCCAGGTCCTCTGCACGGTACCCCATCGTGGCGAGAAATTTATCGTTGGCACGAACGAACCTTCCGTCAGGTTCCAGCTCCACGACAGCCATCGAATTTTCGAGCGCGCGCATCAATGCTCTGAGTCCCTGTACTTCAGCCTTCATGGCCGCCAGTTCTGCTTTGTATTCATGCCCGAACATATACGCCTCTTTTGTTTTGGAGAACTCTTGTTAAGCACTACTCATTCTAATTATGAGCGCCAGTGTCGAAGCGAAGACCCCATACCATAAGAGCATGCGGGCATCTCTTGAATCGCCTCTATTCGCCTGACTCATCGTTGGCATTTTTTCCAGACAACGCGATCAATGCCATATCGTTCAGCATTTTTTCTGTTGGAAAGCATTGTCTTGTCACGCTCGCTCCTCAACAAAAGGCCTACACCCGCATTGCAAGCCGCCCAATGCCAGGCTCGCGGCTCATCCATTACATCGCAATGGACAAGAATGACCACTTCAATGCTGTCTACATAGTAAGCCAACTCGTACAGGCTCAAAATCGTGCGCCTCCAAATGTCTCTTCATACTTCCACTAGACGTCAACAGGTTATGATTACCTTCAGCACCTCTATTGCGTTGGTTCACCATTGGGGCAATCAGCCTCGCGATGAATTCCGCGTCTGACATGCCTTTGCCAAGTGGCGTAGTACCTGATTACGAAGAAGGTCACAATAATGACCCGTTAAGTCTTCGTTTTTTTAGACCTTCTATTCGTTTTCGCACCGGTTTTTCAGGCCCGTTGCATTTTTAGCGAGCATCCGATACGTTGAGCCCGCCTGGTAAAAAAATTCGACAGAGCGTCAACTCGCAGCGAAGGTGCAAACTTTGACTAGCAGCAATATATCTTCGGTGCATTTCAAAAACGCAGATTTTTTAAGGGACTATTATAATAATTGCGGTCTATCGCCTGAAATAAAGGTTGAGAGCTCGAAGTCTTTCGACTATAAAAAGACCACATACAGCATGGACGGAATGTACCTTTGCTCTACGAAAAGCCAGTCAGGCTGGGGTTTTGCAAAACAAGCCGTCACTGACGTCTACTTCATCTCTTTTACACATGCAGGTGTGTCGGATTGGGAAATGGGAGGCTTGGGACGGGTCAGCGTTTCGCAGCAGATGTGCATCATTGACAGCGCAAATTTAATCCAGGGGCATTACACACCTGGAACATTCACCGACACAATTATGATAGAAGCTCCGCTGCTGCATCGGGAGTTTTCGGCTCTGGTGGGTTATCCATGCTTTGACAGATTGAACTTTGTTCCGGTCCTGCCCAAATCTTCGAAAACCTGGCCGCTCTTCAGATCAATAGTGGATGCCATACGGCTCTATTTTGACTCGGGTCAGGATCTGCAATCACCGATTGCAGCATCCTATCTAAAACAGGCTCTCCTATTGACGTTACTCGAGTCTGCACCCCACAACCAATCATCTAGTCTAAGTACAAAGACGCGCCATGCGCACCCAAAGTTTATAAACCGAGCAGTCGATTACATGCAACACAACGCCGACAAACCCATATTGATATCGGACGTTGCCGACTATGCGCATACGAGCTCCAGAAACCTGCAGATTGGTTTCAAGAGGTACAAAGACACTACACCGATGCGCTATTTGAGAATGATTAGATTAGGCAGGGCTCACAAAGACATTCTGGCGGCCTCCCGATCTGAAACATGGCAATCCATAGCGGCTAAATGGGGCTTTAACGACACATTGCTTTTTGCCAAGTACTATCTCCAAGCGTATCAGGAACTCCCACAGCAGACGATGCTGAAATCCACAGAGGGTATTATTAAATAAGGTAGGGAAACTGCAGCAGTCGATAGATGCACTGATCCCGCTCGCTGCAGGGCAAGGGTGCCCAACAGCGCCGTGCCTCACGCCAGCCGAATCAGTCACGCCGCCCTTGCGCATCCCTGGCCGTGGTGGAGATGGATCAAGCCAAGGTTTCCCCTGCTGGCGATTATCGCAAGCATTTGCCGTCGCTCTCCCCACGCGAAAAAAAACCACCGCGCGATGGCGGTGGTTTTTTGGGTGGCATTAAGCGCTCAGTATCAGACCTTGACGATCCAGCCTGCCGGGCCTTCAATCTCGCCGGACTGGATGCCGGTCAGCTCTTTGTACAGGCGCTGGGTCACCGGGCCTACTTCGGTCTCGCTGTGGAACACGTGCAGCTTGTCGTTGTAGCTGATGCCGCCGATCGGGGTGATCACGGCAGCGGTGCCACAGGCGCCGGCTTCCTTGAACAGGTCGAGCTTGTCGATGAACACCTCGCCTTCAATGACCTTCAGGCCCAGACGGCTTTGCGCCAGTTCGATCAGCGACTGACGGGTGATGCCCGGCAGCACGGACGGCGACTTCGGCGTGATGAATTCGTCGTCGTGGGTGATGCCGAAGAAGTTGGCAGAACCCACCTCTTCGATCTTGGTGTGGGTCAACGGGTCCAGGTAGATGGCGTCGGCGAAGTTGGCTTTTTTGGCTTCGCTGCCCGGCATCATGCTTGCGGCATAGTTGCCACCGACCTTGGCCGCACCGGTGCCCTGCGGGGCTGCGCGGTCGTAGCTGGAGATCACGAAGTTGTGCGGCTTCATGCCGCCCTTGAAGTACGGGCCGACCGGGATGCAGAACACCGAGAAGATGAACTCGGGTGCCGTGCGCACGCCGATGTTGTCACCGACGCCGATCACGAACGGACGCAGGTACAGCGCGCCTCCACTGCCGTAAGGCGGGATGAAGCGCTCGTTGGCGCTGACGACCTGCTTGCACGCTTCGATGAACTGTTCAGTCGGCACATGGGGCATCAGCAGACGGCTGCAGCTGCGCTGCATACGCGCGGCGTTCTGATCAGGGCGAAACAGGTTGATCGAACCGTCTTTGGCGCGATAGGCCTTGAGGCCTTCGAAGCATTGCTGGCCGTAATGCAGCGCGGTGGAGCCTTCGCTGATGTGCAGCACGTTGTCTTCGGTCAGGGTGCCTTGGTCCCACTCGCCATCGCGCCAGTGAGCCAGGTAGCGTTTGTCGGTCTTGATGTAGTCAAAGCCGAGCTTGTCCCAGTTAATGCTGTCGTTACCCATGACACCCTCTATGTCCAGGCCAGCGCGGCCGGGAGCTTCCGGCGTCTGGCGTTTCATCGATAAGGCCCGGTACAGGACGCGACCTGCTCCGGTGTGTCGCCATATTACTGATTTTTCTCCCCGCAAACCGCCTTGGCAGCACATGAGCCAAAAAAGATCAGCCGCTGTCGCGCTGGAATGCCGGAGTTTGTGCCGCTCGTAGCAAAAGCACCGAAGCAGGCGTGCAGTTTCCTCAATGTTGCCTATGGTGTGTAAATCATCTGAAACGGAGCAGCGTGCATGGGTATCGATCAGTTGTTTGCCGATTTGAGCAGTCTTCCCAGCATTCCCAAGGTGGCGCAGGACCTTATCAAACAGTTCGACAGCCCGTCGTCGAACCTTGAAAGCATCGCCCGCAACATCGAAAAGGACCCGGTAATCGCCGCCAAGATCCTGCGTTTGGCCAACTCCGCACGCTTTCGTGGCGCGCGGGAGTCCTCCAGCATCGAAGACGCAGCCATGCGCCTGGGCTTCAATACCTTGCGCACACTGGTGCTGGCATCGGCGGTGACCGGGGCTTTCAAGGCCGGGCCGAGTTTCGACCTCAAGGGATTCTGGCTGAAGAGTTTCCAGGTGGCAGGCATCTGCCGGGTACTGGCAAAACAGTCCGGGGCAGATGCGGAAATCGCTTTTACGTGCGGGGTCATGCACGACATCGGCGAGTTGCTGATACAGACCGGTGCGCCGGCGGTGGCCGAGCGTATCAACAGCCTGACCAAAACCGGCACCACGGGCCGTGCGGCGATCGAAACGCTGCAATTGGGCTTTGGTTATCCGGAAGTCGGCGCGGAACTGGCCCGGCGCTGGGGCTTACCGGCGGTGATTCAGGATGCCATCGCCTATCAGGCGCGGCCGATGCAGGCACCCGGCGACGCGACGCAACCGCGCATCGTCGCCCAGGCGCTGACCATTTCCGCTGCACTGGAGCATCACGGCGGCGCAACACCAGAGGCGCAGCAGGAAGTGGACGGGCCATTAATGGAGGGCGTGAAACTGGACGCAGTGTTTGCCGCGCTGCCGAAAGTGCTTGAAGACGACAAGGCGTTTGCCGAATTGTTGAGTTAGGAGCAGCCCGATAGCGGTAGCGCATCAAGCGTGCGTTCCGAGGACGATGGCGCTCAAACCGGCCCCTTCCCGGCTAAAGCCGGTCCCACTTACAGCACGCGGTCGTCCTGTGGGACGGGCTTTAGCCGGGAAGGCGTCGGGCGCGATGACGTCGCAACTGTGGCTGCCCCTTCCCGCTTATCTCGCTTAGTATCGGCACACAGCCTCTCGTGAGAATGTGTGCATGTCTGATACGCCTCAGCACCCCGTCGACACCCTCCTGCACTGGATGCACGACCGCGCGTTCGTCGTGCTCACCGGCGCCGGCATCAGTACGTCTTCCGGTATTCCCGACTACCGCGACAGCGAGGGTGTGCGGCGCGGTCGGCAGCCGATGATGTTTCAGGAATTCCTCAATGCGCCCGAGGCTCGGCGCCGTTATTGGGCACGCGCCATGCTGGGCTGGCCGCGTGTGCGTGCAGCGCAACCCAACGCGGCCCACGAGGCAATTGCCCGGTTGCAGCGGCACGGCCTCATCAGCGGCGTCATCACCCAGAACGTC
This sequence comes from Pseudomonas sp. ME-P-057, assembly GCF_030208975.1. Taxonomy (NCBI): domain Bacteria; kingdom Pseudomonadati; phylum Pseudomonadota; class Gammaproteobacteria; order Pseudomonadales; family Pseudomonadaceae; genus Pseudomonas; species Pseudomonas sp. ME-P-057. Next base: position 136,089 of record NZ_JARVSX010000022.1, read on the forward strand.
GACGCCCTGCACGATCAGGCCGGCAGCGATGATGTCGTGGAATTGCATGGCAGCCTGCATTGGGTGCTGTGTCTGGACTGCCGGCAACGCACTGAGCGACACATTATCCAGCGGGCATTGGTCGAGCAAAATCCGTATCTGGCCGGGGTGGATGCGGTGCAGGCGCCCGACGGCGACACCCTGCTCGACCCGGTCTTCGAAGCGCGCTTCCAGGTGCCCCACTGCCCCCACTGCGGCGGTCAGCGCATGAAACCTGACGTGGTGTTTTTCGGGGAAAACGTGGCACCGGCCACCGCAGCAAAAGCCATGCAACGGGTAGAGGAAGCGCCGGGGTTGCTGGTGGTGGGTTCGTCGCTGATGGCCTTTTCGGCCTTTCGCCTGTGCCGCGCGATCAACGATCAGGGCAAACCCCTTATCGCCATAAACCTGGGCAAAACCCGGGCGGATGACCTGCTGGATATCAAGATAGAAGCGTCCTGCGAAACCCTGCTGCCAGCGCTGGCAGAGCGACTCATCAAGGGATGACGGGGCACCAGCGATCCTGCGGCAACCACAGAAGCCTGTCCCCGCAAAAACCTGTAGGACCGCGCTTGCCCGCGAAGACGTAATTTCTATCGCCGCATGTGCAGCGGATGTACCGGCCTCTTCGCGGGCAAGCGCGCTCCTACACAGAGTTTGCGTTCCTGTTCAAGACCGAGATTGCCCGGAACAACGGCGTTATTACGGCTTGATATGTGGTGATGGTACCGGCTTCTTCGCCGGCAAGCGCGCTCCTGCAAGGGGGATGCGTTGTTGCTGACGGGCGATCGGTCGCCCTTGATCGATTCATTACTCGGCTCGGTGTATGCCAGGCAATGCCGCCAGCGCCTTGTCCCATGCCTGCCGCGTCCTGATCCACGCGACTTCCTGCCAGTCCGGGTCCGCCGGGTAGAACTGCTCCAGCAACCCTTGCTTGATGCATCGGCCGGTCTTGTCCAGTGGATCGCCGTGCAGATGCAGCCAATGGTCGTCTCGCAGATGCTGGTGGACGACGGCGCCGGGGTATGTCCCGCATTCGATCACAAACGGCATCAGATGCACGCCCGGCAGTGCATCCAGCAGCATCTGCGAGGTGTAACCCGTCGACGTCGCAGCCACACCGGTGTCGCTGACGCGGTTGGCGCCGGTGATCAGCGTGAACAGCCACGGCCCGAACAGCGCCCTGGCATCCTCCAGCGCAGGATAGGCCCGCTCGACGATGCTCATCAGCATCGGATGGCCGTAGTCGCCCGCGCCGGTGTGCAGATCGAAACAACAGATTACCTCGGCGTCTCGTAGGTGGCGCTCAATGATGCTGCGCAGCGTGCGGTTGGACCAGCTCGGCGCGATACCGCCGAAAAACAGGCCATCCGGGAATGCGTACTGCCCCGCCTCCACCACTGACATCAAGCCCGCCCAGCCATGGTGCTCAATTGCCGCGTTGAACAGCGCGTCCGCCTGATCACGCTTCGGGCCGTGCAATTGATCGCACGCATAAATGGCGTGGACCTCTCCGTACGCGCGGTTATCAGGCAGCGGTCGGCTGAAATCCAGGTAATTGCGATTCTGGTCGAGGTTGTCTTCATTGACCCGGCGCATCCAGGCCGTGCCCCAAGGGTTGATCAGATGGATCATCAGGATCGCCACGCCGTCGGGCAGCGTCCGAGCATCAAACCCCTCCAGCCAGCGGCTCTGGCAATCGGACCCGTAAAAGCCTTCGACGCCATGGGTGCCGCTTAGCGCCACCAGCACACGCCGCGCATCGGGGTTGCCCAGCCAGGCCACATCAGTGGCCAGGGTTTCGCCAAAAGGTCCCGCCATCGGGTGGACGTATTCAGTGAGCTGCGCACCGGCCGCGGTGGCCGCAGCCAGGAAGCGCTCGCGAATCTGGCGATAACCCGGATGCGCGGGAAAGAAATGGCTCATGACGTTGCTCCTTGAGGGATGCCTAGAGGATGTCTTGAAGATACGCAGAAGATTGCATGGATGTTCAATCCGGCCCAAGGGCTGTGCCACACGGCACTGCGTCAGAAATGTTACATCCGGACACGTTTTGGCACACTTCTTTCTAGAGAACATTGCAGTGGAACGTCAGTACCACTAAACGCTGCGCGGCGAGCCTTCGCCACCGCGAGCTTGCGCTGCCAAACGGTGCGAACCCCGCCCCCGCGTGCAGGAACCGGACGTTACCCCGTCCGAAACAGTGCAGGACGCCGGCCAGAAGCCAGGCGTCCGTCGATAAGGAATTCGATACGTGCCAGACATGCATCCGTCATTTTCGCTTTGCTCACTCCACGCCTTTGCGGCGCTGCTGAACGTCGCCGCTAGCCGACCTGTCAGCCCTCGCATCTCGCTTCAACGCTCAGGCTGACTACCAGCACTGAGTTTTTTATTTAAAGCCTGTTGACTGCAACGTCACTGCGGCACGTTTTTATTAACGGGATACCTCCTTGCGCGCAATACATGCAACTCATCTTCGGGCTTGGATGAGGGCGCCGTTTCATGCCTGGCCTTTGTGCGCTCTGCTCTTTTATGTCAGCCCTTAGTCCATCATCTGACTAGCAAGTCACAACTTCGGAAACCATCAACATGACCAGCTAATTAATCATCGCACCAACTTGCACCGTTCAATCAACTTTGGTGCAACACATTCTGCTCAGTCACTACTTGGGTGAATGCGGCTTAGCCCCGCCAACCCGTGGGTACGCTCTCGCCCCGTAATTGCCTCAGCGGTTAGTGCATATAAGTCTTCAAACAGGCCAAACCACCGGAATTCGCTAAAAACTTACAAGAATGCGACATCACGGCTGATTAGGTCGAAAACAGCGGGCCAGAGCCTGCCACTGGCATAGCGGTTGCAATTCACACCTTGAACCTGCGTTACGGCGAAACCCATTTCACTGTTCTTCAGGATCAGTTATCAGGAATCTGCAATGCTTCTCCTTAGTTAAGTCTGCACGCCGTCAATAACAATGCGCGCTCTTTAATGAGCCGCAGCTGAAGGCCTCTTGCTTTAGACAGCATGGGCGTCAACTTCCAACAGGAGCTTCCTGCTTGGAACGAACCCTTATTGCCCTTCAACTTTGCGAGGGAGCTTTAATGAATGATGCGGTAAAAATGAAAGCATTGCCTGAGTGGGCACCGGACGAACTTTCCGCGGCCTGGCCACGCATTCCTTTCAAGGAAAACACCTCGCGCCCCGGCGAACTAAGCCGCACGCAGGTGGTGTTATTGATTGCCGCCTCGGTTCTTATTCATGGCGCCATCTGGTGGTATGTGCAGACCGCAAAAGCCGATATTCCGGAAGTGGCACCGCAAGTGCCGGAGATGACCGTTGAGCTGACCAGCCCGACACCGCCAACACCGGAGCCACCGCCGCCTGAGCCGCCGCCGCCGCCTCCACCTCCACCGCCCCCGGAACCCGCACAGCCGGAGCAGCCAACCGAGGACCCCGATGCCTTGAAGCCACCGCCCAAGCCTGTCGACAAGCCGGTCGAGAAGCCAAAGGTGGAGAAACCCAAGCCGGTGAAGAAACCGGAACCGGTGAAAAAGCCAATGCCGCCCGCGCCTGCTGCACCTGCCGCGCCCAGCAACCCAGCGCCGGCTGCGCCTACGCCCTCGCCCGCGCCGCCAGCCCCGGCTGCAGCGCCCGCCGCACCGGCCAAGGAGTCAGCGGCGATTTCCGGTCTGGCCAGCCTCGGCAATCCGCCTCCGGAATATCCCGGTGCGGCGTTGCGCAAGGGCATGGAAGGTCGGGTGATTCTGCGCATCAAGGTGCTGCCCAACGGTCGGGCCGGCAGCGTGGAGGTGACCAAATCCAGCGGCAAACAGGTCCTGGACGACGCCGCCGTGGAAACCGTCCGCAACTGGAAGTTTGTTCCGGCCAAGCGCGGCGACACCCCGATTGAAGGCTTCGCGACGCAAACCATTGATTTCAAGCTGCCCGAGTGAACGGGCCAGCCCATTACTGACAATTCTTTTGATAGCGGGTGAGGTGTAACCATGAACGAATCGATCTCTTCAATGATTGTCCCCGGCGTACTCTGGGCGCTGGTGCTTTTTTCGGTGCTCAGCTGGGGGCTGTTGCTGATCAAGTCTGCGCAGTATTTGCGTTTGAAGAAACAGAACCGGCAGTTCAGCAAGGCTTTCTGGGGCGCGCCTGATCTGCTCACTGCCGCCGAGCATGCGACGCAATACCCTGGCGGTTTGGCGCGCATCGCCAACAGCGGTTTTGAAGCCATGGCGGTGGACGAGACGCCGCGCAACACCCAGCAACTGGCCCACACCATCAACCGCTCCGACCGGCTGGAGCGCAACTTGCGCCAGCAGATCCAGAAGGAGCGCCGCGCGCTGGAGGCCGGTCAGGCGATTCTCGCCAGTATTGGCAGCACGGCGCCGTTCATCGGCCTGTTCGGCACGGTCTGGGGGATCATGGAAGCGCTGCAAAGCATCGGCGCCAGCGGCTCCGCCAGCCTGGAGACGGTGGCCGGCCCCATTGGCCACGCACTGATCGCCACCGGTGTGGGCATCGCCGTCGCAGTGCCCGCCGTGCTGATTTACAACTTCTTCCTGCGACGTCTCAAGCTGGCCGTAGCCGATATGGACGATTTCGCCCACGACTTCGATGCCCTTGCCCAACGCAGCGCCTTCAGCATCAACCGTCAGGCCATCGCCAGCACACACAGCCAGGCTGTGCGGGAGGCGAGCTGATGTCGTTCTCCACTCAAGACAGCGATGAAGTGCTCAGCGAAATGAACGTCACGCCGCTGGTGGACGTGATGCTCGTGCTGCTGGTGGTGTTCATCGTCACCGCGCCGCTGATGACCAACGCGATCAAGGTCAACCTGCCGAAAACCGATGCGGTTGCGCCCGCCGACAAGAAAGACCCGGTGGTGGTCAGCGTCGATCAGGACGGCAAATTTTACCTGGCCAAATCCGAGGTTGCGCCGGAATCCCTTGAAGTGAGCCTCAAGGAAGTCAAGGCCAGGGACCCGGAGGTGCGCGTGCAGTTGCAGGCCGACACCGCCGTCAATTACGGCCAGGTCGCCAAGGCCATGGCGTCGATCGAGCGCTCAGGCATCACGCGGATTTCCGTGATGACTTCCAAATGACCCGCAGTTGAAGCGGGGCCGCAGTTGCGCGGCCCTGCACACCCTACTCCCGATTCATTGCCGTCCGGTTTTCGGCCCGGAGGGGAGCGGCTTGCTTGAAATAAGGAAATACCCGAGCGCCACAACCGCATCGGAGCAACGAGGGCTCACAAGGCCATTTCACCAACATCTGGAATCAATCGGAAATTACCATGCTGATGAGCTTTCCTGGTTTCACCCTCAAGCCCCTTGTCGTCGCTGTACAACGCCACCCCCGCGCGCTGATTTGCGCGCTGGCGGTCGGCATGAGCCCGGCCTATGGTGCTGACAGCACGGATAGCGCTGCCGATGCCGCGACGGGCAATGACGCTGCCGTACCTGCCGCCGCCGCGGTGGCCGCGATGCCGGCCACCACCCAGCTCAAACGCGTGGAAGTCACCGGCTCCGCGGTGCGTCGGGCGGACGCGGAAACCGCAGTGCCGGTGACCATTCTGCGCGCCGAAGAGCTGAAAAAGCAGGGCGTGACCACCACCGAACAGATGGTCCAGCGCATCACCGGCAGTCAGTCGATGATGAACAGCGCAGGCTCGGTCGGCGCCTCGACCGGCGGCGCGTCCTACGCCGACATGCGCGGCATCGGTGCCAACAAGACGCTGATCCTGCTCAACGGCCGTCGTTTGGCCAACAACGCCTTGTCCGGCGTCGGCACGCCCAATGGCAGTGCCATCGACCTGAACATGATTCCCTTCGCCGCCATCGACCGCATTGAAGTGCTGCGCGACGGCGCATCGGCGCTGTACGGCACGGACGCCATTGGCGGTGTCATCAACTTCATCACCAAAAAGTCGTTGACCGACGGCACCCTGAGCCTCGGCGGCGACACCCCGACCGCCAGCGGTGGCGGCGCCAGCAAGGACGCGAGCGCCAGCTGGGGCTTTGGCGACCTGGACGAAGACCGCTTCAACGTCATGGGCGTGTTCAACTACAACAAACAGCAAAATCTCGACGCCAACGACCGCTCCTTCGCCAAGGACTATGTCCCCGGCCGCGGCCTCAATCAGACCTCCGGCACGGCTTATCCCGGCAACTATTACCAGGGCGACAACAGCGCCAACCCGCTCGCGCCGAACTGCAGCGGCAAAAGCCTGGTGAGCGTGAACGGCCTGTGCCGGTTCAGCACCCGTGAATACATTGACCTGGTGCCGCAGACCGAGAAGACCTCGTTCTTCGGCCGGGCCACCGGCAAGCTGGCCGATGACCACAACGTCAGCCTCGAGTACTTCTGGGCGCGCAACAACAACGCCACCAGCATCGGCCCGGCGCCCTTGACCGGCCTGAGCATCGACCCGTCTTCGCCGTACTACCCGGGCAACGGCATTACCCCGGGGCCAGGCAACTTTGCCCTGGACCCGACCCAGCCGGTGGACACGGCCTGGCGCGAAACCGCCGCAGGCCCGCGTGGCAGCAAGGATCAGAACACCAACCAGCGCCTGCTGCTGACCTTCGACGGCACCGTTGGCGGCTGGGATTACAACCTTGGCGCCAATTACAACCAGAGCAAAGTGGTTTCCTCCGTGACCTCCGGCTACGTCAGCGACCGTGCACTGACCGCCGGACTGGCCAGCGGCCTGCTCAACCCCTTCGGACCGCAGTCAGCCGCAGGCCAGCAGTTCATTGACAACGCGGCGTACCACGGCGAGTACTCCACCGCCGTTGGCCGGGTATACGGCGTGGACGGACGCATCAGCCGCGAGATCGGCAACTGGTTCGGCGCGGGTGAGTCCGGGCTGGCGCTGGGCGGCGAATACCGCAAGGAAAAGCTGCATCAGAACTACGAGGACTTCGTCGACGACATCGACAGCCTGGGCCTGGACTCGGCAGGCAGCGTGTCCGGCGACCGCAGCGTCAAGGCTGAATACGCCGAGCTGAACGTGCCGGTTCTGGACAGCCTGGAACTGACTGCCGCCGTGCGCCACGACAAGTACAGCGACTTCGGCAGCACCACCAACCCGAAATACTCGTTCCGCTTCCAGCCTTTCAAAGAGCTGGTCATGCGCGGCGCGTACAGCGAAGGCTTCCGCGCGCCGTCGCTGTACGAGTTGTATGCGCCGCAAAGCCTGGCCTACAGCCAGGGTTACTACGATGACCCGACCCTTTGCGCAGGCGGCACTGTGCAGCCCGGCGGCCAGGCGGGCCGTGACTGTAATCAGCAGTTCCTCAACCGCAGTGGCGGCAATGCCGACCTGTCGCCGGAGAAAGCGCGCAACGTCACTCTGGGCTTCGTTTATCAACCGCTGAACAACCTGTCGATGGGCCTGGACTTCTGGTGGATTCATATCTCCAACCAGATTCAGTCGTTCCCTGAGTCCACCGTGTTCGACCAGGCCGATCTCTATGGCGACCGCATCGTTCGCAACGCCGACGGTTCCATCGCCAACATCGTGACCGGCAACTCGAACCTGGGCATCGTCAAGACCAACGGCGTCGACGTGACGTTGGACTACCGCTTCCCGAACACGCCGTATGGCCAGTTCGGCCTGGGCCTGACCGGAACGTACGTCAACCGTTATGACTTCCAGAACATCATTGATGGCCCGTACACCGACAAGGTTGGCGACTTTCAGGGCGACGGTGTGATTGCGCGCTGGAAACACGTGCTGATCGGCAGCTGGACCCTGGGCGACAGCCGCGCTTCGCTGACCAACCGCTTCACCAGCGGTTACAACGATTACGACCGCGCCAGCAACGGCACTGTACCGTCGTACTCGTTGTGGGACCTGTCGGTGGGCCACACTTTCGAGAAGGTTCTGGACCTCGATGCCGGCGTACGCAACCTGTTCGACCGCGACCCGCCGTTCACCAACCAGGCTTACAACTTCCAGTCCGGCTACGACCCGCGTTACGCCGATCCCCTGGGCCGCACGCTGTTCGCCCGCGCGACCTATCACTTCTAAGCCCTGCCGCCCGACGCGTTTCCCCGGCGCGTCGGGCTCGATTCAGCGGACGGACGCGCGCCGTCACACGCTGCAACACCTACTATAATCGCGGACGTCGGCGTATCATCGCGCCCCCTCGATTTGCTGCTTTGGTGCCTGTCATGACTGCCCTTCCGTTCACACCCGACCGCCGTGGCTGGTCGTTCTGGTGGAAACCCCTGGCGTTTCTGCTGGTGGCCGCCATCGGCTTGTACTACGTCAAGTGGTCGCCGTATTACCTGAAATCCTTCGTCGCCGCCGGCACCCACACCATCGGCGGCTCGATCATCAATGACAACCCGGCCACGCCATGGGCCGCAGCACTGGCCTATGCGCAGGTGTATTTTCTGGCGATCTGGAAGGCCGCTGTGCTGGCCGTCATTCTGGGCTCGCTGTTGCAGGTGCTGATCCCGCGGGACTGGCTGCTGAAAATGTTCGGCCGCGCCGGGCTGGGTTCGACCGTGCGCGGCGGCCTGTTCGCCTTGCCGGGCATGATGTGCAGCTGCTGCGCGGCGCCGGTCGCCGCAGGTTTGCGCAAGCAGAACGTCTCGGTGGGCGCGGCGCTGGCCTTCTGGATCGCGAACCCGGTGCTCAACCCGGCCACCCTGGTATTCATGGGATTCGTGTTGGGCTGGGGCTTCACCGCTTTGCGGCTGGTGGCCGGCATCGTGCTGGTGATCGGCGTCTCGCTGGTGGCACAACGTATCTCTCGCCCGGAGGTCGTGCCTGAACAGGCGCTGGAAGCAGTCGCCAACGCCGAGGCGCCGGAGGAAGGCAGCCTGTTGGTGCGTTGGGGCAAGACGCTCTGGCAGTTGTTCTGGACGACGATCCCGATTTACGTCGTTGCGGTGCTGGTGTTGGGCGCGGCGCGTGTGTGGCTGTTTCCTCACGTCGATGGCGCGATGGGCAATAGCCTGTTGTGGCTGGTGCCGTTGGCCGTTGTCGGGACGCTGTTCGTGATTCCGACAGCTGCGGAAATTCCTATCGTGCAGACGCTGATGACGTTGGGTCTGGGCACTGCGCCGGCCGTGGCGCTGTTGATGACGTTGCCCAGCGTCAGCCTGCCGTCGCTGTTGATGCTGCGCAAATCCTTCGATGCCAAAGTGCTGGTGATCGTGGGGGTGCTGACCATGCTGGTCGGGGTGGTGAGTGGGTTGGTCGGGGCTGTTTTGTTGTAATTCTTGGGGTCTGGATCGAGATCAAGGTCAAGATCAAGATCAAGATCAAGATCAAGATCAAGGGCGTCGGCCTAACGGCCTC